>JBKJUQ010000285.1:0-1730 GCA_046590685.1 Hymenobacteraceae bacterium
TGAGGTACTCGCGGAAGGAGGTAGCGGAGACGGGCACTGGTGAGCGTAAAGGTGGCGTTGCGCGCGTTACCGCAGCCACCACGTGACGGCCAGGCGCGCGGCCACAAGGCGACCGGATTGGCGAGGCCTAGTCGAGAAGGGTCTGGTCGGCGAAGGGAGCGGAATGTTCAAAATCGGTAGGCGCATTGTTTCGCCCCGCTCAGCGCGCAACCCGATTTCTAGCCGAGAGTGAATTTCCCAAGCCGCACCTATTATTGATCGAAACTTATTGCCTGGCCGAAATTTATCGTCGATGTTGGCATAATCTATCGTTACCCACTGATTATCGACAAAATTGACAAAACGCGCCCCCATCAGCTCTTTACCCACCACCCGCGAGCCTGACAGGTAAGTATTGACTTGCACCCCTGCCAGCAGATGCAACCGCCGGGAGCGGAGCAACGTGAGGTCGAAAAGCGGCGCGACGCCTATTACGCTGCTGCGGTAGCGCAGGTCGGTGGAATTTTCGGGATCGAGCCAGCGGTGGCTGACGGCAGTGTAGGTAGTTTCGAGACGTAAGCCCCAAATGCCGTTTTTGGCTCCCCACCGCCCAACCAGCCCGGCTTGCACTCCCGGCGAACTGCGTTGCTCGGCGGACGGTGACAGCGGAAATTCCCCGGCAGCAATTCGCTGCATGAGTGTGCCCGCCACTATTCCTACCCGCCACCGCGGGGGTAGCCGTACGCTATCGGTGGAAGTAGCAGCAACCTCCCAGCTCACCACCATCAGCAGTAGCGCAACAATTATTGACTTAATCACTCCTCGCATCATCAGTAAGAAATAAAATTGGCGAAAAGTGGTCCGCCCGCTCTCTCCACAAAGGTCGCACGGCGCGGCAACTGGAACTCGGGTTGCGGCACTCGTCAAATCTTATTTCCTATTAGCTGATTTATAGCGCATTGCAACTATCGAGGCCGCTTTCGTGTATCTCTGCACCTACCCTGTCCTCCCATAATCTTCGTGAAAACCACCACCTTCCTCCTCGGCCTTTTTCTGGCCGCAGCCGCTCCCGCGTACGCGCAATCGGCTACTACCACCACCTTTTCGTTACTGGCTCCCAGCCTCGACCCGCACCAGGAGCTAGCCCGTCAGCAAGCCATCCGCGATTTGCAGGCTCGCCGGCTCGCCGCCGCCATACAGGCTCCCCGGAAGAACTTCTTTGGGAAAGGCAAGCACCGCCACCACATTCCGAGCTCCAATCAGCCGACGGGCTTGCCGATCTCGGTTGATAACCAGTCGTCCCCGGTGCGTCGGCGCGACTGAGCCCGCGGCCGGTCGAACATCCCTTCCCCCCACCCCGTTTAGTACAGGCGGCGCCCCTAGCGCCGCCTTTTTTTATGCAAACCTGGACCGATATCCTCCGCCTCGCTACCAACGGTGCCCCCGCGCCGCCGCGCCGGGTCGAGAAAACCAAGGAAGAATGGAAGGCGCAACTCACGCCCCAACAGTTTCACGTCACGCGCGAGCACGGCACCGAGCGCGCCTTCACCGGCGAGTACTGCGAGGCGCACGAAGCCGGCCTCTACGCCTGCGTGTGCTGTGGCACGCCGCTCTACGACTCCCGCACCAAGTTTGAGTCGGGCACCGGCTGGCCGTCGTTCACCGAGGCCGTCACGGAAGACGCGCTGAAGTACATCAAAGACGAGAGCTACGGTATGACCCGCGTGGAAGTGCTTTGCAATGTCTGCGAC
>JBKJUQ010000400.1:0-32479 GCA_046590685.1 Hymenobacteraceae bacterium
GCTTCGCCCATCGTACCCCCGAAATTCATCGGAAACGCCGGCCCGTCCGACACCTGCTTGATGGGACCGTAGTGGTTCTCAAATTTATTGATGTTGTCGGCCAGCGCGGCGAGCAAACGCTTGGCGTGCTCGGGCGTGAGCACGACGCGGGCTTTCACTTTGGCTTTGGGCAAGCCGGGCATCAGCCGAATGAAGTCGATGACGAACTCGGAAGACGAGTGGGCAATCATCGCTAGGTTAGCGTACTCGCCCTCGGCTATTTCTTCGGAAAGCTCGATGTTAATCTGGTCTTCCGGCGATCCCGGCTGGGATTGGCTACGGTCGTTCTTTGGATTTTGCATGATGTTGATCAGAATTCGGTGGTCGGCGATCACCTGCCGAAGGTAAAACGAAAACGGGCGGGAGCTGACTCGCGTCGACTCCCGCCCGTTTCTGACAAGCAGCTTACCGCTTACTTCTCTACTGACTCACGGCGCGAGCGCGACGGCGTTGGCGCCGGGCGCATCGCCGCTTCGCGGGCTTCGGCAGCGGCCTTGCCGGCCTCTACCTGCGCGTAGTCCTCCTTCGACATCACGATCTGACGCGTGTACTCGCGCAGACCCGTACCGGCCGGGATCAGGTGACCGACGATCACGTTCTCCTTCAAGCCGAGCAGCTCGTCGGACTTACCGCGGATAGCGGCTTCGGAGAGCACCTTGGTAGTCTCCTGGAACGACGCAGCCGAGATGAACGACTGCGTGCCGAGCGAGGCCTGCGTAATGCCTTGCAAGGTAGCACGAGCCACGGCAGGCTGGGCGTCGCGCACGGTGGCGAGGCGCAGGTCACGGCGGCGGAGCGACGAGTTCTCGTCGCGCAGCTTCCGGGCCGTGATGATCTGACCGGCTTTCACTTCGGTCGAATCACCGGGCTCCACCACCACCTTCATATCGATGATGGTGTCGTTCTCTTCCATCACGCTCACCTTGTCGATCGACTGGTGCTCGAGGAACTGGGTATCGCCCGGATCGATGATGATCACCTTCTGCATCATCTGACGAACGATCACCTCGATGTGCTTGTCGTTGATCTTCACGCCCTGCAAGCGGTACACTTCCTGAATCTCGTTGACGAGGTATTCCTGCACCGCGCCAGGGCCTTTGATATTCAGGATATCAGAAGGCGTGATGGCGCCGTCGGAGAGCGGATCACCGGCTTTGACGAAGTCGCCATCCTGCACGAGGATGTGCTTCGAGAGCGGCACCATGTACTTCTTCTTCGCGCCGTCTTTGGCTTCCACGTACACCTCGCGGTTACCCCGCTTGATGCCACCGTAGGTCACCACGCCGTCGATTTCCGACACGACGGCCGGGTTCGAGGGGTTCCGGGCTTCGAAAAGCTCCGTTACGCGCGGCAGACCACCCGTAATGTCACGGGTTTTGCCAATCGCGCGCGGAATCTTCACCAGAATCTGGCCGGCCTTGACGCTCTCCTCGTCGTTGACGTTGAGGTGAGCCCCCACGGGGATGCTCAGCGTACGCTCGCCGACGCGGATCGACGGGTTGTGCGCCTTGTCCTTCGTCTCGATGATGACTTTCTCGCGGTAGCCCGTCTGCTCGTCGGATTCCTCACGGAAGGTGATGCCTTCAATGATGGATTCGAACTTCACCAGACCGTCGGATTCCGAGAGAATAACGGCGTTGTAAGGGTCCCAGCGGCAGAGCTCCTGGCCTTTCGTAATCTGCTGACCGTCCTGGACGAGCAGCGAAGCGCCGTAAGGCAAGTTGTTGGTCGTGAGTACGCGGCCCGAGGCATCCGTGACCTGCACTTCGCCCTGGCGGCTCATCACTACCTCTACGCCTTCGTTGTCGCGCTGACCGCTCACGGTCCGCACGTCTTCGAGACGCACGATGCCGTCGAACTTGGCCTTGATAGCGGCTTCCACCGCGATGTTCGAGGCCGTACCGCCCACGTGGAAGGTGCGCAGCGTCAGCTGGGTGCCCGGCTCCCCGATAGATTGCGCCGCGATAACGCCGACGGCTTCGCCCTTCTGCACCATGCGACCGGTGCTCAGGTTGCGGCCGTAGCACTTGGCGCAGATACCGCGCTTGGTTTCGCAGGTCAGCACCGAGCGGATTTCCACCGATTCGATTGCCGTTTCCTCGATCCGGCGCGTGATTTCCTCCGTGATCTCCGCGCCGGCTGGCACGATGAGCTCGTCGGTCAGCGGATCGTACACATCCTGCACGGCTACCCGGCCGAGAATCCGGTCGGTCAGCGATTCCACGATGTCCTCGTTGTCCTTCAGGGCAAAGGTCTCGGTGCCGCGCAGCGTACCGCAGTCGGGCTCGTTGACGATCACGTCCTGCGAGACGTCCACCAGACGACGGGTCAGGTAGCCGGCGTCAGCCGTCTTGAGGGCCGTATCGGCCAGACCTTTCCGCGCACCGTGGGTCGAGATGAAGTACTCCAACACGTCGAGGCCTTCCTTGAAGTTCGACAGGATCGGGTTCTCGATGATCTCCCCGACCGAGCCTTGCAGGCTTTTCTGAGGCTTGGCCATCAGGCCGCGCATCCCACCGAGCTGACGAATCTGCTCACGCGATCCACGGGCCCCGGAGTGCATCATCATATAGATCGAGTTGAAGCCCTGGTCGTCGTTTTCCAGACGCTTCATCAGGGTTTCGGTGATCTGGTTGTTGATGCGCGTCCAGATGTCGATCACCTGGTTGTAACGCTCGTTGTCCGTGATCAGACCCATCTGGTAGTTCTGGGTCACGACGTCGACGTCGGCGCGAGCCTGAGCCACCAGAATGTCTTTCTCCTTCGGAATCACGATATCGCCGAGACCCATCGACAAGCCGCCTTTGAAGGCGGCCTGGAAGCCGAGGCCCTTGATATCGTCGAGGAAGAGCGCGGTGCGCGCCATCCCGACCTGCTTGAACACCATCGAGATGATGCCCTGCAGCTTCTTCTTGGTGAGCAGCTCATCGACGAAGCCGACTTCTTTCGGCACCACCTGATTGAAGAGCACCCGGCCGGCAACGGTTTCGATGACTTTCAGCTTCAGCTCCTCGCCTTCGCGCACCGTGGTGCGCACCTTGATGAGGGCCTGCTTCGAGACTTTGCCTTCGTTGATGGCGATGATGAGCTCCTCGGGCGAGTAGAACGTCATGCCTTCGCCGGCAATCTTTTCGGTCTCGGTCGAGTACTTACCCTTCGTCATGTAGTACAGCCCGAGCACCATGTCCTGCGACGGTACCGCGATCGGTGCGCCGTTGGCGGGGTTCAGGATGTTGTGCGACGCGAGCATCAACAGCGAGGCTTCCAGTACGGCGGCCGGGCCGAGTGGCACGTGCACGGCCATCTGGTCACCGTCGAAGTCGGCGTTGAAAGCCGTACAAACGAGCGGGTGCAGCTGGATGGCCTTGCCCTCAATCAGCTTGGGCTGGAACGCCTGGATGCCCAAGCGGTGAAGCGTTGGCGCACGGTTGAGGAGCACCGGGTGGCCTTTCAGCACGTTCTCCAGAATGTCCCAGACCACGGCGTCCTTGCGGTCGACGATCTTCTTCGCCGACTTCACCGTCTTCACGATGCCGCGCTCGATGAGCTTCCGGATGATGAACGGCTTGAAGAGCTCGGCCGCCATGTTCTTCGGCAGGCCGCACTCGTGCAGCTTGAGCTCCGGGCCAACCACGATGACCGAACGGCCTGAGTAGTCGACGCGCTTACCGAGCAGGTTCTGACGGAAGCGGCCCTGCTTGCCTTTCAGCATGTCGGACAGCGACTTCAGCGCGCGGTTGCCTTCGGCGCGCACGGCGTTCACCTTGCGCGAGTTGTCGAAGAGCGAATCAACGGCTTCCTGCAACATCCGCTTCTCGTTCCGCAGAATCACTTCCGGCGCCTTGATCTCGATCAGGCGCTTGAGGCGGTTGTTACGGATGATGACGCGTCGGTACAGGTCGTTCAAGTCGGAAGTCGCGAAACGACCACCGTCCAACGGCACCAGTGGGCGCAGCTCGGGCGGAATGACGGGCACCATCTTGATGATCATCCACTCCGGGCGGTTCGAGACCCCCCGGGCGGCGGCGTCGCGGAAGGCTTCCACCACACGTAGGCGCTTCAGCGCGTCGGCTTTCCGCTGCTGGCTCGTCTCCGTGGAGGCCGAGTTGCGCAGCGAGTAGCTCAGCTCGTCGAGCTTGGTGCGCTCGAGCAGCATGTGCAGCGCGTCGGCGCCCATCTTGGCGATGAACTTGTTCGGGTCATCGTTGGGGAGCATCTGGTTTTCGCGCGGCAGCTTCTCGAGCAAGTCGAGGTACTCTTCTTCCGTGAGGAAGTCGAGCTGCATCACGCCGGATTCGGCCAATGCGCCCGGCTGCACGACCACGAAGCGCTCGTAGTAGATGACCTGGTCGAGCTTCTTGGAAGAGAGGCCCAGCAAGTAGCCGATCTTGTTCGGCAGCGACTTAAAGTACCAGATGTGCGCCACCGGCACCACCAGCTCGATGTGGCCCATCCGCTCGCGGCGAACCTTCTTCTCCGTCACTTCCACGCCGCAACGGTCGCAGATGATATCCTTGTAGCGAATGCGCTTGTACTTGCCGCAGTGGCACTCCCAGTCTTTGACCGGGCCGAAGATCCGCTCGCAGAACAACCCGCCCATTTCGGGCTTGTACGTCCGGTAGTTGATGGTTTCGGGCTTGACGACTTCCCCTTTCGACCAGCCGAGCACCGTTTCCGGCGACGCGAGCGAGATCGTTACCTTCGAGAAGTCCAGAATGGTTCTCCGGTTTTTGGTAAGCTCCATTTCTTAAGTTTCTAGTTTCGAGTTTTGAGTTTCGAGTTGTTCTGAGTTCCGAGCCTTGAATCATCACTGAATCAAAACCCGAAACTCAAAACTCAAAACGTCCTAGGTGAGAGCAATTTCCAGGGCCAGACCACGCAGCTCGTGGATAAGCACGTTGAACGACTCAGGGATATTCGGCTTCGGCAACACGTCGCCCTTCACGATTGCCTCGTAGGCTTTCGCGCGGCCAACCACATCGTCCGACTTGATCGTCAGGATTTCCTGCAACACGTTCGATGCCCCGAAGGCTTCGAGCGCCCAAACCTCCATCTCGCCAAAACGCTGGCCACCGAACTGCGCCTTACCACCCAGCGGCTGCTGCGTGATGAGCGAGTACGGCCCGATGGAACGGGCGTGCATCTTATCATCGACCAAGTGACCAAGCTTTAGCATATAGATAATGCCGACGGTCACGGGCTGGTCGAAGCGGTCGCCGCTCAAGCCATCGTAGAGGTACGTACGGCCAAACACCGGCAGGCCCGCTTCCGCGAGCTCGGCCGATACCTGCTCTTCCGTGGCTCCGTCGAAGATCGGCGTCGCGTACTTGCGGCCGAGGCGGCGGCCGGCCCAGCCGAGCACCGTCTCGTAGATCTGCCCGATGTTCATCCGGCTCGGTACGCCAAGCGGGTTGAGCACGATGTCCATTGGGGTGCCATCTTCGAGGAACGGCATATCCTCCTCGCGGACGATACGCGCCACCACGCCTTTGTTGCCGTGGCGACCGGCCATCTTGTCACCGACTTTCAGCTTGCGCTTCTTGGCGATGTAGACTTTGGCCATCTGCACGATGCCGGCGGGTAGCTCGTCACCGACTTCCAGCGTGAAGCGGTCGCGCTTGAAGCGGGCCGTCACGATGTTGCGGCGCTTAGCGTAGTTCTTCACCAACGACATCACCTGGCGGTTGACAGCCGCATCGGCCGTCCAGCCTTCGAGGATGAGATCCTTGAACAGGTTCACCTCTTCGGGCACGGCGTAGTTGCTCTCGTCCTTGTAAGGGTTCTTCGCGGGGAAGAGCGCCTCGGTGAGGATCTTCTTCGAAAGCTTCGTACCCTTCGCGACCAGATCGTCGCCGAACTTGTGCTTGATGCCCTGCGAGGTGCGGCCGTCGAGCAGTTGCACGACTTTGTCGACCATCACCTGCTTGATGACTTTGAGCTCGTCGGCATACTTGCCTTTCAGCACCTCAACTTCCTTCTTGCTCTTGGCGCGCAGGTTCTGGTCCTTGCGCGGCCGCGAGAAGAGCTTCGTCGAGATCACCACGCCTTGCAGCGACGGTGGCGCTTTCATCGAGGCATCCTTCACGTCGCCGGCCTTGTCGCCGAAGATGGCGCGGAGCAGCTTCTCTTCCGGCGTCGGGTCGGTCTCGCCCTTGGGCGTGATCTTGCCCACCAGAATGTCGCCTTCCTTCACCTCCGCGCCCGGGCGGACGATGCCGTTCTCGTCGAGGTTGCGGACGGCTTCTTCGCTCACGTTCGGGATTTCCGACGTTAGCTCTTCTTCGCCGCGCTTGGTCTCGCGCACTTCCAGCTCAAACTCCTCAATGTGAATCGAGGTGAAAATATCGTCGCGTACGACGCGCTCCGAAATCACGATGGCATCCTCGAAGTTGTAGCCCTGCCACGGCATAAATGCCACCAGCAGGTTGCGACCCAGCGCCAGCTCCCCGGCTTCCGTCGAGTAGCCTTCGCACATTGGCTGGCCGAGCGTGACCCGCTCGCCCTTCTTGACCGTTGGCGACAGGTTCATGCACGTATCCTGGTTCGTGCGGCGGAACTTGACGAGACTGTACGTCACGCGCTCGGCGTCGAACGTCGTCAGCAGTTCCTCCGGCGAGAGATCGTAGCGGACGATGATGCGGTTAGCATCCACGAATTCCACTACGCCATCGCCTTCGGCTACCACGAGGGCGCGCGAGTCAAGGGCGGCGCGGCCTTCGAGGCCGGTACCCACGATTGGCGCTTCGGCGCGCAACAGCGGCACGGCCTGACGCTGCATGTTCGAGCCCATCAGGGCGCGGTTAGCATCGTCGTGCTCCAGAAATGGAATCAGCGAGGCAGCAACCGATACGATCTGGTTGGGCGCCACGTCCATGTAGGTATACTCTGACGGCGGCACCACGGGGAAGTCGCCTTCGAAGCGGCCCTTCACCCGATCGCTCGTCATCGTGCCGTCGTCCTCGATGAGGGCGTTGGCCTGCGCGATGTGGTGGGTGTCCTCCTCTTCGGCCGTCAGGTAGATGATATCATCCGACGCTTTGCCATTGGCGACCTTGCGGTAGGGCGTCTCGATGAAACCCATCGCGTTGACGCGGGCGTGCACGCACATCGACGAGATCAGACCAATGTTCGGTCCCTCCGGGGTTTCGATCGTGCACAGCCGCCCGTAATGGGTGTAGTGCACGTCGCGCACCTCGAAACCAGCGCGCTCGCGGCTCAGACCGCCCGGCCCGAGCGCCGAGACGCGACGCTTGTGCGTCACTTCGGCGAGCGGGTTCGTCTGGTCCATAAACTGCGAGAGCTGGTTGGTCCCGAAGAAAGAGTTGATCACCGAAGACAGCGTCCGGGCGTTGATCAGGTCAACGGGCTTGAAGTCCTCGTTGTCGCGCACGTTCATGCGCTCCTTGATGGTACGCGCCATCCGGGCCAGGCCCACGCCGAACTGCGAGTACAGCTGCTCACCCACCGTGCGGACGCGGCGGTTGCTCAAGTGGTCGATGTCATCGACCACGGCGCGCGAGTTGATCAGACCGATCAGGTACTTCACGATCAGGACGATGTCCTCGTTCGTGAGGACGCGCGCCTCCCAGTTGTGCTGAAGGCCGAGCTTCTTGTTGATCCGGTAGCGGCCTACTTCGCCGAGGTCGTAGCGCTTATCCGAGAAGAAGAGCTTCTGGATGATGTCGCGGGCGGTTTCCTCGTCGGGCGCCTCCGTGTTGCGGAGCTGGCGGTAGATGGTTTCGACGGCCTCCTTTTCGGAGTTCGACGAGTCCTTCTGCAGCGTGTTATAGATGATGGTATAGTCGGCGGAGTTGATGTTCTCCTTGTGCAGGATAACGGAGCCTACGCCGGCGTCCACGATGATGTCAATGTCGGCCTCGGTGAGCACGGAATCGCGCTCGAGCACAACTTCGTTGCGCTGAATCGAAACGACTTCGCCCGAATCCTCGTCGGCGAAATCTTCCGTCCACGTACGGAGCACCCGCGCGGCGAGCTTGCGGCCTACGGCCTTTTTCAGCTCCTTGCGGTTGGCTTTAAGCTCTTCGCTCAGGCCGAACAGGTCGAGGATGTCTTTATCGGCACCGTAGCCGATGGCACGGAGCAACGTGGTAACCGGGAATTTCTTCTTACGGTCGATGTACGCGTACATCACGTTGTTGACGTCCGTCGCGAACTCGATCCACGATCCCTTGAACGGGATGATGCGGGCCGAGTACAGCTTGGTGCCGTTGGTGTGCTTGCTCTGGGCGAAAAACACGCCCGGCGAGCGGTGAAGCTGCGAGACGATCACGCGCTCAGCACCGTTGATCACGAACGAGCCTTTCTCCGTCATGTACGGAATGTTCCCGAGGAACACTTCCTGCTCGATGGTTTCGAAATCCTCGTTGTCGTCGTCGTTACAGATCAGGCGAAGCTTCGCCTTAAGGGGTACTGAATAAGTGAGCCCGCGGTCAATGCACTCGTCAACGGAGTACTTGGGCGGGTCGACGTGATAGTCAATAAACTCCAGCACGAAGTTTTCGCGGGAGTCAGAAATAGGAAAGTTTTCGGCGAATACCTTAAACAGCCCTTCGTCCGTCCGGTTTTCGGCTGGCGTCTCCAGCTGGAAGAAATCCCGGAACGACTTAACCTGAACATCTAAGAAGTCCGGGTAGTCGATGACTTGTCTGATAGAAGCAAAATTGACCCGACCGGTCGTCGGCGCGGCCACCCGACGAAGGGTAGCGGTAGTAGCGGCGACGGCGCTGGTTTTTTCCTTAGCCAATGGACTTGCGCGTTAAAGAGTGGGAACTGGGGTCTTTGTGAACCGGGTAAGTAACGCCTAACAACCAAGCCGGAGCGAGTGTTGCACTTTGTTGCGCTGCACGCAACCAACGGGGCGCTTTCCGTACAAACAGGAAAAGACCGGGCCCGCGGGGCCCGGTCTGATCCGTTAGCTGAAGCAGATAGTCAGCGAGCGAGATCGAGCAGGGAAGGCGCGCAAGGCGCCCGCCACTACTTAAGCTCGACTTCGGCGCCAGCTTCTTCGAGGGCTTTCTTGAGCGACTCGGCTTCGTCTTTCGTCACGCCTTCTTTGATGGCTTTCGGAGCGGCGTCAACCACTTCCTTGGCTTCTTTCAGGCCCAGGCCGGTCAGCTCTTTCACGAGCTTCACCACGGCGAGCTTCGCGGCACCAGCCGACTTCAGCACCACGTCGAACGAGGTCTTCTCCTCAGCGGCCGCCGGAGCGTCGCCCGCGCCAGCGCCACCGCCGGACATCATCACGGGAGCAGCAGCAGCCGGCTCGATGCCGTACTCATCCTTCAGGATCGTCGCCAGCTCATTCACTTCTTTCACCGTCAGGTTTACGAGCTGCTCGGCGAAGGCTTTCAAATCTGCCATGTTGTTGGTTGGGGGGTTAAAGTTGTGCGGACTTCAGTCCGCAGTTAAAATGAAAATGCAGTTGGGGCCGCTGTAACTGCGGACTGAAGTCCGCACAACAACGCTTAGCCTTCCTTCTCGGAGAGCGTCTTGAGGATACCCGCCAGCTTGTTGCCGCCGCTTTGCAGCGCGCTGATAACATTCTTGGCCGGCGACTGCAGCAAGCCGATCAGCTCGCCGAGCAGTTCCTGCTTGCCTTTGATGGTGGTCAGCGAGTCGAGGTTCTGCGCGCCAATGTAGAGGTCGGAGTCCAAGTACGCGCCCTTGAGGACGGGCTTGGCGATCTGGCCTTTCTTCAGCGTCAGGGTGCGGTGGTACTGCTTGAGCAGCTTGGCTGGCGCGGCGCCCGACTCTTTCGAGAACAGGATCCCCGACTGGCCTTTCAGCGCCACCTCCATCGCGGCGGTATCGCCGTCGAGACGGTCGAGCGCTTTGCGGATGAGCGTGTTCTTGTACACCTTGAAGGGCATCCCCTGCGAGAAGCACAACCGGCGGAAAGCGTTGATAGCGGCAACCGACATCCCGGAGGAGTCGACGATGTAGAAGAAGCTGTTCTGGGCGAAGCGGTCGCTGAGCTCCTCGATGAGCGCTTGTTTTTCGGTACGGATCATCTGTCTGCTACTGCTTAGGCTTTCGTTTGGCTAGGATCCACCGGCACGGCCGGGCTCATCGTCGAGGAGATCGTAATGCTCCGCACGTACGTGCCTTTCGACGACGACGGCTTCAGGCGCAGCAGCGTGTTGATAACTTCAGCGGCATTCTCGGCGATCTTGTCGGGCGAGAACGATACCTTGCCAATGCTGGTGTGGATGATGCCGGTCTTGTCGACTTTGAAGTCGATCTTACCTGCTTTCACTTCCTTCACGGCTTTCGCCACGTCGGCAGTTACCGTCCCCGATTTCGGGTTTGGCATCAGGTTGCGCGGGCCGAGGATCCGGCCGAGACGGCCGACTTTGGCCATCACCGACGGCATCGTGATGATGACGTCGACGTCGACCCAGCCCTTCTCGATCTTCTGGATGTACTCATCGAGGCCCACATAGTCGGCGCCGGCCGCGCGGGCCTCTTCCTCCTTGTCGGGCGTCACGAGGGCGAGCACGCGGATCGTCTTACCCGTGCCGTGCGGCAGCGTGGCGACGCCGCGCACCATCTGGTCGGCTTTGCGGGGATCGACGCCCAGGCGGACATCGATGTCCACCGACGAGTCGAATTTCGTGTAGGTGACTTCCTTAACCAGCGCCGCCGCTTCCGCGAGGGTGTACTGCTTGGTCTGGTCAACCTTGGCGAGCGCGAGTTTGCGCTTTTTGGTCAGCTTTGCCATTGTCAGTGCTGGGGGTTAGTCGTTGCTGAAGGGCGCCGTGCCCGAAACTGTGATGCCCATCGAGCGTGCCGTGCCGGCCACCTGCTTCATCGCCGCTTCGACGGTGAAGGCATTGAGGTCGACCATCTTCAGCTCCGCGATGGTGCGAACCTGATCCCACGACACCGCGCCGACTTTGATGCGGTTCGGCTCCTTGGAGCCCGACGTCAGCTTAGCGGCTTCTTTGAGCAGCACCGGCGCCGGTGGAGTTTTGATCACGAAATCGAACGACTTGTCCGTGTACATCGTGATCAGTACGGGAAGCACTTGCCCGGCTTTATCCTGGGTGCGAGCATTGAACTGCTTGCAGAATTCCATGATATTCAAGCCCTTTGAGCCGAGTGCAGGTCCAATCGGCGGCGCGGGGTTCGCGGAGCCTCCCTTTACCTGAATTTTCAGGTATCCTCTGATTTCTTTGGCCATTGGAAGATAAAATGACATCGGCCGGGGCTACCGGACGATGGAAAAAACTATAGGTTAGTGCCCTAAGCTCGTCGCCGAGTCAGCGCTTATTTCTTGACCGTGGGCTTCGCCGCCTCAACGTCCGTATCCTTCTCGACCTGCGTGTAGTTGAGCTCCACGGGCGTCTCGCGGCCGAAGATCGACACGACCACATTCAGGCGCTTGCGCTCGTCGAAGATTTCGCGGACGGTGCCCGAAAAGGTCTTGAACGGGCCATCCATCACCTTCACGCGCTCGCCGAGCACGAACGGCACTGCCAGCGAAGCGTCTTCGGCTTCACTCTCGTCGAGCTTGCCCAGAATCCGGTTCACCTCGGCGAGGCGGAGCGGCACGGGCTTGCGGTTCTTGTCCTTGCCTTCGTCGGACCCCAGGAAGCCAATGACGCCGGGAATGCTCAGAATCGTGTGCTCGAGCTCGCCGTGGCTCAGGTCGGCTTCGATGAGGATGTAGCCGGGAAAGAACGAGCGCTCGCGCACCCGCTTCTTGCCGTTACGCATCTCAAACACCTTCTCGGCGGGAATGAGAATCTGCGGCACCCACTCATCAAATTTCTGGCGGGCAATCTCCGTTTCCAGGTATTGCTTCGCTTTTTTCTCCTGCCCGCTCACCGCGCGCACGACATACCATTTCAAATCAGCCACGGCTCTTTTGGAGTTTCGAGTTACGAGTTTTCAGTTTCGAGTTGCCGCGTAGGCGGCCGGAAGCCGAAACCCGTTAGAACTGGGCGTAGAAAGCAGTCAGGCCGAAGTCGAACGCGTAGTCCATAATCCCCACCACGATGGCGAAGATGATCGACCCGGCCAGCACCATGGCTGAGCTTTTCTGTAGCTCCGAGAACGTCGGCCAGGTCACGCGGTAGCGGACCTCGTCGAAAGTTTCTTTGAAGAAAAGCGACAACTGTTCCATTGGAAAGGGAAGCCGCGCGGGCGGCCGGTCAGAAGAAAGAGAAAACGCACGGGCGGAGAGATTCGAACTCCCATCAAAGGTTTTGGAGACCTCTATTCTACCCTTGAACTACGCCCGTAAAAACACACCCCGCCGCCAGGATTTTGGCAACGGGAGTGCAAAGGTACGCAGAGGGTTGAATAAAACAAGCCGTTGCGCTGGCTTTCCGGCGAAGGTGGAGCGCTGGCCCGCGACGAGCAACGTAGCGCGGGATGTAGCGCGGGGCGCGGGCCTTGATTCCGCGCGGAACGGGCGAAGCGAGTAAAACATACTTGCTGTTCACAACCTGAAAGCGCGGGGCGCTGGCTCGCGAGCCAGCGCCCCGCGCTACATCCAATGCTTTACCTAAAAAACCTAGTCGCAAGGCGGCCTGCTTTTCTCAGCATTTGGTTATGAATCGTTATCCGCTTTTAGGGTGGCCCTGCCCCTACTCGACCACCAAAAGAACTGTGGTAGCTCACCAACTACCTCACTAACTCTACCGCGCCAGCCCCCAAGCGAAGGGGTTAGCGCCAACCCACGCCGCGCCGGCCGGGCGCCACGCGTCGGCCACCACTTCGTAGTCATTGAAGACGGCGAGGTAGCGGGCGGCCTGCCGCGTAAACGTAACGATCGGGGTACCCGACCGAAAGCCCAACAGCGGCGCCCGCAGAACGCCGAATATGCAGTCGGTGAGTGGCACGGCATCGGCGAACACCTGGTGCAGATCACGCAGCGTCCGGTGGCGGCGCTCCCGCCCCGCCACCGACGCGGGGGCCGCCGGCGTGACGTCAATCAGCACCTGGGCGAAGCGCCCCATATCAGCGGGCAGAATGGTCATTCGGGAATGCGATAAAGCATAAAGGGGCGTGCACAGGAAGGCTGACAGCAGCGAGCAAACAAAGTTCGCCGCCCGCGCGGGCCGACACAAAAAATTGAGCACGAAGCGGAGTATTTTGAGATCGAAGCCGAGATGAAGGGCTCTACGCCCTCCCTACTCCCTAGGACTTCATAGTTGCGCTAGCGAGCAAACTGCGCCAAGCTACCCGCTAACCCACGCAAAAAAGGTCGGGCGCAGTGCGCCCAACCTTTCTCTGCCACGCGGGAGAATACTTCCCCCGCATGCACTTTTCATCTACTCACAGCCGGCCGGCCGGAATCGGGTAGCCTTTCGGGACTACTGAAGCGCCTTTTCAGCCTTTGCTCGCGCTGAAGTAACGCGACGTATTTACTCCACCACCAGCCGCGCGGTGAGGCCATCGGGGGTACGTACCGAGTACACGCCCGCAGCCAGGCCACGCACCGATACCTCGGCTACGCCGCTCGCATCGGCCACGGCCGTGCCCACGCGGCGGCCGGTCAGGTCGGTCAGGGTCACCGGCCGGCTTACCCGTCAGCCCGTCACCCGCACCGACCCACCGTCCACCGACGCGGGGTTGGGCCACAGCGCCAACGCTTGCCGACCCTTTGCGGCGGCGCGCACCGCCACCACGGCGCTGTACTGCGCCGTGCCGTCAGTATCCTGCTGCCGCAGCCGGTAGTAGAGCTGCCCGGCCGGCGCCATCGCGTCCGCGAAGGCGTATTCGTGCGACGTCAGGCTGGTGCCCGCCCCCGCCAGCAGCTCACTCACCGGCCCGAACGTGCGGCCGTCCGACGAGCGCTCGACCACGAAGCCCGCGCTCTGCCGCTCCTGCGCCGTGCGCCACTTGACGTGAACTACCGCACCGCCCGTGCGCGTGGCCTCGAAGGCGACCAATGTGACCGGCAGCGTGACTTCCGTGCCTCCGTGGACGTAGAACTCGGAGAAATGATTGCTCACCGCCGCTTCCAGCCCAAACCAAGCGGCACCGCTCAGGCTCTGGGGGGTGCCCGGCGTTACCAGCCGGTAGGTGGCAGTCGAAGCCGACGCATTGTTGGCCAGCGCGCAGTCTTCGTTGGCGCCGTCGTACTGCGTCAGGCGCAGGTCGGTGAGGGTGGAGGCGTCGTTGCCGTCGTTGTCGTTAGCAGCCACGTAGGCAGCGAACTCGCTGTTGAGGGCGTAGAACCGCAGCTGTACCTGCTGACCGGCGAAGCCGTTCAGCGCCGTCAGGTGCCAGTTGCGGTTCAGGAATTCGCGCCCGCTGGGGTCGGCGCGCACCGGGCCGACGTGGCGGTACACCTCGCCGCCCACCTGCCCCAGGGCGTGGCCCTGGTCGTTGAGGCCCACCACCAGCTCGCCGGTAGCCGCGTCGAGCAGCCACTGCCACTCGCCCGAGCCGGTGCTGGTCACGGGCGTCAGCGTCCGGCACTGGTTGGCCGGCCCGCTGAAAATGGGCAGCACCGTGAAGGTGGTGGCGCCCGTGGTGGCGCTGCCGCCGCCGGTGGTCACGCTGGCGCCGCCGGTGATGGTGCCCACGGCCACGGTGGCGCGGATGGTGGTAGCATCGACCACCGTGAAGCTGGCGGCGGCCGTGCCATTGAACGTCACGGCGGTGGCCCCGCCGAGGTTGGTACCCATGAGCGTCACCACGGTGCCCTCGGGGCCGCTGGCGGGGCTGAGGGCCGTAAGCGTAGGCGGCGGAATGACCGTGAAGGTCAGTCCCGTGGAGGTGCCATCGGCCACGGTGACGGTCACGGGGCCGCTGGTCGCGCCGGCCGGCACGGTCACGGTCAGGCTGGTGGCGGAGGTCACGCTCAGGCTGGTGGCGACGGTGCCGTTGAAGCTTACCGTCACGGGGCCGGCGCCCTGAAAGAAGGTGCCCGTGAGCGTGACGGTGGCCCCGACGGGGCCGCTGGTGGGCGAGAGGCCCGTGAGGGTGGGCGTCTCGACCACGTTGGTGACGGTGATCGTGAAGGTTTGCTCGACCCATAGGCCGCCCGCATCGGTGGCGAGCACCCGGATGGCGTAGCTGCTCTGCGCTTCGTAGTCGGGCGAGGCGGTGAGGCGCACCTGATTGCCGCTGATATTCACCAGCGCGTTATCGGTGCTGCCGGCGCCGCTCACCAGGGTGTAGGTGAAGATGTCGGCGGCGTCGGGGTCGGTGGTGCTCAGGGTGCCTACTACCGCATTGACGCCGGTGTTTTCGGCCACGACACTATTGCTCAGGGCCAGCGCCGTGGGCGCTTCGTTGACGTTGGTGACGCTGATGGTGAAGGTATCCTCGTAGGCCAGGTCGTCGTTGTCGCCCACGCGCACCCGGATGGCGTAGCTGCTTTTCGTCTCGAAGTCGGGCGAGGCGACGATCCGCAGTTCGTTGCCGTTGGCGATGGTGAAGGCGGCGTTGTCGGTGCTGCCCGCGCCGCTCACCAGGGTGTAGGTGAAGGTGTCGCCCGCGTCGGGGTCGGTGGTGCTCAGGGTGCCCACCGGGGAGTTGGGGCCGGTGTTTTCGGCGATGGTGGTACTGCTCAGGGCCAGCGCCGTGGGGTAGTTATCCACGAACAGCCCCGCCAGGAACGCGCGGTTATTGCTCGCAGCGCCAGCGACGCTGATGGCCCCGAACGTGGCGGGCATGTAGAGCGAGCCCCCGACGTAGGCCATCGTGCCGCGCAAGTCCAGCGAGGTGCCGTACCAGGCACCGTCGGCGGTAGTGGCTACCCAGCGCTGGGTGGACGACGCGCCGTTGTCGTTAAACTTGGCCACGTACACGCCATTGTCGCCCGTCACGTACACGCTCGTGCCGCGCGCGCTGATGCCGTAGGGCGAATTGCCGGGCACACCCGTCCAGCCCCAGCGCTGGGTGACGGAAGTACCATTGTCGGTGAATTTGGCGATAGAAGAACCGGAAAATCCCCCCGACGCATACACGCTCGTGCCAACGACCGACAGCCCGAATATGAATCGGCCGGACGACGTTACGGCCCACCCAAACGAGGCCGTCGTCCCGTTATCGACGTGCTTGGCGATGAACCCATTTGATACGGGCACCCCCGCGTAGGTGCCGGAGGCATTGCCGCCGACGTACACCGCGTTGCCGCTGACGGTGATGACCTGCCCGCCGCCCGTGCTGTTGGCGATGGCCCAGCCGTAGGACGCCGACGCGCCGTTATCGACGTACTTGGCGACGAGAATAGCGTCGCCGGCCGTGCCCGTGCTGGTGCCCGGCAGGGCCACCCCCCCGAACCGGACGGCGTTGGCGTCGGCGGCGTTGTTGTTGATGCGGCCGCAGAGGTAGAGGTTCGCGCCGTTCACGTCCAGCCCCAGGGCGACGTCGGACCCCGTGCCGCCCCCGGCCACGGCCCAGCCGAAACTCGCGGAAGCGCCGTTGTCGGTGTATTTGGCCAGAAATACGTCGTCGCTGGGGGTGGCGCTGGCGCCGGGCAGCGCCACGCCCCCGAACCGGACGGCGTAGGTATCGCTGCTGTTGTTGTAGAAGTGGCCCGTTACGTACACGTTCGGGCCGCTGACCCGCACCTCATAGGCGTAGTCGGAGTAGGAGCCGCCGCCGCGCACGGCCCACGCCCAGCTTTGGCTCGCCGTACTCCATTTGGCCACGAAGATGTCTTCCTGGCCGGCGCTGGTCAGCCGGGTGGTGCCGAAGGTGGATTCCCCGACGAACGTACCCGCCACCAGCACGTCGCCGGCGGCGTTGACGGCCGTCGAGCGCACCAGCGCGGCATCGCCGCTGCGGCTCCCGATGATGGTCTGGCAGGCGCCGGTAGCTGCCGTCAGCTGCCCTACGAAGCCCGTGCTGCCACTCAGCCCTTTGGTGCCCAGCACCGCGCCGATATCCAGCTCCGACCCTGACGGATATGGTGCCCCGGTGCCGCCCCCGACGTACACGCCCAACCCATTCACGGCTACGCACATCCCGAGGTCCGCGTCGCGCCCGCCGCCGGCGACCGCCCAGTCGAGGGGAGCCGCCGTGCCCGAGGCCGTGTACCGCGCCACGAATACGTCGTTGAGACTACTGGTCGAGACGCCGTTGAGGGTCGTACCGCCGAACTGGACGGTGCTGGTATTGGTGTCATTGTTCTGATACGTACCCGTCACGTACACGCTCGTGCCGCTCACGGCTACGCCGCTGCCGACATCCGCGCGCTTGCCACCGCCGGTCACGGCCCAGTTATAGGTAGCCGAATTGTTGTTGTTGTCGGTGTAGCGGGCCAGAAACATATCGTTGGAGTTGCTGGTACTGGCACCCGGCACGAGCGTCCCGCCGAAGCGGATGCTCGTGATATTGGTCGAATTGCCGCCCACGAATCCCGTCACGTACACGCTCGTGCCGCTCACGGCCACGCCCTGGCCCCAGTCGGTGCTGGTGCCGCCGCCGGTCACGCCCCAGTTGTAGGTGGCCGAAGCGCCGGCATCGGTGTAGCGCACCAGAAACGCATCATCGGAGCCGGTGCTGGAAGCACCCGGCACGGCGTTGCCGCTGAACCGCACATTGGAGGTATTGGCAATAGTACTGGCGGAAGCCCCCGTCAGGTACACGATGGTGCCGCTCACGGCCAGGCCCAACGCCCGGTCGCTGCCGGTGCCGCCGCCCACGGCGGTCCAGGGCAGCGTGGCGAAGGCGCCGTTGTCGGTGAACTTGACCAGGAAGGCATCCAGGCTGGCGCCCGCACTGGTACCGGCCAGCACGGTGGTGCCGAACCGGACGCTGTTGGCATCGCTGCTGGAATTGGTGAAGTAGCCCGCCACGTACACGCTCAGGCCGTTGGCGGCCACGCCCGTCGCGCGGTCGTCGCTGGTGCCGCCGCCCGTGGCCGTCCAGCCGAGCGTGGCCGAGGTGCCGTTGTCGGTGTATTTGAGCAGGAAGGCATCGGTGCTGACCGTGGCGCTGGCGCCGGCCAGCACCGTGGTGCCGAAGCGGACGCTGTTGGCGTCGCCGCTGGAATTGGTGAAATAGCCCGTCACGTACACGCTCGTGCCACTCACGGCGATGCCCAGCGCCTGATCGGTGCCGGTGCCGCCGCCGCTCACGAGCCAAGCCCAGGCCTGGGTGGCGGTGCTCCACTTGGCCGCGAACACGTTTTCGTCGGACGAAAGGCTGCTGCTCGTGGCGGTGTAGGCGCCAAAGGTGGCCGTGCCCGTGTAGGAGCCGGCCACGTACACGTCGCCGCCGCTCGTCACGGTCGTGGCCCGCACTACCACTTTACCAAGTGGCTGCTGCCCGCTCGCCACCGCGAACTGCCAGGTGGGCGGGGCCTGCGCCCACGCGGTGTGCGCCGCAGCGCCGAGCAGCACCAGCACCAGAAGCAACCGCCGCAGGACGGAGGCGCCGGGCGGAGTCAGGTGGATGAGTTCTTTTTCAAGCCGCTTAGAAGAGTGGTGCATAAGTCAGGAGGCGCGATAGCGTACTGGAGACGATGCAGACGCCTGACCCGTTAGCCACGCCCGCGAGGAGCAGGCAGGCGGCACCAGGCGGCATCGGCAGGGAATAAAATTCCGCCCCGCCCGCCCCGCCCCCCAAAAAATTGAGGCTGAACCCGGAGCTTTTTGAGGTCGAAGCCGAAAAAATGCATCGTTGCGCCCGGCCTGAAGCGCAAACAGGCCGAACGCGACGCGCCCGGCCTGTTTGGTTTCGGCGGCAGTCAAATGCTTCCGCTCCTGATTTCAGGCACCTATTCCACCACCAGGCGGGTGGTGCGCCCATCGGCGGCGCGCACCGAGTACACGCCGGCCGCCAGCCCGCGCACCGATACCTCGGCCGTGCCGGTGGCATCAGCCATGCCCGACGCCACGCGCCGGCCGGCCAGATCGAAGAGCGTTACGGACGCGTCGGCCAGGCAACCCGCCACGCGCACCGAGGTGCCGGCGGGGTTGGGGTTGGGGAACAGAGTCAACCGGGAAAGAGGTGCGATTTGCGCCGCCGTGCCCAGCACGCGCTGGCCGTTGAAGACGAGGGCGAAGCGGCCGGTCACCTCTGCCTTATCGCGCGTGGCCGTCAGGGTGACGACCGGCGCCGTCGTCAGGTCGTAGCGGGTGTTGGTCAGCCGGTCGAGCAGCTCCACGGAGGCGCCGGCGAAGTTCGCCAGCGCGCCGACGGCCAGGGTGTACTGGCCGGCGGTGGGCAGCACGGCCGTGAGTTCGACCGTAGCGGACTGGCCTTGCGCCACCTGCGCCGGCAGCGCCGACACCATTCCTTCCTGGCCGTCGATGAGCGCTGCCAGGGTCGGCACGCCCACGTTGCGGCCGGGGCGTAGGGCGTCGTAGGCGCCGTCGAAGCTCGCCGTGGCGCCGGCCCGCGCCAGCACCGTCACGGCGTCTTGCTGGCCGCGCGCGTCGGTCAGGGTCAGGGTCAGCGAGGGACGTACTGGCGCCGGTTGGGCTGTTTGGGCCGCCCGGCCCAGGCCCAGGCCGTAGCTCTCGTCCACCCGCATGGCGTTGCTGAAGGTGAAGGTGGTGGGCGCCGAAGCGTGCACGAAGAAGCCTTGCCCCAGCCCGATCTCGCCATTGACCAGATTGCCGGCCCCGCCTACGCGGGTGCGGTAGGCACCCGTGGCGCCGCCCGTAGAGTACCAGACGTACACCGCCGCGTCCAGCCCGGCCGGAATGGTGGCCAGATCCCAGTTGATGGCTTCGGCGTAGGGGTTGCCCAGCAGGAACCAGCCGCGCTTGCCGCTGCCGGCCAGGCCCGTTACGCTCAGGCTGCGCGGCACGGAGCCGCTGGCGAGGGTGCCGACGAAATCGGGCGTGGTGCCGCCTTTGATCAGCACCGACCAGCCCAGGCCCGGCGTGAGCGCGCTGCTCAGGGCCGCCGGCGAGTAGTAGCCCGTGTTGAAGCTCTGGAAGGCCGCCGTGGTGCCGCCACGCGTCTCGTCATACCCGAAGATACTGGGGAAACTTGCCGTGGGTAGCGTCGGGGTGGGCAGCGCGTTATAGGCCGGGGTCACGCGCGGCGCGTAGCCGGTGGTGGCCAGGTCGGCGACGGTGCTGTTCTGCACCGGCGCGCTGAGGTGGCGGTAGCTGACCGTGGTGGGGCCGCCCACGTAGCGCTGCACCGTCACCGTGCCCAGCACCTTGCCGGCGGCGTACTCGTGTTCGAAGGCCGTGCCCACGGCACTCGACAGCAGCGTCAGCGACTGGCCATTGACATCGAGGTTGCCGACGCCATAGAGCGAAAGGTCATGGTTGATGGCTACCGGCTGGCTCAACAGCACATTGACCGGGGCGTTGATGCCGAGGGCATCTACTTGCGCCGGCAGGCCATTGCCCGTGACGGAGGTTCCTGTTATGCGGCGGCCGGCCCGGGTGTAAGCGTAGCGCGCCTGCGGCGAGTAGGACCTCGAGCCGGTGACCTGCACCTGCCCCGTGGCGCCGCTGAGGGTGATGCCCAGGGGGTCGCAGATGCTGAATAACCCGCCGGCTTCGAGCACGAAATTGCCGGCGCCATCGATGGTCCGGCAGTTGCCACCAGCGGTGTTGGCGAACAGCGCTCCGCCGTTGCGCACCGTGAGGGTGCCCATGACGGTCAGGTCGCTGGAAAGCACCAGCGAGCCGCCGCTTTCGACCGTAACGTCGTGGTAGAGGCCACCGCCCGGCGTGTTGAGCGCCGTCACCACCAGGTCTTGCTCCACGGTGAAGTTCACGCCGTTGGAGGGACCGCTGGGGGTGGTCACGATCACGTTGCCGGTGGTGGCGCCTGCGGGCACCGTGGTGGTGATGGTGGTGGCATCGACCACCGTGAAGGTGGCCGCCGTGCCGTTGAAACTCACGCCGGTGGTGCCGGTGAAGGCGGTACCCGTCAGGGTCACGCTCGCGCCGGCCTGGCCGCTCGTGGGAGAGAGACTCGTGAGGGTGGGGGCGGGGACGAACACCCGATTGAAGCGGATGCTCACCGTGAGGGTGCCGTTGTTGGCGGAGGCCAGGTCGAGGTCGCCATCACCGTCCACATCGCCCAGGGCAACTCCGTAATTGCTGCCATTCACGCTCACCGACGTAGCCGCCCCCAAGTTGCCGCTGCCATCGTTGCGGTGAACGACGACCTGGCTATTCCCCCCCCGCTCGTCGTTGCCCACCAGATCGAGGTCGCCGTCGCCGTCGATGTCGCCGAAGGTGAACACCTCCTGCGTCGCGGTCGCCACGGTCACGGGCGTGCCGAAGCTGCCCGCGCCGTTGTTTTTGCTTATTTTCAACTGGTTCGAGTTGATCATATTGGCTACCAAGTCGAGGTCGCCGTCGGCGTCCAGGTCGGCCAAGCCCACGCGGTACGCGCCAAACGTGCCGGTGCCCACGCTCACGGTGCCCGCCGGGCTGAACGTGGCAAAGCCGTTGTTGCCGAAGACCCGCACGAGGGTGCTGTTGTAGTCGGCCACCACGATATCGAGGTCGCCGTCGTTGTCCACGTCGCCCAGCTTCATCCCCTGCGCGCGGATGCTGCTGATGGCTGTCGGCGTCCCGAAGGCACCCAGACCGTTGTTGAGCAACATATTCAGCCCGCCGTCATTATCGGCCTTTACCAGGTCGAGGTCGCCATCGCTGTCGATATCGCCCAGGGCGGCTTCTATCGCAAAGTCCGACGCGGGGTAGTTGGTCGCCGCGCCGAAGCTGCCGCTGCCGCCGTTGAGCGCGACGCTCAGGCCCGACCCCGTGAACGGGGGTGCTTGCGCCGAATTGACCGTGACGATATCCAGGTCGCCGTCGTCGTCCACGTCGCCGAGCAGCACGCGGGTGGGCAGCGGCCCCACGCCCACGCTGCCGCTGCCGCTGAAGGTGCCGCTGCCGTCGTTGAGGCGAATGGCTACTGTATTATTGGCCGACGCGGCGGCGAGGTCGAGGTCGCCGTCGCCGTCCAGGTCGCCGAAGGCAGTCGCCAGCGGGCTGGCGGCCAGGCTCAGGTCAGCGCCTCCCCCGAAGGTGCCGGGGCTGCTGGCGCTCACGCCGGCCGTAAACTGCGCCACGTAAGGCATTGCGGCTTGGCCGACGCTGTTCTCGACGCCCGGCGGTACACTTAGGAAAAGCGTCTCGCCGGGGTTGAAGTCGGTGGCTGGGTTCACGGTGATGATGTCGCCGCTGACCGTGACATTACCCCCGCGCACCAGTTGGCCACCGCGCTGCGCCGAGAATACCCGCACCTTCCCCGCCGTGGCTGGGTTCAGGCCCGCATTGAACGTATTGAGGTTGATCACAACGTTAGCCGAACGCACTGCAGCAATACTGTTACGCGCCGGCGATTGACTGCTGACCACTGGATTAGGAGCACCCGCCGGCGTGGCGCGTTGCGCCCAAGCGGGCAAGCTGCCGGTCAGTACCAGCCCGACCGCGGCCAGCCGCCGCAATGGCCGCCAGCCGGGCAGTACGGCCCCGCCGAAGCAGGAAGAGGTATTTGAACGCATAACGGGGAGGAGGATAAAGAAAAACCCCGGCGGCACCTGGCGCGGACCTTCCGCGGCCGGGGTGCAGCGCCGCCGGTGCCCAAAAGTCCGTTGCTCCCCTGCCCGTCGCCAAAAAAATGAGGTTGAAGCCGGGGGTTTTTGAGGTCGCAGTCGGTTCGGGGGGCGTTTTCGGGTCGGAGTAGTGCCCGGTGGGGGGAGGGTAGACATTTGGGAGATTTTCCCAAACGGCTACATACCTGTCCGATGCCCCGGCCTGCTCGCCTCGCCGCGTGCGCTCTTTCCACAGCCAGTCGTTAGCCAGTCGTTTTGAAAACGGGCAGCCTGGGCGCGGGGCGAACGGGGTAATGAATATAAACCGCCCCCACCAGCGGCGGCTAACTTTGAGCACGAAGCTCGTTTTTTTTGAGGTTGAAGGCGGCGGCCGGCCGGGGAGGCGGCGGGTACTTTTGTGGGTGATGAAAGCAGCCGGTTGGAGGAAGGACAGGCGCGGCCGTAACGGGGAGCAGTGCCACGCGCTGCGGGGCGTGTTGGGGCTGTTGGGTCTGCTGTTGGTGGCGGCCCCCGCGTGGGGGCAGGCAGTAATTCGTCAGCGGTTTTTTGCGCTGGTGCGGGCCGGCGATTCGGTGTATGCCCAAAAGGCCGGGCTGCGAACCCTGAACCAGAGCCTGACCTACTACGACCGCGCCCAGGCCATCGCCCAGCGCTCGGCCGATACGCTGCTGCTCGCCGAAGCCGTTTTCGCCAAGGGCCGGGTGTACGACGCCTGGAACCAGCAGCCGCTGAAGACGGTGGCCACCTTTCAGCAGGCCGCCAGCCTGTTTCGGCGCCTGCCCGACCAGTACGTGCGCTACCTCTACGTCCGGCAGTTGGTAGCCCACGCCTACGACAAGATCCCCGACTCGGCCCGCACCGTGGCCGTGTTGCGCGGCCTGTACCACGAGCTGCGCACCCGCCCCGATACGCTGCTGCGCCGGGTGCCCTTCACCGTCGAGATGGCGCTGAGTGCGACGGAAGTACGCGCCTATCCGCTTGCCGACTCCATCCTGCGCCACCTCACGCGCCGCGCCTGGATCCGCAACGACCCCGCTACCTACGACTACCTCACCCACTACTACCTGGTGCGGAGCCGCCTCGATCTGCTGGGGCCGGCCAAGGCACTCGGCACCCCGTACCTCGACTCGCTACGGCTGGCGTACGACCGCGCCCAAAACTCTTTCGACCGGTTTTATTACATCCGCAACCTGGCGCAGCTCACGTACGCCGCCGGCCAGTACCGCGCCGCCGCCGACAACCTGCGAGTGGTGATCGACATGATCGACCACAATACCTCCGCCGCCGACGACGCCCGTCTCCGGCAGGCGCTGATCGAATCAGAAGCGCGCGCCTCCCAGCGCCAGCGCGAATATGAGGAGACCGCTCGGCGTCTCATCGTGGGTGTACTGAGCGGCGCCTTGGTCGTGATTTCGCTGTTGACCTTCCGCCTCTACCGCCAGCGGCAGGCCTCGCGCGGGCAGGCCCAAGCACTGGCCGTCGTCAACCACCAGCTCGACGACAAAGTCGCCCAGGTCGAGCTGCTCAATAAGGAGATTCAGCACCGGGTCAAAAACAACCTGCACATGATCTTCAGCCTGCTGCAGATGCAGGAACGGCGCTCAGACAACGAGGAGGTGATCGAAAACCTGCAAGCCGCGCGCCTGCGGGTGGAGAGCATCGCGGCGCTGCACAACCAGCTGCTGGTCAACCCCGAGGGGCTCGACCTGGGCCGCTACCTCACCGAGCTGATCTCGGCGGTGGTAAGCTGCCTGGCCAACGACCGACAGGTAATCACGCACCTGCGCACCGAGGCGCTGCACCTGCCCGTGAACGCCTACTTCGCCGTCTCGCTGATCCTCAACGAGTGGGTCACGAACTCGATCAAGTACGCCGACGCCGACAATGGCGTCCTCGAAATCAACGTCTCGATGTGTACCCGGGCGCACGAAGTCTGCATCCAGTACGCCGATAGCGGGCCGGCCATCGGCTCCCTGCCGACCTTGCCGGGCCGGGGCCGCACCGCCACGCTCGCCTCCTCGGGGCTCGGCACCCAGATCATCAAGCTCCTCACCCGCCAGCTCGGCGCTACGCTGCGCACCCTCGACGACCACCCCTACCACTACGAGCTCTGCATTCCGACGGGGGAGTGATTGCGTGATTTTCGATTGAGTGATTTGCGATTGAGCGAGTTGCGATTGAGCGAGTTTGCGGAGCCGCGAACCCTGAAGGGGTTCCATACCACAGCCTGGGGTTGGCGTAGTCGCCTACCCCAGGCGGGTATCGTCTACCCTAGGCGGGCGCCGATTCCCCACGCAATGCGCCGCCTGTCCCGAGCGCCTACCTTCACCCCTCTCCCGCCGATGAACGCCCCCGCCAAGATCTCGCTCCTCATCGTCGAAGACGAAGCGTTGATCGCCGAAAACGTGCGCCTCACGCTCGAAGACCTCGGCTACGAGGTGCTCGATACGTGCTACTCCTACGCGCAGGCCGTGGCCGCCTTCGCGCAATACGCGCCCGACCTGGTGCTGCTCGACATCAACCTTGGCAGCGCCGACCCGGCGCGCGACGGCCTGGCGCTCGCTCAGCTGCTGAGCGCGCAGACCGCGCCGCCACCCTTCATTTTCCTGACGGCCTACAACGACCTCGATACCATCCGACAGGCCACGCGCCTGGCCCCCAGCGGCTACCTCATCAAGCCCGTCAACGGCGCGGCGCTTTTCGCCACCATCCAGACGGCCATTGCGCACAGCCTGGCCCATCGCGCCGCGCCGCTGCCCACCGCATCGCTCGCCGCCGGCCCGGAGCCGCCCGAGTATTTTTTCGTCAAGCTCGGCGACACCAACCACCGGGTGCAGTGGGCCGACGTTTCCTGCATCGAAGCGGGCAAGAACTACGTGACCCTGCGTACCGGCGCCAACCGGCTCGGCTACCCGATTCGGGGTTCCCTGAGCTACGTGCTCGACAGCCTGCTGCCGGCCAGCCTGCACGCGGCGTTCATTCGCGTCAACCGGCGCACCAGCCTCAACGCGGTTTTCATCACGCACTACGACGATGAGTTCGTGTACTGCGGCGACGAACGCTTCGAGAACAGTCCCTCCGCCCTCAAGCAGCTGCAGGAGCGGGTGCGGTAGCCCACTGCCAGCCGGGCGGAGCGTCAACCCTTTCGCGGGTGGCGCCTGGCCCGCTGGCGCACGCCGAGCAACGTAACGCGGGATGTAGCGCGGGGCGCTGGCCCGCGACGAGCGAAGCGAGTAAAACGGTAGAACGGCGCCCAAAGCTTATCGCGAAAGCGCTGCCGCGCTCCGCGCGTTAACCAGGCCAGCGCCCCACGCTACATTTTCGGCGCTGCCGCGCTCCGCACGTCATCAAGGCCGGCGCCCCGCCCTATGTCCGGGCGGCGACCTTAAGTCTGCCGCAAGTGCTTTACGTGTTGCAGCAGTTCGTCTTTGAAGGCCCGACCCAGCGGCAGCGTGTGCGCGCCTACCTGGACCGTGTGAGCCGTGGGGCCGAGGCCGGTCAGGTAGCGCAGGTTGACGACCGTCGAGCGGTGCACCCGCACGAAGCCGTGGTGGGCCAATTCCAGCGCTACCTCGCGCGGGGCCAGCCGTAGCAGGCGCTTGCGCCCCGAGGTCAGCACCAGAGTCGTGTACTTCTCGCCGGCTTCCAGGTACACGATGTCGGTGTGGCTACTTTCTCCAGCCCGGAGGGGCCGCGCAGGAAGAACGCCTCGCCCAGCGGCAGGTCTTCCGCCCAAGGCACGGCGGGCGCGGGCGGCGCGACGGGCACTGGAGCCGAGCTGTCGGCCGCAGCCGTAGCGGGTGGCGCCTAGGGAAAGCCGGGTCGTGAGTGACGGCGGCTGTAAGGGAGAAGATGGAGCGACCGGCTCAGCACAGGGTTCGTCAGGGTAACCTCACGCCGGCGGCTTCCGCTTGCGGGCCAGCCGCCGAATCGCCAGCACCACCGCACCACCCACCACAAACAGCACCGTTAGGGCGATGCCCACCCCCAGCGTGGCGGGCGCCGCCCCGACTCCCAGCACGACCAGCGCCGCGCCCCCTGCCCCACCGGCTACCGCGCCCACGACGCGTAACGCCCGCAGCCGTCGCCGCGGGGCCGGCTGGGAGATCGGTGAAGCGGCCGGCGCCACGCGCGGTACTACCGGCGATGGCGCCGGGACCAAGTCCGAAACGGTCGAATCAACCGGCTCGGGCTCGGGTAGATCCTCCGCCGCTGCTTCGCTTACCAGCGGAGGCGCGGCAGATGGCGGATTTGCCAGCGGTGCCTGCCGAGTCATCGGGGGTTTGGCTGGTGGCGGTACCGATAGAGCACCTGCTCGGCCCAGCCACGGCGGCGCGGGCCGAAACTTGGGCTTCGCCGCCGAACGGCAACTGCCCAGGCTGATAGTCAGGAGGGCAACCGTTACGAGCCGGGAGGGATTAGGGGGCATCAGCGGTTGAAGGTAGGGGCCAGCGGACCGGCAGCGTTGGGGGGCGGCCACCGGCGAGTACCTCCCCGTGCAGCGCAACGCCGGCAGGTACCACGACGAGTATACATGCCAAAACGCCGCTCCCACCCGAAGGCAGAAGCGGCGTTGGATAGTCAGCGTGCGGCGGCCGAAGCTACCGCAGGTGAAACTAGTCGAGGATTTCGGTCACCTGACCGGCACCCACCGTGCGGCCGCCTTCGCGGATAGCAAAGCGGAGGCCTTTCTCCATTGCCACCGCGTTGATCAGCTCCACCGTGATCGTCACGTTGTCGCCGGGCATTACCATCTCCACGCCTTCGGCGAGGGTGATGATACCGGTCACGTCCGTGGTGCGGAAGTAGAACTGCGGACGGTAGTTGTTGAAGAACGGGGTGTGGCGGCCGCCTTCCTCTTTCGAGAGCACGTACACCTCAGCCTTGAACTTCTTATGGGGAGTCACCGAGTTAGGCTTGCAGATAACCATCCCGCGACGGATAGCCTCTTTCTCAATCCCGCGGAGCAGCAGGCCGACGTTGTCGCCCGCTTCGCCGCGATCCAGGATCTTGCGGAACATCTCGACGCCGGTCACGACCGACTTGAGGTTCTCCGCGCCCATCCCGAGGATTTCGACTTGCTCGCCCGAGTTCACGATACCACGCTCGATCCGGCCGGTAGCTACCGTACCGCGACCCGTGATCGAGAACACGTCCTCGACAGGCATCAGGAATGGCAGGTCGGTGAGACGCGCGGGGATCGGAATGAACGAGTCAACCGCGTCCATCAGCTCCTCGATCGTCTTCACCCACTTCTCGTCACCATTCAGGCCGCCGAGCGCGGAACCCTGGATGACGGGGATGTTGTCGCCGTCGAAGTTGTAGAACGAGAGCAGCTCCCGGATCTCCATCTCCACGAGCTCGAGCAGCTCGGGGTCATCCACCATGTCCACTTTGTTCATGAACACCACCAGCTGGGGCACGCCCACCTGACGGGCGAGCAGGATATGCTCGCGGGTTTGGGGCATCGGGCCGTCGGTCGCGGCTACCACGAGGATAGCGCCGTCCATCTGGGCCGCGCCCGTCACCATGTTCTTCACGTAGTCAGCGTGACCCGGGCAGTCAACGTGCGCATAGTGGCGGTTGACGGTCGAGTACTCTACGTGGGCGGTGTTGATCGTGATACCGCGCTCTTTCTCCTCGGGAGCGTTGTCGATCGAGGAGAAGTCGCGCTTTTGCGCCAGACCTTTATTTGCCAGCACCATCGTGATGGCAGCCGTCAGCGTCGTCTTGCCGTGGTCAACGTGACCGATGGTGCCGATATTGACGTGGGGCTTGGAACGATCAAAATTCTCTTTTGCCATCGGGCGGGAAAATAAAAAGTTAAGGCTTGGGAGTTGGTTGCGGACTTGCGAACGCGAAGATACGGAACCCCGCGCGACCAAGCGCGAGCCGTTCCGTATCCGCCGGTTTGCGCGAACGCGCAATCGTGAGCCGTTGCGGGGATTTGAACCCCGGACCTCTTCCTTACCAAGGAAGTGCTCTACCCCTGAGCTACAACGGCGTTGTTCTTAGTTGATGGTTGATCGTTTTCGGTTGATGGTTGAGCTGGTTAAAAACCATCAACTATCAACCAAAATCCATCAACCAAGCAAGAGCGGAAGACGAGGTTCGAACCCGCGACCTGCAGCTTGGAAGGCTGCCGCTCTACCAACTGAGCTACTTCCGCGATAATGGGCAAGGGGCCGACAAAAGCTGGAAAGCCGGAGCGCGGACAGTGCCCGCGCGACTTCCGCTCGTCAAAACCTCAAACCCAGTTTGTTTGGTGGGGGCAAAAGGACTCGAACCTTTGAACCCGAAGGAGGGGATTTACAGTCCCCCGCAATTGCCACTATGCGATGCCCCCGTTAAACAAATTGCCCCGTGCGCGCTGGCGGTTCCAGCGGGCCCTCGTGGCGTTTGGGAGCGCAAAAGTACGGGCTATTTTCTTTCGGGCAAACTTTTACGCTAATTTTCCCGGCTGCCTCCCCTACGCGGCGTGGTGGCGGGCCGCGGCGAGCAGGTAGTGATGGTGGGCTTCGTGGGCCGCGATGACCCACGCGATGGCCCGTACGCTCACGCCGGGGGTGTTGCTGGTGGTGCCGGTGCGCGCGTGAGCCACGGTGGGTAAACCGGCCAGCAGCGCGACGGTAGAGGCCCGTTGCGCGGCGTGTTCGGCGAGCAGATCGGTCAGGCTGCGGTCGTTGGCGCCTGAGCTGGCGACGTAGTCGTCCTGCTCGAAACCGGGCAGCGGCTGCTGCTCGCCGCGCGCGATGGCCATGGCGCGATAGGCGAAGACCCGCTCGCTGTCGATCAGGTGCGTGACTACTTGCTTAAGCGTCCACTTGCCGGGGGCGAACGGCTGGCCCGCTTCCGCGTCGGTGGTGCCGGTGAGCAGGTGGCGCAGGGCGGCGGGCTGCTCGCGCAGGAGCGGCAATAGTTCACCCTCAGGGGGCAGGCGGGCGAAGTACGTTTCGTAGTAGGGCGCGTACTCGCCGGGGAGGGGACGGGAGATCATTCTGAATTGTGAGATGTGAACTGATAACTGAGAACTGATAACTGAGAAGTGTGAACTGAGAAGTGTGAACTGAGAGATGTGAAGTGTGAGATGTGAAGTGTGAAGTCGGGGATGTAAAGGTGAGCAGGTGGGGACCTTGCGGTCAATCTATCCGTTTCCTTTTCCCCATTCCCTGTTCGCATTTCAGCCTAGGCTTGCGACGTAGGCGATCCGGGATGCAAGTTCGTATCTCCCGTTGCACAGTTCTCAGTTCTCAGTTCACAGTTCACACTTCACACTTCACATCTCACAGTTCAGACGACCTTTACCGCAAACTCTCTGATGAAAACCTCTGACCGCTACGCCCAGCTGCTTGCGCGCTTTGCCGCCGCGGAGCCCGAGCCCGAAACCGAGCTGCGGTACGGCTCGCCGTACGAGCTGCTGGTAGCCGTGGTGCTGGCCGCCCAGTGCACCGATAAACGCATCAATCAAATTTCGCCGGCGCTGTTCGCTCGCTTCCCCGACGCGGCGGCGCTGGCGGCGGCTTCCGTAGAAGAGATCTACGAGCAGATTCGCTCCGTCTCGTACCCGAACAACAAGGCCAAGCACCTGGCGGGGCTCGGCGCGCGGCTCGTGAGCGAATACGGCGGCGAGGTGCCCGCCACCGTCGAGGCGCTGCAAACCCTGCCCGGCGTGGGCCGCAAGACGGCGAACGTGATCGCCTCGGTCATCTTCAACCAGCCGACGATGGCGGTCGATACGCACGTCTTCCGCGTCTCGCACCGCATTGGGCTGGTGCCGGCGAGCGCCAAAACGCCGCTGGCCGTGGAGCTGGCCTTGATGCGGCACATCCCAACCTTCCAAGTCCCCAAGGCGCACCACTGGCTCATCCTGCACGGCCGCTACGTGTGCGTGGCGCGCAAGCCGAAGTGCGCCGAATGCCCCCTGACCGACATTTGCCGCTACTACGAGCTGGCCCAACGCAAGGCCGCCCGCCTGGCCGGCCTGGGGCTGACTGCGCCAGTCGCTGCCGTTTCGCCCGTTTCCTCTTCCCCCACTGCCAGCTGATGTGTGGCTTCTCCTTCCTGTTCGACCGCACCGGGCGGCTCGGCGCGGCCGCGGCCGCCCGCATGGACGCCGCCATCACCCACCGGGGCCCCGAGGGGCACGGCACGGTGCAGTTTGGCGACGGCGGACCCGGCACGGTCTATATGAGCCATCACCGGCTCAAGATCGTGGATCTCTCCGATGCGGCGAACCAGCCGATGCGCTCGCCCGATGGGCGCTACGCGCTGATATTCAACGGGGAGATCTATAACTGGCCGGAGCTGCGGGCCGAGCTGGAAGAAGCCGGCGAGCAGTTCCGCACCCACAGCGACACCGAAACGCTGCTGCGCCTGCTGATCAGCGAGGGCGCCGCGGCGCTGCCGAAGCTGCGCGGTATGTATGCCCTGGTGCTCTACGATACCGACAACGGGCGGGTGCTCGTGGCCCGCGATGCGGCCGGCATCAAGCCGCTGTTCTACGCCGAATCGAGTGAGGGCGTGGCGTTCGCCTCGGAGGTGGGCGCCGTGCGGGTGAGCGGCGTCGTGGCGGCCGACTCGCTCGGGCCGGCGGAGCTGGAAGCCTACCTGACGTACCGCTACGTGCGGGCGCCCCGCACGCTGGTGGCCGGCGTGAGCGCGCTCCGCCCCGATACGCACGCGCAATGGTCGTCGAGGGTGACGAGCTTGTGGCCGGCTTTCCGGCAGAGCCGGCCGGCGCTCGAATCCGAAGACCCCCTCCCCTCCCCGGCCGAGTGGCGCACCCACCTGCTGCCGCTGCTGCACCAGAGCCTGACGCGCCACCAGCGGGCCGACGTGCCCGTGGGCCTCTGGCTGAGCGGCGGCGTCGACTCGACCCTCTTGCTGGCGCTGGCCTGCGAGGTCGGGCCGCCCCCCCCGTGCGTGGGGGTGAGTCTGGCGCCCACGGAAGGCTCCTTCGGCTCCCAGGACCACGCGTACGCCCGCCGGGCGGCGACGCAGTTCGGCGCCGACTTCACGGAAATAGCCGTCGACCATACGCTGCTCCAACACACCGATGAGGCGCTCGCCGCCCTCGGGCAGCCGATTGCCGACTCGGCCGGACTGCTGACGTGGTGGCTCGCCCAACAGACGCGCGCCGCCGGCCTGAAAGCGGTGATGAGCGGCGCCGGGGCCGACGAATGGTTCGGCGGCTACAACCGGCACCGCGCCTATGAGTGGCTGCGGCGGTACCAGCTGTGGCTCACGCCGGTCGCGCCGGTGCTGCGGCTCCTGGGCCGCGCCCTGCCCACGGGGTACAACCTACCCGGCCGGGAGCAGCTTCAGCTGGCGCGCAAGCTGCTGACCAAGCTCCAGCCGAAAGGTTCGGGGCCGGCCCTGGCGCGCGAGCTGACCGCCCTCGACCCCGCCCTCCGGCACCTGCTGCGCACGGTGCAACGCCGCTTCCCGGAGCCGTGGCACCCCGCCGACGAGTCGCTGCTGCTCGACCACGACCGCGAGTACTATCTCCCCGACGACGTCCTAGCCCTCACCGACCAGATGGGGATGCGCCACGGCCTCGAAGTACGCACGCCGTACCTCGATCAGGACCTGACGACGTACGTCGGCCAGCTGCCGGCCCACGAGCTGCTCCGCCACGGTCCGAAATGGATGCTGCGCGCGCTGCTCGATGATCGCGGCGGCCAGCCCTTCACCACCCGGCGCAAGGAAGGCTTCGGCCTGCCCCTCACCCGCTGGCTGCGGCTGCCCGCGTACGGCTGGCTCTTCGACCCGCTGCGGCGCCCCGACCACCCGCTCTTCGAGCACCTCGACTACGGCCGCACCCAGCAGTTCCTGGCGCGCTTCCAGTCCGGCCGTCACGACCTCGGCGCCGAGGCGTGGGGCCTCATCACGCTGTTTCGGTGGTGGGATGTGCAGCGGTTCGGCGGGCCGGGTACTCCTCCCTTGCCCGGGATTTAAATCCCGGGC
>JBKJUQ010000455.1:0-2392 GCA_046590685.1 Hymenobacteraceae bacterium
GCACGAGCTTGAGGCCCTCGCGGGCACTGGCCCGGAAGCTCGCGCCGCGCGGGTAGGTGCCCGGCAGCAGCAGCCCGCGGCCGAGCACGAATCCGGCGGCGCCTGCCAGCACGATCGCGGAGATTTCGAGGGTGCCGTGAATCCAGATGGTGAGCAGCGACGGCACCAGTACGCCCTGCTCGTAGCAGAAATACTGAAACGCCCCGAGCATGACGCCATTCTGGAACAGCGCGTACGCCGTACCGATGCCGGCCAGCGCCCCCATCGCGAAGGTGCGCAGCGCGACGGTTACGTTATTGAGCGTGATCTGCAAAAACATGGTGCTTTCCTGCCCGCCCTTATACACGGCCATCGGGTCGCCCCGGCGGATGTTGTCGAGCGTCATGTTGACGTACTGTTCGCCCATCACCAGGCGCACGAAGGTGTCGTCGAGGGCCGCCGAGCACGCCCCCAGCACCGCGCAGAACACGAAGAAGCCCAGCGCGAACGCCAGGGTGCGCTGGTGACGCGCCACCACCAGGGGCAGCTCGGTGCGCCAGAAGTGCCAGAACCGGTTCGTGCGCTCGCGCTTGGTGCGGTAAAGCCGCTGGTGAAACTGCCCCGCCAGCTCATTGAGATCGCGCGTGATGGGCGAATCGGGGTAGAACGTCCGCGCGTACGCCAGGTCGTCGGTGACGGCCACAAAGCGGGCTGCCAGCTCGTCGGGACTTCCGGCGGGGGCTTGCTGGTACTGCTGCCAGCGGGCGCGATTACGGGCAAGGAAAACGGCTTCGCGCATGGCGGCAAGAGTTGGCTGGGGAAAGGTACGGACCGCTGCCGGCCCACGCCGCCGGCGGTCGGGGCCAGCCCCTACATTCGTGGTGCAATGCCTTCTATCCGCATCCAAACCACCCAAAACGTTACCGTCGAGTATGAAATCGCGTCCGTCGGCGACCGCATCCTCGCCACCCTGATCGACTGGGCGGTCTACGTCGCGTACGCCGGGGTAGTCGGCGCCGTCGTCAGTCAACTTCAGCTGAATCTGCCGCCGCTGGTGGGGTTTGCCCTGTACCTGCCGGTGCTGCTGTATTCGGTGCTCGCCGAGTCGCTCTTCGACGGCCGGACGCTCGGCAAGCACGCGCGCGACCTGCGGGTGGTCAAGAAAAGCGGCGTCGCGCCCGGCGTGGGCGATTACCTGCTGCGCTGGCTGCTCGCGCCGGTCGATCTATTCCCGTTTGGCGGCATTGGCTTACTGTCCATGCTCATTACGTCCAACGGCCAGCGCCTCGGCGACCTCACTGCCGGCACCGTGGTGGTGAAGATGCGCGCCCGCGCTGGTCTGCGCGCCAGCACGTTCGGCGGTACCGCCAGCGACCCGGCCACCGCGAGCAGCTACCAGGTCACGTTCCCGCAGGCCGCGCAGCTGTCTGATCGCGACGTCACGCTCATTCGCCAACTGTTAGCCGAAGGCCTGCGCCGCGGCGATCAGCACCTGCTTACCCAGACCGTGCAGCGCGTGCAGGAGCTGACGGGCATTCCGCACCCCATCAACCAGCCCGCGCCGTGGTTTCTGGGCACCGTGCTGCGCGACCACGCCTACCTGGCCGGCCAGGAGGAAGCGGCGCGGTAGGGGTTGGCTGGGCCCAAACGCCAACGCGGCGTCCGGAAAGCTTCCGGGCGCCGCGTTGCTGAATTGGTTTAGGCAGTTCTTGTCTTCCGTTACTCGCCCGCGATCACCAGCCGCTGGCTGGCCAGGGCGCGGTCATCGGCACCGGTGAGGGAGGCGTGGTAGAGCCCGGCGGGGAGGCCGCGCAGGTCGAGCGCGGTAGTGGCGCCGCGCACCCCGACGGTGCGGACCGGGCGGCCGAGGCCGTCGCGCAGCGTGAGCGTGGCCGCCGCCGTGCCCACCGGCAGCGCCGCGTGGATCGTGGCCGTACGAGATGCCGGGTTGGGCGAGAGGGCGAGGGTGGCGGCCTTTTCCAAGGCGTGTGGGGTACTCAACGTACCTGCTGCATATTGCGCCCGTAGCTGATTAACTTTTTCCCGCATCCGCACAATGCCTGGGTTCACCCCAGGCTGCGGCGATTGTCCGAAAACATAGGCTACCTCGAAGGTGCGGGTCTGGCCGGGGTCGAACGTGTAAGGACCCGCAGTGATTAGGCCGCGCCGGTCGCCGGGGGGGATGCCGGCGGTGGCTTCCGTCCAGCCGGTGCCGGTCACGGGGTCGCCATCGAACATATACGTAGTGGGAGCCCCGGTGCCCGTGCGCCCGTCACCGCCAGTGTGGAAGGGCTGGCCATCTTTCCACAGGACTTACGCAGCGCGTGGTACCTTGAGGAAAATACCTGCCTATGTTCAGCCAAGCGAAGTACATCGATTACCTGCTCAGTACGCCCTCAAATTACACGTGTAC
>JBKJUQ010000464.1:0-6411 GCA_046590685.1 Hymenobacteraceae bacterium
CTCCTGCGAGGCGCGACTCGCCACGGCCTGCGAGTCGAGCGACGAGCGCCGCGTCGGTGCCGAGGCTACCATGGTTGGCGCCGCAAGGTGCGGTTCCAACCGGCGGCGCACCACCGAGGCCGGCTTTGCGCCAGCGGTTACTGCTACCGCGGCTGGCCGGTCAGGCATCGTCGCTACGGGAGCTTGCGGGGAAGCGGTCGCAACGGCCGCCAGCGCGGGTGCTGCCTCCGGAGCGCTCGTCGCTGACGCGACGGCATCGCTTGAACCTTCGCCCTCGGGGCGGATTTCCGCGGCGGGGGCAAGCGCGGTGGGCTTCAGCGCGCTCGGCGCCAGGACATCGATTTTCGCGACGGTCGCGATGGTCGCGTCATAGGCGGCGAGGCCGGAGCGCAGGGCGAGCGCCCCGCCGCCGACCAGCAGCGTTACGGCGGCGGCGACGCGCAACGCCGGGCGCTGCCACCACGCGGCAGACGCCGTCGAGGCGGTAGCACCGCCACGCGAAGCCGTCATAAAAGGCGCCGGGGGCGCCGTTGACTCCGCGCCCCGCAAGAGAAAAGCGGGGAGGGTATCGTCCTCGGCGGTCGACGCGTGGGCCGCATTCAGCCGCTGCTGAAGTGCGGACCACGCGGCCGGGCGGGGCGGCAATTGCTGGTCGGCGAGCCCGCGCCGAAACAGCTCATCTAGTTCTTCGGGCTTCATTTTTTCTAAGGTCTGGCTGGGAGAGGAGGGAGGATGAAACACGTAACGGGTGTCGGGCGGCTTGTTTTCAGCAGGGGCGCGTAACGCGGAGGGTGAGGGTGCAGCTTACGGATTAAGTGGCGTCGAGATATTTTATGACGAAACCACTTTCGCTCGCTGATAAGTCTTAAAAGGCTAAAATCATTTTTCCGGCGGGTACGGGATTGAACGCGGCGGTCTGGGGAGCGCGCTGACCGCGGCGGGCCAGCTGGCCTTGCAGCATCGCGCGGGCTTTGGACAACTGCGACTTGCTCGTGCCTTCCGTAATACCGAGCATATCCGCGATTTCCTGGTGACCGTAGCCTTCTACGGCGTAAAGGGTAAAGACGGTGCGATAACCGGCCGGTAGGCCTTGCAGGAGGTTGAGCAGATCGGCGGCGGCCAGGTCGCTCTCGACGGTAGCGGGGGCCGAGGCGGCAGCTTGGCCCTCGTAGTCATCCACCGAGAGGTGGAGGGGCTCGCGCTTGCGGAGTAGCCGGAGGCTTTCGTGCACCATAATCCGCCGAATCCAGCCTTCGAACGAGCCGCGGCCCTCGAACTGGACCACGTACTTGAACACTTTTACGAACCCCCCGACCAGGGCATCTTCGGCTTCCAGCTCGTCGCGCAGGTAGCGTCGGCAGACGGCCAGCATCCGCGGGGAGAGCCGCTGGTAAAGCTGTTCCTGCGCGCGGCTGTTGCCTTCGCGGAGGGCTGGCAGGAGGGCGTCGAGATCGGTCACGGTTTTCAGCAGAGAGGCCGGCGATGGGGGGCGCCGGGTGAGGGGTATGGCAGGTAGAGCACCCACGTCGTGGCCTGGTTGCCCGACGGGGCAAAATTACCTCCGGCGGCCCCCTAGCTTTGCGCTCAATGCCGAATCAGGAGCCGAATCAGGGAAATGTTTTCCGTCGCCGGGGCTGGTTGTTTCCGCCGGCTTACTGGGGCTTCTGGGTCGCATTTTTCGCGCTGGCGCGGGCTGTTTTCCTCCTCTGGCACCCCCGGCTAACCGCCGCCTTGCCCGCCGCCGACGTGGCGCGTACTTTTCTCTACGGGTTGCGCCTCGATGCCTCGCTGGCGGCCTACTTCGCGCTGCCCGCCCTGCTGGGGCTCGCGGTGGGGCGTCGCCTGCCGCCTAGCCGCCTCGGCGCGCGCCTGCTGCTGGGCTATACGCTGCTGCTGCTGCTGCTGAGTGCCCTCGTGATCGTGGTGGATGCCGAGCTCTATGGCCACTGGGGGTTTCGGATCGACACCACGCTCTGGCAATACGTTAGTACGCCGCGCGAGATGGCGGCCTCCGCCGGGGCGGCGCCCGTTGCCGGGTTGGTGGTGCTGTACGTAGCCCTCGTGCTGGCGGGGCTGGGAGGGTGGCGCATGCTCAGTGGTCAGTGGCGGGTTTCAGCGGCGTATTCCCGCCCCGCGACCCGCCATTTCTTCGTTGCGCTGGCGTGGGCGGCGCTGCTGGTGCTGCCCCTGCGCGGCGGGTGGCAGCAGATTCCGGTCAACCAGAGCGACGTGTATTTTTCGCGTCGCCCGTTCGCCAATCACGCCGCCGTGAATGCGGGCTGGAACCTGCTGTACTTCGCGCTGCGGGGCGACGCGGGTCAGAATCCCTATCAGTACCTGCCCGATTCGACCGTCCGCCGCCTGGTGATGATTCCCCGAGCCGATTCGGTGGCAATGCCCTTGCCCGACTCCCTGCGGTTGCTGCGCGGCCGCCGGCCGAACGTGCTCGTCGTCATCCTCGAAAGCTTCACGGCAAAGCTTGTCGGTAGCCTCGGTGGGGAGCGGGGCGTGACCCCTTCCCTCGACGCCACTGCCGCCGCGGGGCTGCTGTTTACCGATATCTACGCGACCGGCAACCGCTCCGAAAAAGGCCTGGTGGGGATTCTGAGCGGGTATCCGGCGCAGCCCACCACTTCGCTGACTAAAGTGCCGCGCAAAGCCGAGCATCTGCCGCACCTGGCCCGCCGCCTGCGGGCCGCCGGCTACCGCCGCGCGACGTACTGGTACGGCGGCGAGCTGGCTTTTGCCAACATGAAGGCGTACCTGCTGAACGGGGGCTACGACCGCCTGTTTGAGAAGCGCGACTTCCCCGCGCGGCTCTACGATGAGAAGTGGGGCGTCCGCGACGCGGACCTGCTGCCGCGGCTGGCCGATTCGTTGCGACGGCAACCCCGGCCGTGGGTGAGTACCGTCTTCACGCTGTCGTCGCACGAGCCGTACGATGTGCCCGGCCCGGTGGCCTTCCCAGGGGCCGACGAGGCAAGCCGCTTCCGCAATGCCGTGCACTACACCGACCGCGCCGTCGGGCGGCTGCTCGCGGGCTTGCGCGCCGATCGTGTGCTCTGGGACTCCACGCTCGTGGTCCTCGTGGCCGATCACGGCCATTTGCTGCCCGGACCAACCTCGGAGTCAGACCCGGCGAGCTTCCGTATTCCGCTGCTCTTTACCGGGGGCGCGTTGCGGCCGGCGTGGCGCGGGCGGCGCATCTCCCGGCTGGGCTCGCAGACCGATCTGCTCGCCACGCTGCTCGCCCAGCTCGGATTGCCGACGGCCGACCTGGCGCCGTGGAGCCGCGACCTGCTGCGCCCGCACCCGGCGCCGGCGGCCTTTTACGTCTTCAACGATGGCTTTGGCCTCGTCAGTCCGGCCGGCAACGTCTCATTCGATAATGTCGGTCGCCGCGTGATCGCCCGCGATGCGGCCGTCGCGGACGGTCAGCTGCTGCGGGCCAAGGCGTGGATGCAAGCGTCGTTCGCCGACTTTTTGCGACGCTGACGGAGCAAAGACCCTACAACAGACCGGCCCGCCCCGAAACTATCGGAGCGGGCCGGTTCATCAGCAGTGCTGAAATCGGGCGACGAGTTTGCGGCTAGCGCAGCGTAAACTGCCGCGCCGGGCCGCCGTTCACCGAGATGGAGGCAATCTTATCGCACGGCGCGCCGCCGATGGGATCGTAATCGAGCACGGCCGTCCGGTCGCGGGCGATGTTGACGATCGTGAGCTTGCCGTCGACGAAAACGTGGCGGCCCTCGCAGCCGGCCTGCCGGCGCTTCACGAGCGGGTCGGTGGGATCAATAGTAGCCGAGTAGGCATTGTGGCGCCGGTTCACGCCGCTGGCGGCTCCCGTGATGGTAAGGGTCACGGGCACGCCCGGGGCGGCGGTTCGCGCTACGGTGCGGTCGCAGGTCCAGGTAGCGGTGGTGCCGTCGGCGAAGCGAATCTCGCCGCCCGTCACCTGCACGCGCCACTGGTTGTAGTCGGTGTAGGTGATGAGCTTGGTGCCCAGGTGCTGGTTGCCATCGACGAAGTAATTCTGGCGGGTGATCGTGACAGTCGCGCCGGGCGAGTTGGGCCGCCCCGTGAAGACCGAGATCAGCTGGCCCCGGCGGGTGCGGCCGTCAATGCCGACGCAGCCGGTGCCGAAATCAAGCGTAAGGGTGCGGGTGGCGGGGTCCCAGGTGCGGGTCGCGCAGCCGGTGGAACTGGCCCCGGAGCGGCGCTCGGCCTCGGGCGAGCTGCTGGTAATGGCACGGCTCTCGTCGGCGGGCAGGTCTTGCTCCACCAGATCGGCGGTGGTGGCGTCGTCGTTCTCGGCGGTGGCCTGGTCTTCGGAGGTGATGCGCAGCTCTTCGGGGTCAGGCGTTACGTCGTCTTTCTTGTTACGGTCGCAGGCGGTGGTGAGCGAAAGCAGCGCCACGCTCAGAGCGAGCACGGGCAGCCGGAAGCGGAGGGCAGGGGAGAAACGCATGGTGATTGAAGCGAAAAAAATGGGGGAAGAAAAACAACCAATGCAGAGAAGCGCGCCTTCTGAACCCTGAGAGAAGACCGGCCCGGCACAGTTTAACGCAATGAAAAAATTTATTGTCGCCCGCCCCGCGCCCAACCCCGCGCCAAGCCGGCGCGTAGGTGCCGCCAACCCCCGGGGAGTACCATCTACTCCCGCATACCCCATTTAACTTCCCCATGAAAAAGCTTCCGCTTTACCTTGCCCTCGCCGTGCTCGGCGCCTGTGCCAACCCCACCACCAGCGAAGACGACACCAACAAGGGCAACGGCACCCAGCAGGACCTGGCCGGCGCGGCCGGTACCGGCAGCGACTCGACGGCGGCCACCAACGTAACCGGCGCTACCGGCGAGCGCATGACGGACGTAACCGGCGTCGATGAGCGCCCCGCCGAAGACCCGAAGGCGCCCGGTGCGGCCGTGACGCCCGATGCCAACTTCGTCAACTCGGCCCTGTCCGACGGCACGTTTGAGGTGCAGATGGCCCAGCGCATCCTCGCCGATAAAGCCGACGACGACCTCAAGCGCTTCGCCGAAGCGATGGTGCGCGACCACACCAAGGCCGGCGACGAGCTGCGCCTGATCGCCAAGGCGCAGAAGATGAACGTCACCGACCGCCCCAGCCGCGAGCAGACGGGGATGATCGGCCGGGCCGAAAAGCTTACCGGTAAGGCCCTGCGCGACCTCTACGCCACCTCCGCCGTGAAGGGCCACGAGACCGCCGTCGCCCTCTTCAAAACCGCTGCCCAGAGCGCCGGCCGGCCGGAGCTGAAAGCCTTCGCCGCCAAGACCCTCCCGACGCTCGAAATGCACCTCAAGATGGCGCAGGATCTGCAAGCCGGCCGCCCCATGATGAAGATGTAGGTTTGGCCAGGCGGCCGCGCGGGGGGGCAACTTCGCCCGGCGCCGGTCGTAACGCTAAAAACCGGGTGCTCCGCGTGGGGTGCCCGGTTTTTTCGTTAGTACCTCTCTATGCGTCAGCCCCTTCTTTCCCTTGTCCTCAGCGCGGCCCTGCTGAGCGCGGCGGCCTGCCAGCAAGCCCGTGAGGGCTCGACCTACGGCGGCGACATCGCGGCGGCTTCGGCCGAAGCCGCGCCCGCCACCCCCGAAGCAGTGCCCGCCGATGCCAGCGCCCCCCCGGAGGCCAGTGCCCCCGCCGCGAACTCCACCGCTCCCCACCCCGCCGAGCAAAACGCCCAGCTCACCGATGCCGCGTTTATGGCCCAAGCCGCCAGCGGCGGGATGATGGAAGTGGAAGCGGCCAAGCAGGCGCAGAAATCGAGCGATGCCATGGTCAAAGGCCTCGCGGAGATGATCCTGAAAGACCACACGAAGGCCAACGACGAGCTGAAAGCGCTTGCGGCCAAAAAGGGCGTGAAGCTGCCCGCCGGCCCCCTCGACGAAGCCAAAACCACCCTCGACAAGTTGATGGCCGTCAGCGGCAAGGAGTTCGACCGGCTGTACCTGGAGGAGATGAACGCCGCCCACGAGAAGGCCATCGCCCTCTTCGACGCGCAGGCGAAAAGCGGGCAGGACGCCGCCGTGCGCGCCTTCGCCGCCCGCACCCTGCCCAAGCTGCGGGAGCACGCCGAGATGTTCCGGAAGAATCAGAAGATGATGTAGCGCCGCGAGGCTCGCCCTACCTGCGCCTCCGCCCGGCCCGCTCTCCGATTGTCGGGGGGCGGGCCGTTACGTATAGCCCACCCCCGTCGCCCCCGAAAAGCTCCGCTCCGGCGGCGCGACGGACGCTGATGAAAAAATAAAAACAAATTTTATGGCTGATAATCAGGCCGATAAGGCAGGGTCGGAAAATATTTTCGCCAGTACCCATTAAGTTTTAAGGGTGTTTTTCCATTAAGGGGTGGAAACGGCCCGCGCGCGGCGGGTTCCGGCCGCATATTCAATTCC
>JBKJUQ010000063.1:0-12450 GCA_046590685.1 Hymenobacteraceae bacterium
TTGCCGAGCAGGTGAAAGCCGGGCTTGTCGCCGGTGGCGAGCGGGGTGCCGGTGCGGGTCAGGCCCGCGATGGTGAGCTCGTTCTGCGTCAGATCGCCCACAAAGTCGGGCTTCACCGGGCGCATCGCCACCGAGTAGCCGCGGCCGGGCGTCAGCACCGTCGTCAGGGCCGCGGGCGAGAAGTAGCCGGTCGTGAAGTTGAGGGTCGTCGGCCCGCCACGCGTTTCGTCGAAGCCGAGCACGTTGGGAAACTGCGCGGCCGGCAGCGTCGGGGCCGGAATGGTATTGTACGCCGGGTTCACGATCGGCGTGAAGCCATTCGCGCCCGCCACGGCCAGATCCGCGACGGTCGTCGCCTGCACGGGGCTGCTCAGCTGGCGGTAGCCGATGCCGGGCGCTACGTCGGCGGTAATAAACCGCTCGACGGTGGAGGTGCCGATCACGCGGCCCGCGCCGCCGTTGACCAGCATCGCCGTGCCGGCCGCGTCGCTAAGTAGCGTCAGCATCCGGTTGTTCAGTAGCAGATTGCCCGCGCTGGCTAGTTTCAGCACCCGCTTGATGCCGAGCGCATTGGTCAGCGTCACGTTGCCGCTCTGCACCGTCAGGTTGCGCACGTTGGCGGGCAGGGCAGCGCCGGTAACCTGCGCACCACCGGCATACACGTAGTCGGCATCGCTGGCGTAGCTGCGCGTACCCAGCACCTGCACGTCGCCCTGGGTGGCGGGTGCGAGGGTCAGGCCCTCGGCCTGCCGGATGGTGAGCGTGGTGTTGGACTGGGCCGTAAACGAGCCGTTGCCGAAGATGACGCCGCCGTTGAAGTCGAGCGCGCCGCTGCTCTGGACGGTCATCGCGTGCTGGACTTCCAGACCCGCGCCGCCGAGCGTGAGCGTGGCGCCGGGCGCTACCGTCACGTCATAGTACGAAGCAAATCCAACGGTCTGATTGCTCAGCACCAGCAGATCAAGCTGCAACGGGTCAGGCGAACCCGCGTCGTCCACGGGCGTGGTCACGGCGATGATGCCCGACGAGGCGTTCACCGGCACCTGCGCGATGAGGTTCGGGCCGCTCACGTAGAAGCTCGCCGGTACCCCGTTGAAGCGCACCTGGGTGGCGGTGGTCAGGTGCTGACCCGTGATCGTCACCTGCGCGCCTTCGGGCGCGTGGGTCGGGCTGATGGCGCTAATGACGGGCGTATTCACCAGCGCGCCGGTCACGTCGAACGGGGTGGCGCTGGTGCCGGTGCCGCCGCTGGTCGTCACGCTGATGGGGCCATCGGTGGCGCCCACCGGCACGGTGCAGGTCAGCAGGGTGGCGGTGTTGCCGGTGATGGCAGCCAGCGTACCGTTGAAGCGCACTTCGGTCGCGAGCGCCAAATGCTGGCCGCTCAGGGTCACGCTGGTGCCGGCCGGCCCGCTGGCGGGCGAGAACGACGTGATGACCGGCGTCGAGGCCGTTACCCCAAAGGCTGGCCCGCTCACGGAGCCGCCGGGCGTGGTCACGCTCACCGGGCCGCTGGTGGCGGCGGCCGGCACGGTGGCCGTGAGCTGCGTGGCGGAGTTGACGGTGAAGCTTGTGGCGGCCGCCCCGTTGAAGCTCACGACGGTGGTGCCCGTCAGGTTGGTGCCGGTGAAGGTCACGCTGGTGCCGGTCGGACCGGAGTTCGGCGAGAGAGTCGTGACGGTGGGCGCGGCGGGTGGCCCGGCCGGGGCGCTCACCCGCGCCGCGAAGGCGTTGTTGACGAAGCCGCCGCTGGTGAGCGTGGTGCCGTCGAGCGTGAGCGACCCGGTAAACGTGCCGACCACGTAGGCATCGCTAGTGGCGGGCCGCAACGCTACGGCCGCGCCGTACGACTGATTCGCGGCGGCGCCGTCGGTGAGGGCCTGTGCCCACTGCCAGCCGGTACCGGCAGTCGTCGTGCGTGCCGCGATGGCGTACGTGCTGCCATCGCCCGCCGGGAGGGTGGTGGCACCGAAGAGCGTCTGGCCGGCGCCGAAGCCCGTCAGGGTAGCGGCGCCATCGGTGGCAACGGCCAGCCGCGCCGCCGACACGTAGTTGAAGAAGCTCGCGCTGGTACCGCCACCCGCCACGGCTACGCCGGTCAGCCAGGAGCCGCTGGGCGAGAGGCGCGCCACGGCCACGTAGCCGGAAGCGTTGGTGGGGGTGAGGGTGTTGGAACCCAGGGTGCCGGTGGCGAAGCCAATGACGGCCACGTACACGGTGCCTTGGGCACTTACGGCCACGTCGCGGGCGTAGTCGGCGCTGTTGCTGGCGCCGCTTTTCGTCCAGACGCCTACGCCGCTGGTGCTCAGGCGCGCCACCCACAGATCGACGCTGCCTTGGTTGTTGATGGGCGTTGTGCCACTGAGGTTGAACGAGCCATTCTCGAATGTGCCGCAAGCATAGAGCGCCTGGCCGTTGAGGTCGATGGCAAGACCGGTGAGGTCATCGGTGCCGGAGCCGCCGCAGCGCGTGGCCCAGCTCCACTGGCCGGCGCCGGTGTTGAGGGCGGCCACGTAGCCGTCGGACGCCCCGGAACCGACCAGATTGAGCTGCGGATTGAGGTCGAAGCTCAACACCTGCTGAAACATTCCGCCCACGTAGATCACGCCGCTGAGGTCCACCACCACGTCGCGCACTTCGGTGGGTTGCGCCGAGCCGAAACCGGTCAGAAACTGAATGACGCCGTTGGGCGCGAGCTGCCCGACGAAGCCCCGCTGGGTGGTACCGTTAGGATTGGGAAGCGCGCCCTGCGAGTAGGTGAACGGGTCGGTGAACGTGCCCGCGAGGTACACGGCGCCGTTGGCGTCGAGGTCGAGGCCGTTGATTTGCACCTGCCCGGCGTTGCCGATGGCGCGGACCCACTGGGCTACGCCGCCGCTGTTGTACTTCACCACGAAACCCGCCTGCGTGGCGCTCGTCGCGCTGAGACTACCGAACGAGGCCGTGCCGTTGAAAAAGCCCGCCACGTACACGTTGCCGGCCGCGTCGGTCACGGTCGCCATTGCCTGCGAGTTGCCGGAGCTGGTCACGCTCGTCGGCCAGCCGCTGCCGCTCGGAGTGGTCACGTCGTAGGAGCCGGCCGAGGAGGCCGAGCCGCCCGGCGTAGTCACGCTGATCGGCCCGTCGGTCGCGCCGGCCGGTACGCTGGTAGTGATTTGCGTGGCGGTGTTGACCGTGAACGTGGCGGTCGTACCGTTGAAGGCCACCGCCGTCGCGCCGGTCAGATTGGTGCCCGTCAGCGTCACGCTGGTGCCCACCGGGCCGCTGGCTGGTGTAAAGCCGGTTAGCGTGGGCGGCGCGGGCGGCGACGTCACGGTGAAGTCCGCCGCGCTCACCACCAGCCCGCTGGGCGTGGTGACGCGGACGCGGCCGGTGGTGGCGGTGGCCGGTACGTTCGCCACAATACTTGTCGCGCTCAACGCCGTCCAAGTGCCTGCCGGGCAGGCTACGTTGTTGAATCTTACCTCGCTCACGTTGGTGAAGGCGGTGCCGGTGATGGTCACGGTGGTGCCGGTCGGCCCGCTGCCGGGCGCGAAGCTGCTGATGGTCGGCACCGGCTGAGTCACGGTGAAGACGGTGCCAAACGACGCCGTTACGGTGCCGCCCGCTTCCACGCTGAACTGCCCGCTCGGTACGCTGTCGGGTACCACCACGGTAATGCTCGTCGGTGAAACGACGGTGTAGGCATCCACGTCTTCCGAGCCGAGCCGCATCCGCGTGATGCTGGTGAAGTTGGTCCCGGTAATCGTCACCGTGGAACCCACCGGCCCGCTCAGCGGCGAGAAGCCCGTAATCGTCGGCGGCGAAATCACGGTGAAGGTGCCCGCCGAAGCGCCCGTACCCACCGCCGTCACAACAGAAACCAGCCCGGTCAGCGACGCCGCGTCCACGTACGCCCGGATGGTCGTACCCGATACCACCGTATAGTTCGCCGCCGGCAACGCCACGCCGCCGAAACGCACGGCCGTCACGTTGGCGAAGCCGGTGCCCAGAATCGTCACCAGCGTCCCCGGCCGGCCGGTAGCCGGTGAGAAGACGATGTTCGTCGGCCCCGTCACGGTGAAGCTGCCGGGCGTTTGGGCGGTACCGCTGGCCGTCGTCACCCGAATCGGGCCGGTGGTGGCGCCCGCCGGCACCGCGAAGGTGAGGGCCGTATTGGAGATGGCCGAAATGTCCTGGTAGTTCACGAAATCCGGCCCGCCCAGAAACTCGATGTCGTTCACCGTCGCCAGGTTGGTGCCCGTCACCGTCACCATCGTGCCGCGCGGGCCGCTGGTGGGCGTCAGACCAGTGATGGTGGGTGCGGGCACGGTGGCGGTGCCGAGCTTGGCCGTGAGGAGGCCGGTGAGGGTACTGAGCGGCGGCAGCGCGCCGAATACCGCCGGGATATTGCCCGCCGGGATCGTGCCGGCTATCACCGCGTTGCCGGCCGCGTCGAGCGTGAGGGCGCGGACGTCGTCGTAGGTATGGGTAGTGCCCGCCGACGCGGCCCAGCTCCACTGGCCGGCCGGGGTCAGGCGGGCCACGAACATATCGCGCGGGGTGCCGTTGCCGGTGCGCGCCGTGAGCACCGTGGGGCCGAAGGTGGTGGTGGTTTCGTAGGTGCCCGCCACGGTGATGTTGTCGCTGGCGTCCACTATCAGGCCGCGCACGGCGTCGGCGCCGGCCCCGCCGAAGCGCCGGAAGTCCGTCGGCACGTAGTTCAGGTCCATACGGAACAGGAAGCCATCGGTGCTGCCCGCGCTCGTCACGGGCGGCAGGCCGGCTAGGCGCATCTCCGCCGTATAGATCGTCCCCTGAAACGTGCCGGCTACTACCAGGCGGCCGTTGGGGTCGAAGGCGACGGCCGTGGCGGCATCGTCGCCGGGGCTGGTAGTGGAGAGCAATTCGTACCCCCAGCTGCCTCGCGCCGCGAGGGTTATGCTGGTTTCGATGACGAAGGCATCCGTGCCGCCGGCCGCCGTGCGGAGGTAATTGCTGAACACGGAAAAATTAGTGTAGAAACTGCCCACTACCACCAGCTTGCCGGTGGCGCTCACGGCCACGCCGGCGGCGTGGTCGGTATTGGTGCCGCCCGCGTGGCAGACGCTCGTGAAGCCGGTGGCCTCGGTCAGGCGCGCCAGGAACACGTCGGCGCTGCCCCTGCCCGCGAACGCCGCCGGGCCGAACGCTACCGCCGTGCCCGCGCCGTAGCCGATGCCCGCGTCGCCGGCCACCCACACGGTGCCGTCGGGTTGGGCGCAAACGGCCGTCGCTAAGTCGTATGCCGCCGAGCCACCCCGGAATACGGTGCGGCCGGTGCCGTCGAGGTTGAGGAAGGCGACGAAAACATCGGCTTGGCCCGCGCTGCTGACGGTAGTCGTGCCCACGGTCATCTCATCGTTGAACCAGCCGACCACTACCAGCCGCCCGCCGGGCAGCACGGTCAGCGCGGTGGCGGCATCGTCGCCGTAGCCGCCCAGGCGCGCCGCCCACGCCCAGGTGCCGTCGGGGCGCTGTTTCGCCACGAAGCCGTCCTGCGTGCCGCTGGCGTAGAGCGTGGTGCCGCCGAAAATGGCCTGCCCGCCGAATGTGCCCGCCACGTAGGTGTTGCCCTGCGCGTCGGTGGCGAGGCTGCTCACGAACTGTAGGTAAATAGAGGAGCCGGTCGAGGTTTTGGCCCAGGCCCAGGCGGGCGCGGGCGGCGTGGGCACCACGAAATCAACCACCGACGTGGCCGTACCGCCCGGTCCGGCCAGGGCGATGCGCCCGCTCGCCACGTCGGGCACGGTGAGGGTGAGCGAGGTGGCCGTTTGGGCGGTGATGGCGGCCGGCGCGCCGCTCACGGTCGCGCCCGACACCCAATCGAGGTTCGAGCCGGCGATGGTGACGGTAGTGCCCGCCGGCCCGCTGGCCGGCGCGAAGAAGGTGATGGCCGGTGCCGGTGCCGTAGGCTGGAAAAACGGCCCGGTAGCCGTGCCGTAAGGCGTAGTGACGATGACGGCGCCCATCAGCGTGTTGGGCACGCGGGCGGTGATGGTGGTGGCTGAGTTGGAGAGAATCTGGCAGCCTACCGTCCCGATCTTCACGCTGGTGGCGCCGCCGAGCGCCGCGCCGCTGATGCTGAACGTGCTGCCCGCCGCGCCGCGGTTGGGCGTGATGGAGCTGATGACGGGCGCGATGCCCACCCCGAAGTTGGCCGCGCTGATGCCCGTGCCGGCGGGGTTCGTGACCGATATCTTGCCCGTGCTGGCGCCGGCTGGTACCGTCACGGTCAGCTCGTCGTTGCTCACCACCGTGAAATTGCTGGTGCTGGTGCCATTGAACTTGACGCTGGTAGTGGCGAAGAAATTTACCCCGCGCACCGTCACGCGCGTCCCCACTGAGCCAAACGTGGGCGAGAACGATGCCACGGCCGGCTGCGCGATGATGGTGAACAGCCCGCGCACGGCCGTGCCCGAAGCCGTCTGCACTTCCACATCCACCACACCGGCCGTGGCCGCCAGCGTCGCCGTGATCTGCGTCGTCGAGTTCACGATATAAGCCGCCGCCCCGTTGATGCGCACGGCCAGCACGTTCTCGAAGTTGGTGCCCGTGATGGTAACCACCGTGCCGACCGGCCCCTGCGTGGGCGTGAAGCTGGTGATGGTCGGCGGCGCCACGATGGCCGAGCGCATCAGCAGCCCGTTGGTGGTGCCGACGCTCGTAAAGGTGCCGCCGGCCAGCATATTGCCGCTCGGGTCGAATCCGAGGTCTTTGATGGTGCCCCCCAGTGGCTGCGAGTCGAGCAGATTGCCGTCGGCTTGCAGGCGCGCGACCACCGACGTGGTACCCGTCGGGTACGCGCGCGGCCCCATCTGTGTGGGGTGCTGGAAGGTGCCGTTGACGAATACTTCGCCGGCTGGGCTGTACCGTACCCCGGTCAGCAACGAACGCTGGTCGTCCTGGATGCTGCCGTCGTAGGCGGAGCGCGCCGAGCCAGGATAGTTGGTTTGCAGCGGCTGGGCCACCCACTCCCAAGCGCCGGCGGCGCTTAGGCTCGCCACGAAGGTGGCATTGTTGGGCACCGGGGGCAAGGTGCCGAGCGCGAGGCCCGCCTGGTCGAAGCCGTAAGGGTAGCCGCTGTACACCGTAATGCTGCCGTTGGAAGCAAGGACGTTGCTGCCGGAGCCGGTTTGGCCCACCAGGGCCGCGTGCTGGCCGTCGGGGCTGACGACGAGGTCACGGAAATATCCTTGAAAATTCGACTCGGCTTTCAGCCACACCCACGCCCCGGCCGAGCTGATTTTGCCGACGAGCAGGCTCTGATCGGTTCGGAAGGAGAATGGTCCGGCCGCCCCCGTGGTGGTGGCGGTGGGCAGCGCGTTGGTGCGGTATTGCGCGGCGAAATAGGCGTTACCCGCCGCATCTACGCCCAGTCCGCGCGGAAACAGGTAGGAGCTGGTTGCTACGGTAGCGGCGGCGTCGGTGGTGCCCGCCTGCCGAACCCACTGCCACGCGCCGGTGGCGCCGCTGAGCTTGCCCACGAATGTATGCTCGTGCCGATAAGGCGTCGTCAGCTCGATGGCGCCCGTACCGAAGCGGGCACGGCCGTTGAACTGGCCCACCACGAATACGTCAATGGTGTTGCCGTTGGGGCACACCGCCAGCTCCACGCCGTAGGTGTGGGTGGTGCTCACGATGTCGTCGTAGTGCGCTTGGGTGGCCCACTGGAACGCGCCATTCGCGTCGTAGCAGATCACGAACGCGCCCAGGTCGCCCTCGCAAGCCAGGGTGGTGGTTTGCGAAAAAACGAACGTGCCGCGCATCGTACCGGTGGCGTACACGCGCCCGGCGGCGTCGGTCACAATCTTCTCCACCCGCGCCGCGCAGGTGGCGTTGCCGATGGGTATCAGCCACTGCCACCCGCCTGCCGCCGAGAGCTTGCCCACGAACCCGATGGCCTCGTAGTATTCCTGCCCGTCGGGTAGGTCGGGCGGCGCCGGAAACGTGCTGCCGTTGACGGTGGTGGCCGCTTTCGTGCATCCCCCGACGTACATCGACCCCGTGGGGCCGGTCGCGAGCGAGGCAAGCTGTAGCAGACCATTGCCGTTGCTGGGGTTGGTGGCGAACGACCAGCGGTAACCCGTGGGCGGATAAGCCGGCGCGGTTTGGGCCCGCGCCACCGGGCCGTTCAGCAACAGCGCGAGCAGCGGTAGCAGGCCGGCCAGCAGTGCCAGCCAGGGCCGGACGCGGCGGGGTAAACGGGGGTGGCGAAGGGGGGACATTGGGGAAAAGAAAAAAGGAGTGAAGGGAGCGCGACGACCGCCGGAAGACTCCGACGCTGCAATACTCCATTTTTTCACCCCCCTTCCGCCACTGAATCTTGATGAACGGTCGGCAACGCAACGTCAACGGTCAGGCGGCTCCACGAACGGTTAGGCCGCTGGCAGGCAGTTACGCTTGCGTCCCTCCATGCGCTGAACGGGAGAAGCGGTTGCCCTCGAAAGCCCTTTGCGTATTAGAACCCATTATATTCGGGGCCGCTTTAGGGCTGAATCTGTGATGCGTGTCTTCTGCCTCGTTCGCTCGCTTATGCTGCTGTCGCTACCGTTGGGTACGGCCGCCGCAACCGCGGCCGAGTCGTCGTCAGCGCGTTTGCTGGCGCGCGCCAGTGCGCAGGTCTATACCCGACCCGACTCAGCGCTTTGGCTCGCCCGGCGGGCCGAACAGCTGGCCCGCGCCACCCGCGATCGGCCGCAGCAGGGTTCCGCCTGGAATGTGATGGGGGTGGTGCACTACAGCCGCGATGCGTACCGGCCGGCGCTGCACGCCTTCACTCGGGCGCTCCGGTTGTTCGAGCAGACGGGCGACTCGGCCAAACAGGCGGATCTACTGACGAACCTCGGGTCGCTCAGTCTCACGATGGATCTCCAGGAGTCATCGTACCAGTACTTTCAGCGGGGGATGCGGATAACCCTTGCTCTGCACCCGGATTCAACGGGCCTGACGTTTCCGATGCGCGGCAGCGGAGTGGCGCTGGCTGCGCTCAACCGCCTGCCCGAAGCGCTGGATCGCTATCGCCTAACGCTGCACCTCGACCGCCGCGCCCACGACCTTAGCGGTGAAGCTCAAACGATGAGCTACATCGGGGCTGTGTACGTGAAGCAGAAGCGATTTCGGGAGGCCATCGCGACGCTCGAAGCCGTGCAACGGATGGGCACCGAGTCACCCGATGGTCTGATCGATCTGGAAGTACTCCAGGGCCTTGGCGATGCCTATCGGGGCCTGGGGCAGTGGACCAAAGCCGCGGCCTACTACCAGAAGCGCATTCGGGCGGAGCCCGACATGCCGAGCAATCTCTACGATAGCTTTAAGCGACTGGCCGACGTGCAGCACCGCGCCGGCGACTACCGGGCAGCTTATAAGTCGCTGAATCGCTACGTGGGGATTGCCGATAGCCTCAATGATGAGGAGTCGACGCGCCGGACTCAAGAACTCGAAACCCGGTACCGGACCCGCGAGCAGCAGCAGCAGATTCAGGTCCAGCAGCTCACCATCGCGCGCAAAAACCAGCTCGCGGTCTTCGGATTCGGCGCGGGCGGGCTGGCCCTGCTGGCGGCCGGGGCGCTCGGGCTGCTGTTTGTGCAGCGCACCCGCGCCAACCGCCGCTTATCGGCCGCCAACGAAGCCATCAGCCGCGCAATGGCCGAGAAGGAAACCTTGCTAGCGGAAAAAACCGGCCTGCTGGCCGAAAAGGAGATGCTGATGCAGGAAGTCCACCACCGCGTCAAGAATAACCTGCAGCTGGTGAGCGGCCTGCTGGGGTGGCAGGCGGAAGCCGAGCCCGCCGCTGCCGCCGCTCTCAACCAGAGCCGCGCGCGCCTGCACTCGATGGCGCTCATCCACGAGCATCTCTACCGTGCCGACGATCTGGCGCGCGTCCGCCTCGACGAGTACTTGGGCCAGCTGCTGAGGACACTCGCCGCTGCCCACGCCAATCCGTACCAGTCGATCCAACTCACTACTGATCTGATGCCGCTGACGGTGGATGCTAAGGAAGCCATTCCGCTGGGACTTATCACTAATGAGCTGGTTTTGAATGCCTATAAGCACGCTTTCCGGGGCCAGCCGGCCGGTCACCTACACGTGAGACTGACGGGCACCAACGCGGCCGACGACCGGCGCTTCCGTCTGATGGTTGAGGACGACGGCATCGGGATGGCTGGGGCGGGTACGCAGCCCGCAGCCCCGGCTCCCTCGTTAGGAATGCAGCTGGTTCGCATGATGACCAAGCAGCTCAAAGCCGGACTTATGACGGAAGTTAACCCGCCTACCGGTACCCGCTTCGTGTTGGCACGCGATGAGTGAGCTGTCGGTCTCTTAGTCTTGCGCTTCCTGCTCCTTTGCTTTCATCGTCATCCTTTCTCGCATGGCTTCTGTTCTGATCGTTGAAGACGAAATGCTCATCGCGGCCGAAATTGAGCGCGCTTTGCGGCGCCTGGGCCACGCGCCGCTCGACCCCGTCAGTACGTCCGACGAGGCCCTCGACATACTCGCCCGTGAGCCCGTAGAGCTGGTGTTGATGGATATCAACATCGATGGCGATACCGACGGTATCGCCACGGCCTTGCTCGTGCGGCGGCGCTTCGGAGTGCCGGTCGTGTTTCTGACGGCCCAGTCAGACCCGGCTACCTTCAACCGCGCCAAGCTGGCGCGGCCGTACGGCTACGTGCTCAAACCCTTCACTGACGATACGTTGCGGACGCAGGTCGAGCTGGCGCTTTTCACCGCGGCCCAGCCCAGTGAGCGGGTAGCGATGGTTCAGCCCGACGATCAGCAAGAGGCCGTTGAGCTGCCACCAGGCCCGGCGCGCTTCTTTTTCGTGAAGAAGGGGCAGGGCTACGTCAAGCTCCGCGTCGAAGACATTCTGTACCTCGAATCGCTCGAAAACTACGTGCGCATCTTCACCGCGCAGGGGCAGTTCGTGGTCTATTCGTCGCTCAAAGAGCTGGAGACGCGGCTGCCGGAGGCTTTTTTTCGCGTTCACCGGTCTCACATCGTGAACCTCGAACAGGTGCAAGGCTACGAGGAAGGCTGCGTGCTATTCGGCCGCCAGGACGCCGTGCCCGTCGCGCGCTCGTGTAAAGACGCCCTGCGCCGCCGGCTGAACGTGATTTAATAACCCCTCCGAACGGTAGCTGTCTGGCCGCAATAGTTATCTCTCAGCTCGCCGCGCGGCTCAGGCGGTCGCGGATACCGGCCCACGCCAGCGGCGCGGGCGGCGCCTCCACGACGATACACGCCGCGCCGGCCGCATCGGCGCGGTGGAGCGCGGCGTACAGGCGTTGGGCGTAGCCGCGCGGCTCGGCGGGCAGCTCCTCCACCTGGGCGAAGGCGTCCGGGGCGGGCACCTGCTGGTACGCGATGACGTAGGTGCCCGCCGCCGCCCAGCCGCGCGCGGCGAGCTGCCGCCGCAAATCGGCATCGTCGGCCCAGGTCAGCACGGCCAGCGGCGCGTGCGGCGAGTAATGCTTGGCGAGCTGACCGGGGGAGCGCCGGATATCGGCCGCACCGGGTAGGTCCGCGGTCCGATCCGGTTGGTCAGGCAGACCCGGCCACGCTTGCCCCGCCGCCCACACCCGCTCGATCTCGTCTTCGCTGATGAAGCCCGGCCGCAGCACGACGGGCACCGGGCCGGTGCAATCGACCACGGTCGACTCAATGCCCACCGTACTTGGCCCGCCGTCCACGATGAGGGCGATGCGCTCGCCGAGACCCGCCAGCACGTGTTCGGCGGTGGTCGGCGAGATCGCGTTCGACGGATTGGCGCTCGGGGCCGCCAGCGGAAAGCCGCACGCCCGGATCACGGCCTGCATCAGCGGGTGCGCGGGCCAGCGCACGGCCACCGTCGGGCCGCCGGCGCGCACTTCGGCGGGCACCCGCGCTTCGTTGGCGGGCAGCACCAGCGTGATCGGCCCCGGCCAGAACGCGCGCGCCAGGGCTACGGCGCCGGCGGGCCAACTCGTGACGCACTGGGTGAGCATCGCTTCGTCGGCCACGTGCACGATTAACGGGTTCGTGCTCGGTCGGCCCTTGGCGGCGTAGATACGCCGCACGGCCGCCGCGTCCCAGGCGTTGGCCGCCAGGCCGTACACGGTTTCCGTGGGGAGGGCCACCACCTCGCCTGCCCGCAGCAGGCGAGCCGCTTCGGCCACGGCAATGGCGGTCAGCGCAGCAGTAGTGGTAGGTAAAACGCGGGCCACGGCGGAAGGGAGTTGAAAGTGCAAAGCAAGCGTCGGCACCGGACATGCAGCCCGCGTCGGCTGTCCGGATGGTGCGCGCCTGGTGTCGCAAAAAAACTGTCGCATTTTAAACAGGACTTACGCACTGGTCGAAATGGGTAGTCCCTCCGGTGTATGGCTCAATTAAATTAGCGCACGTTTTCGTTTATACTCCGTGCCGATGCGCCAGCACAAAAACGCCGCCCTG
>JBKJUQ010000095.1:0-3447 GCA_046590685.1 Hymenobacteraceae bacterium
CGACTTAGCGACAACCGAGGAGTATTTTGCGAAGTCACGGCCCCCGTCGTACCTTCCTGAACGCTATTTTTTGTGTTGAGTATGATGAGATCCCTTCTCGATTTCCGCGTGACGGCCCGCTGGGCGACCGCTGCTGCGCTCGCGCTGCTGACCGTTCCCGCCCTCGCCCAGGCACCCTTCACCGGCAAGCCCCGGTACGCGATTGAGACGCGCCGCGGCGGGGCGGTGCTCGGCACGATTACCGTTGAGTTATTTCCCTCGATTGCCCCGCGAGCCGTCAATTACTGGGACAGCTTAGTGGCGGTCCGGTTCTTTGACTCCACGGCGTTTCACCGCGTTATTCCGGGGTTCGTGATTCAGGGCGGCGACCCGAACTCCCGGCACGGGCCGCGCAGTACCTGGGGCTATGGTCAGCCCAACCAGCCCAACGTGCCGGCTGAGTTTTCGGCCGTTTCGCACGAGCGGGGCATTCTCTCGGCGGCGCGCGACAACAACATCAATTCCGCCAACTCGCAGTTCTTCATCTGCGTGGCGCCAGCCCGCTCGCTTAATGGCCAGTACACGGCGTACGGGCGGGTGCGCGGGGGCATTGCGGTGGTAGATCAGATCGTGAGCGCTCCGCGCGACGGGAACGATAACCCGCTCCAGAAGATCGAGATGTTTATCACCCGCATCGGCTCCAACGACACCCTTGCGCTAGCGCCCATCCGGCGCAGCCCGGCTAACGGCGCCGGTGGTCAGCCTGACCAGCCCCTGTTGCGCTGGCGTGCCCGCCGCGACGCGATGCTCTACGGCCTGCAGGTGAGCACCGACAGCACCTTCGCCACCAATCTGCTGACGGACCTGACGCTTAGCCAACGCGATTCGTCCTACGCGCTCGCGGGGTTAGCGCCCGCCACCACGTACTACTGGCGCGTGCGGGCTAACAATGGCGGTTCGGTGAGCGCGTGGCCCGCGCCGTGGCGCTTCCGGACGGGCGTAGCCGCCCCAGCGTTGCTAGCTCCGGCCAACGGGGCCACGGCGGGTATTTCGACGACGCCGCTGCTTGAGTGGGCGCCCGTGCCGGGCGCGACGAGCTATCAGGTCCAAATCGCGCGCGGCTCCCGCTTCCTCGCTAACCAGATCATCGTGGATCAAAGCAATCTGCCCACTCCGCAGTGGCAGGTGAATTCCGCCGCGGGTGTTCAGCTCAACCAGCGCACGTACTGGCGCGCCCGCGCCGTGCTCGGTGCGGAGCCAGGCTTCTGGGCAGCAGCATGGAATTTCCAGCCTTCATTTGTCACGGCCGTGGCCGCCGAGCGGGCAGCGTCGCTGGCTCTGGTAGCGGTGGTGCCTAATCCGGTGGGGCCTTTCGGCGCTACGCTCACTTTCTCGCTGGCTACGCCGGGGCCGGCAAAGCTTACCGTCTTCGATGTGCTTGGGCGCGTAGTGTCGCGGCCCGTTGCCGCCGCCTGGTTGCCTGCCGGCGAGCATCAAGCCGGCCTGAGCGCGCACGGGTTGAAGTCCGGTACGTACTTCGTTCGCCTGGAAAGCGGTAGCCAGCAGCGGGTTCAGCGCGTGGTGGTCGAATAAAGTTATAAGTAACAGCGCTTAAAGGAAGCGGCCCATTCTTTCCAGGAATAATGGGCCGCTTGCCTTAAAATGGTGTCTTTAAAACGGCGCCACAATCTCGCTCAATAGCGGCGCGGCGGCGTCTTTCTCTGACACTAGCGGCTCGACGAGGCCCCGCCAATCGATGCCAAGGGCGGGATCGTCCCAGCGCAACGCGCCTTCGGTTTCGGGGTGGTAGTAATCGGTGCACTTATAGTGCAGGGTGGTGCCGTCTTCGAGCGCCAGGAAGCCGTGCGCGAAGCCGACCGGAATGTAGAACGTATTGCCGACGGCCGCGTCGAGGATGACCGCGTGGTGTTGACCAAAAGTGGGGGAGCCGGCGCGTAGATCGACCGCCACGTCGAGGGCGCGGCCCGTCACGACGCGCACCAGCTTGGCTTGCGCGTGCGGCGGCTTCTGGAAATGCAGCCCGCGCAACACGCCCCGGGCTGATACCGACTGGTTGTCCTGCACGAAAACGTCGGTGATGCCCGCCGCGGCCAGCGCGCGGGCACTGTAGGTTTCCACGAAATAGCCGCGCGCATCGGCGAAGCGGCGGGGGGTGAACTCGTAAAGACCTTGAATCAAGGTGGCGGAAGGCAGTGACACGGAACGAAAGGAGAGAGTGAGGTGAGGGACGGTGAGAGGGGTGCTTAGGGCGCTAGGGTGGGGGTGGCGACCGGACGCCGGCTCGGCTGACCGGTGGCGCCGGCAATGGCGTCGAGGTAGCGATCGATGACGACCTGCTGGTCGAACCGCTCCACGGCGAGCTGGCGGCTGGCGGCGCCCATCCGGCGCAGCTCGGTGTCGGACAGGTCAACTACGCGACGGAGCGCGGCGGCCAGACCGTCGCCGTCGCGGGCGGGGCACAGGAAGCCGTTCTCCCCCTCGATCACTACTTCCCGGCAGCCGGGCACGTCGGTCGTGACGAGCGGCTTGCCCATCGCGGCCGCTTCGAGCAAGGTTTTCGGGGTGCCTTCGCGGTAAGAAGGAAGCACGACGGCGTCGGCCGTGCGGATGATACTGGCCACGTCGTCGGAGGTGCCGAGCCACTCGACGGCGCCGTCTTTGAGCCACGCCTCGAACGTGGCGCGCGGGACGCCGATGCCGCCTTGCTCGTCGAGCCCGCCGAGCAGCTGGCAGCGCACACCGTCGCCGTAGGCGGCTCGCAAGGCGCGGGCAGCTTCGAAGTACTCAACGATTCCCTTTTCATACAGTACCCGCGCAATCATCAGCAGCGTGAACGGTTGGCCCCGCTGCCACGTAGCGGCGGGCTGAAACCGCGTCGTATCGACGCCCGAGCCGGGCAGCAAACCCGCGATTTCCGGCTTTAGCAGCTTATGCTCGAGGAAAAGCGCCCGGTCGTCGGGGTTCTGGAAAAATACCGTCGCCGGAAATCGGAACGCGAGTCGGTACAGCGCCAAGGCCACGCGTGAGACGATGTTGCGCACGATGAACACCGTGCCGAGTCCGCTTACGTTGTTGATACTGGGTACGCCGGCCAGCCGCGCCGCCAATGTGCCGTAGATATTGGGCTTGATGGTGTAGTGGAGGACCACGTCGGGGCGTTCCTGCCGGTAAATCTTTGTCAGGCGGCGCATCAACCCGAAATCCTGGTCCGGGCGGGTGCCTTTGTTGGCCATCGGCAGTGGCACAAACCGGCAGCCGGCCTCCACGAGCCGGGCCGAATAGTCGTCCGGGGGGGCGATGGCGAGCACCTCGTGACCTTCTGCCTGCAACGCCCGCACCAGCGACATCCGAAAATTAAAGATGTTCCAGGAGGTGTTGATGACGAAGGCGATGCGCATCGGGGGGTAGTTGATAGTTGATAGTTGATGGTTAGCGGACATCCAGCGA
>JBKJUQ010000133.1:0-5394 GCA_046590685.1 Hymenobacteraceae bacterium
GTTACTCGCTTCGCTCGTCGCGGGCCGGCGCTCCGCGCTGCATCAGTATGATTAACCGAATCTGGGAACGTGTTGGGGTAAAGGTGCTCGCGCTGGTGGCCGTGCTGCTGGCGCTGGCGTGGTTCGCGGTGCGGCGCCAGCCCACGTACGTGCTCGCTCTACTTCCCGTGGTGATTGGTATCGGCTACAGCCTGTACGGCTTGCAGGTGCGGCTGCTGAAGGAAGTGCGCCAGTTTGCCGAAGCCATTCGCTACCGCGACTTCGCGCGCTACTTCACCACCCACCAGACGCCGCCCGACCTGAAAGCCGTCCGCCAGGATTTCAACGAGATCATCGGCACCTTCAAAGCCATCAGCCGCGAGCGCGAAACCCAGTTTCACTACCTGCAAAATGTATTAGAGCTCGTCGATACGGGCATCTTCTCTTACGACCTCGCCACCGGGGAAGTACTGTGGGTGAACGAAACCCTCAAGAAACAGCTGCTGCTGCCGTACATCAAGTCGCTGGCGGGACTCGACCGGCGCTACCCCGATCTGGCTCGGCAAATCAGCGCGCTCAAGCCCGGTGAGCGGCGGGTGATCGCACTTCAGCCCGAGAAGGCCACTGTACAGCTACTGTTCTCGGCTACCGTTTTTCAGGCCGACGGCAAGCAGTACAAGCTCGTCGCCTGCCAAAACATCAGCGAGGCGCTCGACGAGTCGGAAGGCCGGGCCTGGCAGCGGCTGCTGAGCGTTATGACCCACGAGATTATGAACTCGGTGGCGCCCATCGCGTCGTTAGCCGATACGCTGCAATCGCGCGTGGAAGAGGTCGCCGGGCAGTTCGTGGACACCGACGGTACGCTGGAAGACCTGCGGCTCGGCATCGAAACCATTAAGCGCCGCAGCGCCGGGCTACTCAAGTTTGCCAGTACCTACCGCAGCCTGAGTAAAGTCACGATCCCGGAGTGCCGCGTCGTATCCCTCTGGGATCTGTGCGAATCGCTGCGCCGCCTGATGCAGCCGACGCTGCAGGAAAAAGGCATCACGCTCGACCTCGTTTTTGCCGATCCCAAGCTGACCGTCGAGGCCGACCCAAGCTTGCTCGAACAGGTGCTCATCAACCTGCTCGTGAACGCCATCGACGCGGTGAAAGCCAGCCCGGCGCCGCAGATCACGCTCTCCGCAGTGCTGTCGGCCGACCGACGGGTGGTCATCAAAGTCATTGACAACGGCGAGGGAATAGCTCCCGCCGTCCTGGAGAATATTTTCGTGCCCTTCTTCACCACCAAGAAGAACGGCAGCGGAATCGGCCTGAGTCTTTGTAAGCAAATCATGCGGCTGCACCAGGGCTCGATTCAGGTGCAGTCGGAACCAGGGCAAGGGACTGTGTTTCTGCTGACGTTTTAGCGCGGTGGCTCCCGGGGGGCGGTTGGTTCTAAGCAGCGATACTCAACTTTCGTGGAGGTGGTCAGGTCTGAGCGGCTTTGCCAGCAGCTTTCGCGGCGCGGTAGTGCCCGTCGGGTAGGGCGCGCAGCCGGGCGGCGGCTTCGGGAGGATGGCTGACGAGACGCCGTTGGGGCGCGGCCGATCCGTCAGTGGGTTTACTTTCCCGCGTTGGCGCCTAAACCAAGCTCTGCCAAGCAAATATGCGCTTGAGTGTCGTTGGCTGGACAAGTATTGCACTGGCTGTCAGTCAGTCGCGCACTTTCCAGCCTATCACTTTGCGGGAGCAGCCGCTAACCGCTGGGTCACAGTCAGCGGACGCCATTCGTCGCGCCGAGCTAACTTGCGGCCTATGGAAAATCACTCAAACACTGGTGGAGAAACGCGCTACATCGCCATCATCATCGCGCTGGCGGCCATCGTGGGTCTGCTGCTTTTCGTTCAACTGTTTCGGGCCCAGCCGGTTGATCTCTTCTCGTCGATGGTAATTGCCGTGTGCTTCGTGATTGCCGTGATCACGACGGCAATGTGGGGGAGGGGAGATCAGGCGGAAAGCTAACCCGCTGGTCCGACATTGCTCATCGGGTGAGGGGGGGAATTAAGTCCCGTTGCGCTGGCCCCAAGCCGCCGTTTATGCCGCCATTGCCTGCCACACGCAGTGGCTCCCGCGCTTACTTGTAGGCAGCGAGGGGCTACTGCTCAGGCGTGTATTGTACTGTCCACTGAGTTTGGGGGAAGTTGCTTTATCAAGTTCGCGTATCCCCTCGCCGGCTCGCCGGGACTAGCAGCTGCGCGGTTTTCCACAATCCGAAGGCAGGACCCGGTGCCAGCGCCAGGTACCACCACCGCACGGAAACGATCTCCTGCAGTGTCGTCAGCAGCTGAATGCTGACGATGGTCAGGGCAAAGCCCAGGCAGTTGCCGATCGTCAGGGCGGTGCCTACGTACGACGCGGGCGCCGTGCGCGCCACGAGCGTCGAAAACTGCGGTGAGTCGCCCACCACCGCAAAACCCCACACCAGTAGCGTGGTGAGAAACAGCGCAGGTGGCAGATCCAGCAGCAGCGGCGACAGCAGGCAGCACCCGCCTGATATAGCCAGCAGCCCGAACGCGACCCGCGGGCTGCCGACCCGTAGCGACCAATAGCCGCCACCTACGCAGCCCAAGCTGCCCATCCCGATCGCTACGAACGACCACAGCGGCACCCCTAGCGCCGCCGCCGGGTGCACCCGGTTGTAGGTGGTCAGCAGGGCCGGCAAGAAGGCCCACCAGGCATACAACTCCCACATGTGGCCGAAGTAGCCGAAGACCGCCGCCCGAAACTCGGGGAAATGGAAGATCTGCGGCATTACCTGCCAAGAAAAATGGCGCGGCGCGGCGCGGTGGGGGCCATTGGGCACCGTTAGCACCAGCACGAGCCCACCCAGCGCCGCCAGCGCCGAGGTGGCCGCCAGAATCAGCTTCCACGGCAGGTGGCCGCCCAACGCTTTGAGCAGGTGAGGGAAAGCCGTGCCCAGCACCAGCGCCCCCACCAAATAGCCCAGCGCCCGCCCCAAACCCTGCGCGTACCAGTCGGCCGCGATTTTCATGCCCACCGGATACACGCCCGCCAGACAAACGCCCGTCAGAAAACGAAACCCCAGCAACGACGGCCACGCCACCGCGCCCACCACGGGGGCCAGGTTGCAGAGCGCGCCGGCCAGCGCGCAGACCAGAATCACCCGGACGGGCGAAAGGCGATCGGCCACGGCCAGCACCGCAAACAGCAGCGTGCCGACGATGAAACCCATCTGCACGGCGGTCGCCAGATCACCGGCGGCCCGCTGACCCAGCCCCAGCACCCGCTGCACATCGGCGGCTACGGCATTGCCGGCAAACCACAGGGAGGTGCCCGCAAACTGCGCAAAGACGATAACCGGCAGAATGTGGGTGGGGATGGTGGGCTGGTCGCGCACGGGCACAGCGTAGGTTGGGGTGGCGAAGATCGGGGGCGCGCCGTTGCCTCCACCCCGCCCAGCCACCGTGCGCGAACTAACTGGTCAGTAGTGACGCAAGTGGGGGTAGAGTCATCCTGATTCTGGTCGTAGAGATCGAAGCGCCACTCGTCGCGGCGACTCGCCCATCTGACAGAAGGCTGATCGTGGGCTGATCTTACCGCACCACTTCTAGCCAGCCTTTCCAGTGCTCGCCGCCGGCCGTGTTGAGGTGGTAGTAATACGTACCGCTTGGCAGGTCGGCGGCGTACCAGTCGCCGGCGTAGTTGGCGCGCTCGAAGACCAGTCGCCCCCAGCGGTTGAACACTTGTAGCGTGACGGGCTCGAATGAGACCCGCGGTTGGAAAGTGTCGTTGACCTGGTCGCCGTTCGGTGTGATGATGTTAGGCAAGCGGAACTCGCTCACGGCCACGATCAGCGTTTTTTCCAGCGTACAGCCCGCGCCGTAGCCGATGGTTAGCCGGACCGTGTACGTGCCGGGCGCGGCGTAGGCGTGGGTGGGAGCGGGGCGCGGGTCCGGGGCGCTACCATCGCCAAAATCCCAGGAGTAGGCGCTGGGTGCCGTCGCACCCGTGGCGGCGGTGAAGCTCACCGTGCGTTCGGTCAGCGACGCCACGCGCGCCTCCACCGTGAGTTGCGGTTCCGGGGTTACCGTTACCCCCACAGTATCCTGCCGCGAGCAGCCGGCGGCGGTGGTCGTGGTGAGGGTGTAGACCGTCGTAGCGGCGGGCGCGGCCACGACAGTCGGGCCGATGGTAGTGTTGAGCCCGGTTGGCGGCGCCCACGCGAATGTTGCGCCTGCGTCTGGGCTGGTCGCGGTCAGCGTCGTGGGCGCGCCGGCGCACACGGCGCGCGGGCCGCTGATGGTTGACGGCGCCGCTTCCCCAACGGGGCAGATAGTCTGCGTAGCCGTTTCATTGCCCGTCGCGCCGGTGAAGCCGAAGCGCACATTCGGGTTGCCGCCGAAGAGGTTGCTCACCAGATCGCGCGTGTACTGAAGGCGCAATGTCCCATCGAGGTACGCGCGGAGTACGCGGGTGGTGTGGTCCCAGTTGATGCGCAGCAAGTGGATGGGGCGGGCGCAGTCGCCGAGCCCCGCGGCCGCCACTGGCCCCGTAAGGTCGCCGGTCGCCGAGCTGCCCGCCGGCGTCGGGCTGCCGTTGATGGCTAGCATCATGTGAGTAACGGCCGGATCGCCGTAGTTGGGGTTGCGAAACAAGTCGAGCTCAATGCCCAACGACTGGCGGAAAAGGTCGTTCGAGGAGTTGTAGTACCCCAGGTTCTGGCCAGCGTCGTTGCGGGCATCAGTGCCAAGCCGGATGCCCGAATTCTGCAACACGAACGCCAGCCCGTCGGCCGTGCCGCATTGTTCGATCGAGAAGGAATAGTCGAAGCTAGTGGCGAGGCTGATGGTGTTCGTGCTCCACATCGCGCCGAGCGAGAACGCCGGGCCGCTTTGCCGCGTGAGCGTATAGCAGCCGTTTTGGGCACTCGCCGAGCCAAGCACCGTGAAAGCGTTGCACGATTGCGCCGTAGCCAGCTGCCAGCCGAGCAAGGAGCCGCCCCAGGTCAGCAAAAGGCCAAGTATCGGAACAGTCAGCAGCGAGGAAAAAGGTCTCATCAACGGAAAAAGAAGTTAGCCGTGCTTCGGCACCTCTGGGCACCGGAGAGGAGACAAAGAACGGAACTGAAGGTTAGCAAGCGGTGTCGCCGCCTCGCGCTTTCTTGCTCCAGTTATCCCAACGAGACTTTGTGCGCTTATTTAATGACACATAATTACAGGACTTACGCACTGGTCGAAATGGGTAGTCCCTCCTGGACCACATATTGGCTGGAAACGCGGTTTTCTACCGGAAGGTAGTCCCTCCGGTGTATGGCTCAATTAAATTAGCGCACGTTTTCGTTTATACTCCGTGCCGATGCGCCAGCACAAAAACGCCGCCCTGACTCCGCGCCAACGCGAAGAAATTCAAGCC
>JBKJUQ010000344.1:0-4647 GCA_046590685.1 Hymenobacteraceae bacterium
CCGACTCGCTCTATAAGAACCTGGCGAGTGATGTGGCCGTCGATAAGATCACGAACCAGTATTCGCAGCTTTTCGACTGGCTTAAGCTGCTCCAGCGCAACGTCGTGATCTTTCTGATCCTGATCATCTTCGTCGCCGCGTTCAACATGATCTCGACGCTGCTGATTATGATGCTCGAGCGGACGTCGATGATCGGGCTGCTCAAAGCCTTGGGCGCCACGGACGGCCAGATCTCGCGCGTGTTCTTCTACAAGGGGATTCCGATCGCGATAAAGGGGCTGTTCTGGGGCAACGTGATTGGGCTGGGGTTCTGTGCGATTCAGTACTTCACGCACGCGCTGCCCCTCGACCCCGAGAACTATTACATGGACACCGTGCCGATCTTCTGGGATCCGTACATCATCCTCGGGCTCAACGGCGCTATCCTGCTCACGGCCCTGCTCGCCGTGTTGCTGCCGACGGTTTTCATCGCGCGCATCCGCCCGGTGACGGCGATCAAGTTCGACTAAGCCCGCAAGTGCCCGATCGCGGCCCCGGAGGGGCCATCCTCCGGGAGAAAAAAGCCCCCGCCCGCGTTGGCCCCGGAGGGGCTACCTATTCGCTCGCGGGCACGCTAAGGCTAGCCCCTCCGGGGCTAGCCGGGGTGTTGGGGAGGGCGGGATTCTACCGGGGGTTAGCCCCTCCGGGGCCGCCGATCCGTAGCACCAGATTGGGGTCGGGGCAGATCGCCGCCCACGCTGCCCGCTCGCCGGGCACCGCGACGCCGGGAAAATCGCCGACGCGGCCCTGCAAGTCACTCATCAGCTGAAAGTGGAGGTGCGGCGGCCAGTCGCCGTTTTCGGGCCACGGCCCGACGGTCGCGAAGCTGTCGCCCGCCGCGAGTACCTGGCCCGGCCGTAATGGTTCGGTTTCGGCCCGGCCTAAATGGCCGTAGAGCGACCAAAACGTGATGCCATCGAGCTGGTGCTCCAGGATCACGGTCGGGCCATAATCGCCAAATCCGGCGTTGTCCTGCACGCTGTGGATCGTGGCGGGCAGCGGCGCGGCCACGGGCGTACCGGCCGGGCACCACACGTCGATGCCGAGGTGGAGGCTGCGCGCCGGCCCCGCCTCGCCGAAGAGCCCCGGCGAGCGGCGGTAGATGACGCGCTCCTCCAGGTAGCCGCCCCAACCGGCGGTAGCACCCTGCTCGGCGAGCATCTGGTGCACGAGGCGGTCGAAAGTGGCCGTGCCGCGCAGGTTTTCAGGGGTGAGGCGCGGGTTGGCGGCCGTGAAGTCGAGCCGCGTGGCGCGCGTGAGGTCGAGCGTGGGAAGCACGGGTGCCACGGCAGCGGCGCGGAGCCGGGCGAGGAAGGAAGGCATCATGGGGCTGCAAAGGTGGGGGCGCGAACGGCCGCGGGCTTGCACGAGGGCGTATTTGTGGTCGTTGCCGGGCCCGTAAGGGCACTCACCCTGACGTAAAGCCCTCCCGCACGGTGCGGGCGTCCTACTCGTCTTGACGTAAATGCCTTCAGCACGGTGCCGGCGCCCCACTCGTCTTAGCGTAAATGCCTTCAGCACGGTGCGGGCGCCTTAGTCGCCTTGGTGTATAGGCCTTCCGCACGGTGCCGGCACCTGAGTCACTTGGCGGTGATGCCTTCCCGCACGGTGCGGGCGCGGTACTCACCTTCACGTAGGGGGTTCCCGCACCGTGTAGGGCCGGTTAGTCATCAGATGAGGGCGCTTGCCCGGCGGCCTGCCGTAACTTTCGGCCCGAATCGCCGGTTTGCCGGCGAACCTGCCTGAATCAACCCCGCTGAATGAGCGCCCTTACTCCCTTAAAGCTGCGCGTTGCCGCGATCACGCGCGAAACCGCCGACGCCGTCACCGTCCACTTCGAAGACCCCACCGGCCGGCCGCTGCCTGCCTACCGCGCCGGCCAGTACCTGACCCTGATTCTGCCCGTGCCCGACCCCGGCAACGGCGGGCGGCCAGTCCGTCGCGCCTACTCGCTCTCCTCCGCCCCGCACGAGAACGCGTGCGCCGTGACGGTGAAGCAGGTAGCGGGAGGGCTAGCGAGCCAGTACATCGTCAACCAGCTCCGCGCCGGTGATACCCTCGACGTGCTGCCGCCACTCGGTTCGTTCACCACCGATTTCGGGCCGACGCAGGCGCGGCAGTTCGTGCTGGTGGGCGGCGGCTCGGGCGTGACGCCGCTGGTGAGCATCGCCAAGACGGTCCTGCGCGAAGAGCCGCAAAGCCGTATCCTGCTGATCTATGGTAACCGCGACCGCGAAGCCACCATCTTTCACGAGCAGCTCACGCAGCTGGCCGCGAACTCTGGCGGGCGGCTGGTGATCGACCACGTCCTGGAGGCGGGCGAGTGCGAGTACCCCGGGCGGTTCTCGGTCGAGATCTTTAAGCAGATCATGCAGCACCGCGCCCACGACGTGCGGGCCGGTCTCTACTTCCTCTGCGGTCCGGAAGGGCTGATGAACGCCGCTCGCACCGCCCTCGACGAGTTGGGCGTACCGCCGGCGCAGGTCTGGCGCGAGAGCTTTACGGCCCCCACCGCCGCCCCCGTGGCGGCGCCCACCGAGCCGGCCGTGGCCAAAGCCCCGAGTGGGCCCGCCAAGGTTAAAATCCATTTCGAAGGCACCGACTATGAGGTGATGGTGGAGCCGAACCAGAGCATTCTGGACGCCGGCCTTGACGCGGGCATCGACTTGCCGTACTCGTGTCAGGCGGGCTTATGCACCGCCTGCCGCGGTAAATGCCTGACCGGCGCCATCCGCATGGATGAGCGGGAGGGACTTTCGGACGCCGAAATCGCGAAGGGCTACGTACTACTCTGCGTCGGCCACCCGACGACGGATGACGTATCCGTCGAGATCGGGTAAGAGTTGTAGCCGGCACCGTCTCGGTGCCGGTATTGACTCGTCGCTGAGCTTCCTCCTTACCTCCGGCACCGAGACGGTGCCGGCTACCTTGCTTCCGTTTGACTACCGTTACTCTGCCCACCAGCCGCCGCTTCCTGCCCGCCGACTTCACCGTGACGTCGTGGGCCACGGTTCAGCCGTTCTACGACGACCTGCGCGACCGTCCTCTCCAGAGCAAAGGCGACCTGGAAGCGTGGCTCGCCGACCGCTCCGAGCTGGAGAGCGTGCTGAGCGAAGACCTCGCGTGGCGCTACATCCGCATGACGTGCGACACGAAGGACGAGGCGCGCACCGCCGCGTACCAGTTTTTCGTGACCGAGATCGAGCCGCCCACTGCCCCCTACGAGAACGCGCTCAACGAGAAGCTCGTCGCCTCGCCGTACACCGCAGAGCTGGATGAGGCGCGCTATGCCGTGCTGCTGCGCGGGGTGCGGCAGGCGCTGGCGCTGTTCCGGGAAGAGAACATTCCGCTGAAAACGGAGATCAGCACCCGCCAGCAGGAGTACGCTGCCCTGAGCGGCGCGATGACCGTGCCCGGCCCCGACGGGAAGCCCATCACGCTCCAGCGCGCGGCTTTGAAGCTGAAGGAAACCGACCGCACCGTACGCGAGGCCGCGTGGCGCCAGATTCAGGTCCGTCGGCTCGAAGACAAGGAGAAGCTCGACGGTCTGTTCTCCGATCTGCTCGCCCTGCGCCACCAAGTGGCGCTGAACGCCGGCTACGCCAACTTCCGCGACTACTCGTTCGCCGCGCTCGGCCGCTTCGACTACGGCGTGCAGGACACGCTCAACTTCCACGAATCCATTCGCGAGCACGTCGTACCGCTCATCACGGCGCTCGACCGCGAGCGCCAGCACCAGCTCGGCGTGGACGAGCTGCGGCCGTGGGATCTGGACGTCGACCCGACCGGCCTCGCCCCGCTCAAGCCTTTCAGCACCGGCGAGGAGCTGCTTGCCAAATCTATTCGCGTCTTCACCGCCCTCGACCCCTACCTGGGCGGCTGCCTGAGCCAGATGCGCGACCTGGGCCGGTTAGACCTCGAATCGCGCATCGGCAAGGCGCCCGGCGGCTATAACTATCCGCTCGACGAAACCGGCGTGCCGTTCATCTTCATGAACGCGACCGCGTCGTTGCGCGACGTGGTGACGATGGTGCACGAAGGCGGCCACGCCGTCCACGCCTTTCTGAGCCACCCGCTGGCGTACAACTTCGACAAGCACCCACCCAGTGAAGTAGCCGAGCTAGCGTCGATGGCGATGGAGCTGCTGACGATGGACCACTGGCACGAGTTCTTCCCGAACCCCGAAGACCTGCGCCGCGCCAAGCGCCAGCACCTCGAAGGCGTCCTCGAAACTTTCCCCTGGGTGGCTACCATCGACAAGTTTCAACACTGGCTCTACGAGAACCCGGAGCACCCGCTCTCCGCGCGCCACCAGCGCTGGACGGAGATCTTCGATGAGTTCAACCAGCGCGCGGTCAGCTGGCGGGGCCTCGAAACTGTCAAGCCCTACATGTGGCAGAAACAGCTACACCTCTACGAGGTGCCGTTTTACTATATCGAGTACGCGCTGGCGCAGCTGGGGGCCATCGCGGTCTGGAAAAACTACCGCCAGAATCCCACTAAAGCTCTTGCTGCATACCAGCGCGCTTTAGCCCTGGGCTACACCGCGCCGATCGGCCAGATCTACGAGGCGGCGGATATCCGTTTCGATTTCAGCCCCGCGTACAT
>JBKJUQ010000423.1:0-5836 GCA_046590685.1 Hymenobacteraceae bacterium
CGGCGCCTTGTAGATGGTGGCCTGCTGGGGCCGCACCGGGGGGGCGATGAGCTTCGAGGCGGCGGTTTTGCGCTCCACCACGGCGCCAAACGGACTATCGCCGCCGCCGCGTCCGCCGTCGGGCGCAAACTTGACCTGCACGTACTGCGGGTCGATTTCGGCCAGAAACCGGCTCGGCTCGCAGGGGCGCAGGTTACCCCACTGGTAGCGGCTGGTGGCGAAGCTCAGTACGAGCTTCTTCTCGGCGCGCGTAATGGCCACGTAAAACAGCCGCCGCTCTTCTTCCAGCTCGGTGCGCGAGCCGACGGCCATCTGGTTCGGAAACAGGTTTTCTTCGAGCCCCACGATGTACACGTTCCGAAACTCCAGCCCCTTGGCCGAGTGAATCGTCATCATCGTCACGTGCTCGCCCTGTTCCTGCCCCTTCGAGTCGGCGTCGGTCAGGAGCGAGATTTCCTGCAAAAAGGCGCCGAGCGATTTATCGTCGCGTTCGGGGTTGTCGACAAACTCGCTCACCGCGTTGAGCAGCTCCGTGAGGTTTTCGTGGCGCGCTAGTCCTTCGATGGATTTGTCGGCGTACAGATCATCCAATACGCCCGAGCGCTTGGCGATGAATTTAGCCGCTTCGGAAGCATCTTCTTTTTCCGCGGTTTGCTGAAACAGCTGAATCGTCTCGGCGAATTCGCGCACTCCGCCGCTTTGCCGGTTGGTGCCGAGCGCATCGGCCGGCGAGCACACCACTTCCCACAGCGAGTGGTTGGTATCGTTGCCGAACGCGATGAGTTTCTCGACCGTCGAATCGCCAATGCCGCGCTTGGGGTAATTAATCACGCGGCGCAGCGCCGTCTCATCGTTCGCATTGACGGCGAGCCGCAGGTACGCCACCAGATCCTTGATTTCCTTGCGCTGATAGAACGACAGCCCGCCGACGATCCGGTACTTGATATTCTGCCGCCGCAGGGCTTCTTCCATCGAGCGACTCTGCGCGTTGGTGCGGTAGAGGATGGCGAAATCCTCGTAGGAGAGATGATTATTCATCCGCTCCTCGAAGATGGAGTGCGCCACCAACCGACCTTCCTCGTTGTCGGAATTCGCCCGAATCACTTCAATCAGCGAGCCCGCTTCGTTCTCCGAGAAAACGTCTTTGCGCAGCTGCTGCTTGTTTTGCTTGATAACCGAATTCGCGGCTTTGACGATGTGCTGCGTCGAGCGGTAATTCTGCTCCAGCCGAAATACCTGTAATTCCGGGTAGTCGCGCTCGAAGTTGAGGATGTTGGTGATGTCGGCGCCGCGGAAGGCGTAGATCGACTGCGCGTCGTCGCCGACTACGCAGATGTTGCGGTCCTTCGCCGCCAGCTTCCGCGTAATCAGGTACTGTGAGAAGTTCGTGTCCTGGTATTCGTCGACCATCACGTACTTAAACAAGTGCTGGTACTTGTTGAGCACATCGGTGTGGTCGCGGAACAGGACGTTGGTTTGGTAGAGCAGGTCGTCGAAGTCCATCGCCCCGGCGCGGAAGCAGCGCTGCTGGTACATCTGGTACAGCTGCCCGATCGCCGGGCGTTGCGCGGCTTCGTCGTCCTTGCGGATCTGCGCGTCGGAGAGGTACTGCTGCACCGAGATGAGCTTGTTTTTCGCCGCCGAGATCCGCCCCAGCACCGTGGCGGGCTTGTAGACTTTATCGTCGAGGTTGAGCTCCTTGAGCAGCTGGCGCATCAGCGTACGCGTGTCGTCGGTGTCGTAGATCGTGAAGTGCTTCGGGTAGCCGAGCTTGTCGGCTTCGGAGCGCAGAATCCGGGCGAAAACGGAGTGAAAGGTGCCCATCCAGAGCCCCTTCGCCGCCGGCCCCACCACCTTTTCGATGCGCGCGCGCATCTCCTTGGCGGCCTTGTTGGTGAACGTCAGCGAGAGGATATTGAACGGATCGACGCCTTTTTCGAGTAAGTGGGCGATGCGGTACGTGAGCACCCGGGTTTTGCCCGAGCCCGCTCCCGCGATGATCATCGTCGGGCCGTCGGTCGACAGCACGGCGGCGCGCTGCGGTTCGTTGAGGAGGGAGAGGTAGTCGAGAGCCATTCCTAGCAGTCAGTAGGTCAGAAAACGACCGGGCCGTCGCTCGCTTCAGGAGCGCCGGCCCGGCCAGCTAGTGCAAACGCGAAGGTACGGCGGGGTGGTTCAGGGGGTAATGCCCCCTGCACCAGGGAAGTCAATTGGATTAAGCACTTGCAAAACGCTTAGGTACGCGGAATCTTTGGCGGTACCGCCTACCCGACGAATGTGTGCAAGCACTTCAACGGTAGCAGCATCTGGTAAGGTGACGGTTCGAACGGTCATTGATTTACTGCAAAAAGTCTCTGCGGGTCAATGTGAAGGTACGGTGGGGGGAGGCAGGGAGCGAACCAGCAACTCATAAGAGGAAAATCCAGGCTTCGGTGCTATATAAGCTTCGGGTGGGAGCTGACTTAACCAAAGTAGATAGCCTGCGCTTCGATCATACTCCACAGTTTTCACATAGTTATACACTAGCCAGTATTGATCGGGAAAATGCTTCTCCATGTAGAATCTCGATCTTTCATCTATGTAGGCGCCACTGCCCTCAGGAAAATCCGGTCTATCCGGGCTGCCCATCGTAGGGTATCTATCGTCTTGGTAATAAGTTTCAAATTGCCTCCATTCGTCAATAGAAAGCTCCCGCTGTTTTACAATAGCTGCTTTGGGTCTGGGCAGATTTTCAAAGATGCTGTCTGCCGTAAACCAGTATTTGCTCGCATACCGATTCATCTTTTTAATGTCTAGCCAAACGCGTTCGTCACGTCTGTTGAGCGTAAGAACGATACTAGCAAAGCCAGTGCGATGCCAGACAAAACGATACCGCGGATGGCCTAAGTAGTAATTAAAGAGTGCTGGCTCTTTTAACCTATTTAATACGAAGTCAATGGCGTGATCTTGCAATTCGGGCGGCCCTTTCAAAAAGAAGTGCGCCGTACTATCCGTAAATGGACGGCCCTGTCGAGTCGTCAGTCGCTTATCCTCTGGGTACACTCCCGGTTGCGCCGAACGCTCAGTACGGCTGTTACAGCCAGTGAATGAGATAAGAAACAAGAAAATCGCAAGGCACAGCCGGCCACCGCACTGCTGGGGGGCAAGTGTGATCCGGGTGCGGTAGGCAGCGGTTGAAGAAGAGGCGGTCAACTAATGAATGAGGCAAACGCGAAGGTACGGCGGGGTGGTTCAGGGCCCACATTCTGCTTCCGTGACGGGGCGTAGGGCGTCGGTGGCGCATCACGAATGGTCCGCCAGGGTGGTAGACGCCATTGCGCCCACCGGGCACGGGCCCGTACCCCGGGGTCATCGCCGGCGGGCGAGCGTCTCCGTTCGTCCTCCTTTCCTCGACGTTCGTCTACAGGTAGACCAACATATCTCGAACGCCGTTACACCTTCGCGGCGACAACTCTGTCGCTTCTATTAAATTTTTATGGCAGCTATCAAGCGCTCCGCTTCCGCCCACTGGGCTGGCGCCGGTAAAGACGGTACTGGTCATCTCTCGACCGCTTCCACGGTACTGAGCAACACGCAATACTCGTTCAAGACCCGTTTCGAAGACGGCGTCGGTACGAACCCTGAAGAGCTGATCGCCGCGGCCCACGCCGGCTGCTTCGCGATGCAGCTGGCTTTCAACCTCCAGGGCGCGGGCCTGACCGCGACGGCGCTCGACGTGACATGCGAGATTGTGCTCGACAACGGCACCGTGACGCACTCGAATCTGACGTTGCGCGGCACCGTCCCCGGAGCCGACCAAGCCAAATTTGATGAGCTGGCCACCCACGCAAAAGCGAATTGCCCGATCAGCAAGCTGCTGAAGGCGGAAATCACGCTGGACGCGCAGCTTGCCTAAACGCGAGTTTCGCCCGGCTGACGCGCCGGGGATAGGGGGGTAGCTCCTGCTGCCCATTTAGCCTCGCGCGGAGCTGCCGCCGCGAAGTTGGGTCGGTTGGCCGCAACTTCGCGGCGGTTTTGCGTTTGGCCTTTCCCATTCCGCGCCCGGTTCGAGATGACTGATTTGGAATTCGACGTGCTCGATGAGCTATATTTTGTGACGAGCTGGCCCGAGCTGGTCGCCCGCCTTGGCCGCCCCGGCCCTGATCCGGAGCTGCGCGCCAGCGTTGAGAGCCTCGTCAAGCGCGGCCTGGTGCGCACGTATTTTCCCGATGCCGATTCGGAGCTGCATTACCAGCCGCTCCTGTTTGCTGAGCACTACCCGCAGATGCTGTATCTGGCCTCGAAGGCCGGGCTGTTGGCGCACCACAACAGCGGCTAACGCGGATGACGAACGCGGCGACTACTTCCGTGCTTGCTCCGGCCGGCGCTGCCGTACCCGTGGGGCGCTCGCCGGGCTATTATGCGTGGCAGCGGTTGCGGCGCAACGTGGGGGCGATGCTCGGGCTGATCGTCATTGCGACGGCTACGCTCGTGGCGCTGCTCGGGTACGCCATTATGCCCGATTCCTCCCCAAACGCGAACGCGTCGATCCCGGCGCTCCAGAAGCAACCGCCGGGGTTCACCGTGCCCGTGGTGCGGGTGAAGCGGCCGGATGTGCCGGCGGCGCCCGGCGGGCTATGGTTTTTGCTGCGGGGCCGCGAGGCCGCGTTTCGACTGGTACCAACCGCGCGCCTCGAACCGGTAGGGCTCGATTCGGTGCAGCTCGTGCCCCCCGCCTCGCTGGGATTGCCGGCGGGGAGCGGCGAGATCATCGCGGCTGGGGAATTGGTCGAAGGTTCGGCCCCGCCGCACACCTTCGTGCTGGGCACCGACCGGGCGGGACGCGATGTGCTCAGTCGCCTGTTGCTCGGCACGCGCATCTCACTGGGTATCGGGCTGGTGGCGGCGCTGCTGTCGCTCGTGGTGGGCGCGGCGGTAGGGGCGGTGGGTGGGTATTTTGGCGGCTGGCCCGACCGCGCCGCGCGGTTTCTGATGACGGTGGTATGGTCGATTCCCGGGGTGATGCTGGTGGTGGCGATCTCGCTCGCCGTTGGCTCGAAAGACGTGTGGGTGACGTTCGTGGCCGTGGGCCTCACGATGTGGGTCGACGTGGCGCGCGTCGTGCGCGGGCAGATGCTCAGTCTCAAGGAGAAGCCGTTTGTGGACGCGCAACGCGTGCTGGGCATTCCGACGCTGCGGTTAGTGGTTCGTCACCTGCTGCCGAATATGCTCGGGCCGTTAATCGTCGTGACGACGGCTAACTTCGCCTCCGCAATCCTGTTGGAAGCCGGGCTGAGCTTTCTGGGCTTGGGCGTGCAGCCGCCGGCTCCGTCGTGGGGGCTGATGGTGAGTGAGGGATTTCAGCTCCTCGGCACCCGCGCCGGATTTTGGCTAACGCTGTGGCCTTCGCTGGCCATCTCAGCATTGGTTTTTGCCTTTAATCTACTTGGAAACGGCTTACGTGATGCCTTCGACCCCGCGACCCCCCTTACCGCCCGCGGTGCCTGAGCTTGCCCCGGAAACGCCCGCTAACCTCACCCGCGAGCTGCACCTGCGCCGGCAGGAGCTTCGCGCTCTGCTCGACATTACGGAAGCGCTCAACAACGACGCGCTCACGGAGGAGGCGCTTTACCGCACGTTTGGGTTCACGCTGCTCGCGCAGATCGGCTATAGCCCCGTCGCACTGTTTGTGCCCGCCGCAGCGAGTGAGCGCACGGATAACGCTCCGGCCGCCGAAACGGATGCTTCGCCCTGGCGCTGCTGCATGAGCTTGCCGACCAAGCACGACTTTCGCGGCACGGAGCTCGCGCTGCCCCCCGGCGTACACAGTGCGAGCGGCAGCGTCGTGCCGCGAAAG
>JBKJUQ010000062.1:0-3391 GCA_046590685.1 Hymenobacteraceae bacterium
CCGTGGTGCGGGCTCCTGGGAGCGTCGGGGCGCCGCCCGCAAGGGTACGCCACGGCTCGTGTTTTTTTCAGTGAATGCAGCAAAGACGCCGGTCCGTGACCGGCGTTTTTCTTTTTAGGTACTTCAGGCGGGGCACTACCTTCGTCGGATGATGCGTCCTTTCCTGGTCCTGTTAGTTTGGTTGGTAGCGGCGGTGCCAGGTATGGCCCAACGCGGGCTGCGAATGGGGGTGTTGGTCAGCGGTAACGTTTCCTCCCTAAACGGCGCCGAAGTCACTTATGGCACTGAGTACCACCCCGGCGCAGGTTTTGGCGGCGGCCTGACCCTGCACTACGTCGTACGGCCTCTTCTACAGCTGCGCCTCGACGTGCGCTATGACCGCTTCGCCCCGCGGGCTTGGGGAATGATGCGCGACGACAGCAACGTCCCGAGGGGGAAAAGCTGGATTCGGCAGCGCTACACCGGCATCACGCTGCCGCTCGCCGCCCAGTTGACGCTGGGTCGCCACGCCTACTTACTAGCCGGCCCACTAGCTCATGTGTTGCTCCGTCAACTACAGGTTTCAAATGGCAACGTCTGGCACTGGCCCGGCGCGGAGGTTGATGTAGTTTGGGATAAGAACACCTTTCGCCGAATGTCAGTTGAGTACCCCGACCGGCTGCGCCGCTTGAGCGGCGGGGCCGTAGCTGGGTTTGGGCTGACCTTCAACCCGACCAGCCGCGCGCAAGTGTTCGTAGAGATGACGGGCTCGCTGATCCGTACACAGGCGCTGCGCGACGGCTTCGCGTGGGCTGAGAATAACCCAGTGCCACTTAACCCAGTCACCGATCACCGCCTTGGTCCGCCCCAGCCGCACGCTGCCACGCTGCGTACGCTTACGCTGACCACCGGTCTGACACTGGGCGCTCCGGGTGGACAAGCTTCATCGGCTGACTGAGCCAAACCACTACGCGCGGACCACCTCACCGTAATCTGCGTAATCCGCGTTATCTGCGTAATCGTCGGTTCCGACAAAATGGACTACAAAGACTACTACAAAGCCCTCGGCGTCGAGAAGACCGCCACGGCCGACCAGATCAAGAAAGCCTACCGCAAGCTGGCCCGCGAGCTGCACCCCGACAAAAATCCCGGCAACGCTAAGGCCGAGGCGCGCTTTAAGGAAGTCAACGAGGCGCAGGACGTGCTCACCGACCCCGAGAAGCGCCGCAAGTACGACCAGCTCGGCGCCGACTACGCCCGCTACCAGCAGATGGGCGGCCAACGCCCCGGCCAGCGCCCCGGCGCCGCGCCCGGCGGTTTCGACTGGAGCCAGTGGACCACTACGCCCGGCGGCCGGCCCGCCGGCGGAATGGGTCCCGACGAGGACGATGGGGGCGGCGGCTTCTCCGACTTTTTCTCCTCCATCTTCGGCGGAGCGGGCGGTTCGGCCCGTCAGCGGGCGCCCGCGAAGGGGCGGGACTTCCGCGCCACTATTCAGCTGCCGCTGCGCGAGGCGGCGCTCGGCGGGCCGCGCGTGATCAACCTCGCTCCGGAAGCCGGCGGCTCGATTCGCCTGCCCCTCAAGCCGGGCCTGCGCGACGAGCAAACCATTCGCCTCAAAGGCCGCGGACAGGCTAGCGGTATGGAAGGCGTCCCCGCCGGCGACCTGTTGCTCACCTTCCGGCTCACCCCCGATGTCCGCTTCCGCCTCGAAGGCGACGACCTGCATCTCGATCTGCCCGTGAGCATCTACCGCCTACTGCTCGGCGGCGACGAAACCATCACTACCCTCAGTGGTAGTCAAGTGCGCGTCAAGATCAAGCCCGAAACCCAGCCCGGCGCCGTGCTGCGGATGCGCGGTCAGGGCTACCCCCGTTACGGCCACGAGGGCGAAGCCGGCGACCTTTACATCCACCTGCAAGCCAGTCTGCCGCAAAAGCTCAGCGAGCCGGAGCAGGACTTGCTGCGGCAGCTCGCCGAGCTTCGGGGCGTGAAATAGGTCGCGGCCCAACACCGCTTGCCGACCGAACCCGCCATTTTTCCATCGATCAGCTGCTCACGTTCTCTACCAATCCGCACGATGCCGAATAAAGTCCGCCGCTCGATCCTTACCCTCGCGGGCAGCTGGTTGCTGACCGGCACCAGCTACGCACAGAACCTCACCGCGCAGCAGGTTTTCGAGAAGCTCAAGCCCCTCGTCGGCGAGTGGAAGGGCACTGCGCCGACGGGTCGCACCTTTGGCGTGTCATATCAGCTGATCGCCAAAAGCTCGGTACTTGTCGAGACGTGGACGATGGCGCCCGGCCGGCAGACGATGACGGTTTACCACCTCGACGGCACCAACCTGCTCGCCACCCACTACTGCGCGGCCGGCAACCAACCCCGCCTGCAGCTCAAAGCGCCGAGCGCGCCCGACAATTTCGTGTTCGACTTCGTGTCGTCTACCAACCTGCCCGACCCCGAGGTTTCCCACCAGCACCAGTTCGATATCCAGCTCACCGGCCCCGACGCTTTTTCCCGCAGCGAAACCTACCTCGAAAAAGGCGTTGCCGACACCGAGCGCGTGAGGTACACCCGCGTGAAGTAGCGCCTCCGTGGGAGGGAAGTGCTCTGCCGAGCAGGCTTCGCGGGGCTTAGTACCTTGCACGGCCAAGGCTCCACCCGCCGTGGTTTTGCTTCCATGCTCCCGCCCCTCGTCGCCCCCGCCCCCGTCGCCCCTGCCGTTACCCGCTGGCTCGCCTTCGCGCTGCTCTCCGTCGGGATGTTCGGCAACTACTACGTCTACGACTCGATCGGCCCCGTCGCCGATATGCTGCAGCAGCAGCTCGGCTTCACCGATCAGGACATCGGCACGCTCAACGCTATCTACTCGCTGCCGAACATCGTGATGGTGCTCGCCGGGGGCATTCTGGCCGACCGCTGGGGCCCTCGCAACGCCTTCGTCGCCTTCACCGCCATCTGCGTGTTCGGCGCAGCCGTCACCGCCGCCTCGTCGAGCCTCGGCGGAATGGCTACCGGCCGCCTGCTCTTCGGCATCGGCGCCGAATCAATGAGCGTGGCCCTGAGCGCGGCGCTGGGCCGCTGGTTTGTCGCCTCCACGTTAGGGTTGGCGTTGGGGCTCAACATTAGCTTCGGCCGCCTCGGCTCCTACGCCGCCGACTTATCGCCCACGCTCGCCAAGCCCCTTTACCAGCAGGGCTGGCAATCGCCCCTCTGGCTGGCGGCCGCCATTATGGCCGCCGGCCTCGTTGCGGGCTTCATCTACTGGGGAATGGAGCGTACGGCGGCCCGCCGCGGCCAGCTCGGCGCGCCCGCGCCCACCGAGCGCGTCAACTTCGCCGATCTCGTCCGCTTCGACCGCTCCTACTGGTACATCGCCGGGCTGTGCGTGCTGTTCTACTCGGCCATTCTG
>JBKJUQ010000516.1:0-8008 GCA_046590685.1 Hymenobacteraceae bacterium
GCTGCCTGTACGTGGTTTTTAACTTGGCTTGACGCATTGGGGAAATCGTTTTTCGAGTAATTGGAAAAAGCGCCGCACGACCGGCTGCTTCCCCGCGGCTCAGGGAAGCCCGGCCGATTGGGCGGCGCCCGGCCACGCCCAAAAAAAGGAGTGGTTTCGGCCTCCCTCCCACCCTCCTTGCCGCGTCCGCAGGTGCCTTTGGCGGCGGCGGAAAGCGGATTGCGTTGAAAGCAACCGTTCGTAGCGTAATCGCAAAGCGGTTTAGCGTAATCCGCGTTGCGACGGAGATAATCCGCGTTGCGATTGCCGTAACCCGGACAGCCATTGCGATACGCGTGATTGGGTTTGCGGCAAAAGCACTTGGGTTTGCCGTAAAAGCATTTGAACTCCGCGTAAGGACGTTTGTGATTGGTGCAATCTGCTTTGCGCTGGCCGCAAGCGCGTCTGCGCGAACCGCGGGGGCGGGGGCATTCGCCGGAAATCGGCGCCGCCCCGCGCCGGGCGGAACGGGCGACGGACGAGGGTGATCCCGGAAGTCGCAAGTAGCAAAACCTCAACCCGCGCCTCATATGCAGTAGTCGTTTTCGACATAACGAATGAGGTGGCGGATCTTGTACGCGGGGACCGATTTTTTTTGGGCGGCGGTGGCGAGGTTGCTCCTCACCCGCGCCCGAAGCGTGTAAGGCGGGTGGGCCGCGGGCGTCTGCCGAGGCCGGGAGTTTTCCCGCTTTTTACCCTTCGGATGAACACGATTTTTCGATTGGCCTGCGCGCTGTTGCTCGCCGGGCCGGCCGTGGCCCAACCCGCCCCCGCCTCCCTTACCGCCTCGGCCCTGGTGGTGGGCGAAACCGCGCCCGCCTTCAACGGTCAGGATGCGGCCGGGCGCCCCGTAGAGCTAAAACAGCTACTGAAAAAGGGGCCGGTGGTGCTGTATTTCTACCGCGGACAGTGGTGCCCGTATTGCACTAAGGAGTTGAGCGAGCTACAGGATTCGCTCCTGACACTCACGGCCAAAGGCGCGCAGGTGGTGGTAGTGACGCCGGAAACGCCTGAGAACATCCGCCTGACCGTGACGAAGACCAAAGCGGCGTTTACCATCGTCCACGATCAGGATTTTGCCATTATGAAGGCTTACCGTACCGCCTTCACCGTCGATGCGGCCACGGCGCAGAAGTACCGCGGGTTTGGCGTGGACCTGCGCAAGGCCAACGGCGCCGAGGTTGATGTGCTACCCGTGCCGGCCACGTACGTCATCGGACGCGATGGTACGATCCGGTTCGCGTTTTTCGACCCCGACTACCGGCACCGCGCCAGCGTGCGGCAGGTAGCGCGGGCGTTATAGCGGCGGCCAGCCTGATTGAGGCCGTTTTCCAGCGCCCTCGGTTATGGTCGCGAATCGGTACCGCAGTCCCGGCGGGACCTCAAACGAAGGAAGAGCAGCGATTTCTACCGACGGGGCGCCCCGGCGAGGACGCTGGAAATGGGCGGGGCAAGCTAGGGGCATCTTCCAGCGGGCGGCGGGCTTTACGACTTCTTTCGCCGCGCGAGCATCAGGTTCGACTCGTTCGCCCGCCAGTTGTAGCCGGTGCCAAAAGGCAGCGGCCGGGGGCGATGCACGGAATCCTGATAAGCGGTGAGCAGATCGAACTGAAAATGCTTCGCGAATAAATTAATCGGCTTGGTGTAGTGCCCGTAGTGCGTGATGCGCCAGCGGCCGTCGTCGAAGAAATCGTAGGCAATGCCCGAATCGTCCTGCAACAGCAGCTCGCTTTGGTTGAGAACCACGTTGCGGACTTTCGAGAAATACGACTTGTGCATCAGGTACGAGGCGGACTTGACGAACGTGGCAACCGGCCCCAGACTCTTGGCGAACGCGATAAGCGGCGACTTAGCGGCGAGCTGGCCGTCGGAAATATCGGCGGAGAAGTAGTATACCGTTTGCGGCCGGCCGGTTGAGTCGGTGAGGAGCAGACGGGAGCCGGGCACTTCTGCCGAATGGGGCGCGGCGCCTCCGGCGGCCAACTTACCGTCGGTACCCACGTGCACGAGCTGGACGTCGACGATCCGGTGCCCGGTGCGGGTGGCGAAGAGCAGCAGGACGGGCAGCGTGCCGTCGAGCTCGGCCGACTTAAAGTCGCTCGCCATGCTGTTGGTGCGGAAGAAGCTAAAGCTCAACACCGACCATAGCGCGCTCTGCACCGATTTGAACAACCCCGGCTGGGTGAGCACGGCCGGAGTAGGCAACGCCCCGACGGGTTCGAGGCCGATCATCACGTAGGTGCTGGCCCGCGGGAAATAGGTGTGCACGTTGAGCAGATCCGGCCCGGAAAAAGGGTAGAATACGGTCGAGAGCGGCTGGGCCGCTGAATCGAGCTGCGTAGCGGCCCACCGACGGATGGGACGGGTGTGGCTGCGGTCGTAGGCGCGCCACTTCGCACTATTCCCCCGGGCAAAGGCTTGCCACCGGGGGCTGGTGGTAGCTGTATCGGGCAACGGAGCGCCGGGGCGCGTCGGCAGCCCCGCCAGGTAGCGCCCCAGCGCATCGTAGAAGTTGGTGGCGTGCGCGGTATCGACCGCCAGCAGCTCCAACGCGGCCGGGGCTCGCCCACCCGCCTCAGCAGAAGCCGCCGCCTGGGTGGAATCAGCGATGGGTGAAGCGGAAGCCGGCGCAGCATCAGTAGCGGCTGACGTAGACGCCTCGCGGCTGACCACGGCGGTCGGCTTTTCGCGGGAAGTATTTTCCGACTGGCAAGCAGCCGTGACAACGAAGAGCATTCCGACGGCAACGGGCAGCAGACCGCGCAGGCGAAAACAGGTTAAGGAGCGCATGAAGGGGAAAGACGGAGCCAGAAAGAGCGAATTAGGCTGCTGCGCGACGCGTCAGCCAGTAGTAGAGCGGGAGGCCGGCGAGCAGTGTGCCCAAGCCCGCGAGCGATTCGTAAGGCTGTTCGCGTACCAGGTACCACAACGTCCAGGCGTTGAGCACCAGAAAGACCAGGGGCGTAACCGGATAGCCCCACGTCCGATACGGACGCGGCAGATCAGGCCGCTGCCGGCGCAGCACCAATACGCCCGCCACCGTCAGAAACGTAAAGAGACTCAGGATAAACCCCGCGTACACCATCACCTGGCGGAAAGAGCCCGAAAACACGAAGCCGAGCGTGAGCAGCGTCTGAAATCCGAGCGCCCGGAGAGGTACGCCGCTGCCGGGCTGGCGAAAAGCCAGAAAGCGTAACGCGGGCACGTCTTCGCCAATAGCTTGCACGATGCGCGGGCCCGCAAAGGTCATCGCGCTGATGGTGGAAGTGAGCAGCGCGGCAATCGTCAGGGCCATCAGCCGCGCGATGGGCGGCGGAAACAGATGCTGGGCGGCCAGTAAGCCCACTTCGAGCTGCCCCTTTAATTCCGCCAAAGGAGTTACGCGCAGAAAAGCATAGTTCAGCCCCACGTACAGGGCCGCCACGAGTAGCGTGCCGGTCAGGAGGATCCGCGGAAGCGTACGCTGCGGGTCCCGGATCTCACTGGTCACATAGGCAGCCGCGTTCCACCCCGAATACGCGTACGAGACGTACACCAACGACACGGCGAACGCCGGACTCATGATCATGGTCCAGTCGCCGGGAATGGGGGCGGTGCCCGTAGCGGGCAGGACGACCGGGGTACCCGGCCAAAAGGCCGCGCCAATCAATACCAGTACGGCGCCGACTTTCAACGTGGTGAGCACAACCTGCACGCTGCCGCCTACCCGCACGCTCCGCGCGTGCACGAGCGCCAGCATTAGCACCACCGCCGTCGCTAACCCGCGAACCGATACTCCGGGGTAAATGCGCTGCACGTACTCACCGAGTGCCAGGGCGGCCAGGGCCGTAGGAGCGGCGAAACCAACCGTAGCCGATGCCCAACCGCTCAGAAAACCTACCGCCGGATGGTAGATCACGCCCAGGTAATGGTACTCGCCCCCCGAGCGGGGCATCGCGGCCGCCAGCTCGCCATAGCACAGCGCCCCGCAGAGCGCTACCACTCCGCCCACCACCCACAGGAGCAATAGGGGGAAGGCTGACGGCGTCCCCGCGACCTGAAACCCCAAACTGGTGAACACCCCCGTTCCCACCATACTGGCTACTACGATGGCAGTAGCCGGCCAAAACCCGAGCGCGGGGCGCGGAGCGGCAGGCAGGGAAGAAGCAGAATCGGTCATCGGCCGCAAGTTGGGGCCGCGCGACGCTACGCGCTCGCTTTAGGCCGCTTGTAGAGCGGCACGGTGCTGCACGGTTCGCCATACATCACGCTGCTGGCCACGGGTAACAGGCGGTGCATCACCTCTACGTAAGCCGAGGTAGGCACTGGCACCTGCCCGCACCCTTTAATCACCACTTTGGCATCGCGGTATTCCTCGGGATTGATCTGCGCGAGGGCATCCTGGAAAAGGGCCTGGTCAAGAGCAGTAAGGTCGCCGAAGACGTAACGATTGGCGACCGGCTCCAGCTTCGTGGCCAGCAGCATATAAGCCCACGTCGGCACGATGGCATCAGCGGAGCAGATAATCGCCACGTTTTTGCCCGTATAGGGCGTCCAGTCGTGTGTTTTCAGGAAATCCCTAAAATCTTTCTCGCGGAGCATCAGGCCGTGGAAGAGATTTTCCTTGATGTCGTACACGACGCGCTCGCCGGGGTGAATAAACTCTTCCAGATTGAGTGAAACGAGCGCGGAAGCGGCAACACGGTTGAGGAATTCGGTTTCCATTGGGTCAAAAATCGGTCGAATGGTCGTTGGACAAGTCTTCCACCTTCAGGCAGCCGGCACCGGTTGGCGCGGCGTAGTCGTGTGAACTTCCTTCAGGTAGGCAGGCTCGAAGTAGGCGACATCCTCAAACACGCTCGCGCGGAAATTGTGCGCCGCCAATTCCGCGAGCGTCGCCACGGCGGGCACAACCGCCGCCGGCAGGTAGTACGCGCCCGTAGGTTCGCCTAGCAACGCGCGACACTTAGCGGCTCCACTCCCGCAAAAGATGGTCGGGCCGTGCGCACTGAGAATTTCGGTGAGCCACTCCGGGGTGAGAATCGCCGGAGACTCGGGCTGCACGGCTTCTCCGGCAGCGCGGTAAATCCCCGCGAATACTTCCTGTCGGCGCGCGTCAATCAGCGCCCCGAATGAGTAGCGCGCCGCATCCGGCAGGCCGGCAGCCACTTGCCGCGCCAGCACCCGGAGGGTGGAAACCGCGAGCAGCGGGACGTTCAGCGCCGTGCACAATCCTTTCGCGGTCGCAGCCCCGATCCGCAAGCCCGTATAGGAGCCGGGGCCGGCCGATAAGGCCACGGCGCCAACGTCGGCCAAAGTGTAGCCGCTTAGCTGAAGCAGGTTCTGAATCAGCGGCATCAGGTGCGAGGCGTGCGATTTCTCGATTCGCAGCTCCGCCTGGGCGATCACCTCCCCACTCGGCAGCTGAGCCAAGGCGATGCCGCAAACCGGCGACGATGTTTCCAGGGCGAGCAGCAGGCCGGCCATTAGCTACTTTTTCGCCGCTGGCGCGCCCACCACCGCCGACGGCTTCAGCAGCGCGGCGTAGCGTGGACTGTCGTTCAATACCGCGAGGGCGGCTTTGACGTCTTCGTCATGATCGAAAGATGCTTCCGTGACGCCTTTCATGAAGTAGTAGCGCGAGACAATCTCCGATTCCAGAATTGGTACGATCTCGGCCTTGAAACGCACGAGATCATTGGCCTTGTTGAGCTGAATCTTCTTCTGCATCGTCGCGACGTCGTCTTTGATGTCGTTGTAATGCTTGTCTTCCTTGGCCTGCTTAACCAACTCTTCCACCGAAGCTTCGACACCGGTTTTGTACGAAACTTCCTTCCCCGCCAGGAAATCGGTGAACTTCCCGTAATCAGCCGCCGACAGCTGAAACTCCTTCGCCGCGGCGATAGTGGGGTGCTCGGCACGGTAACGCGTCGCGAAATCGAACAGATAGCCTTTGTTGACCAGCGTACGGGTGATGTCAGCGATCTCCGGATCCACTACCGGAACATCCGGCGCGATGCCACCGCCGTCGTACACGGTGCGGCCTACGGCCGTCTTGAAAGCCGTTTTGGTCGAATCAGCGAACTTCGTCACGGAGCCATCAGCGCGGCGGTGCGCGTAGTCGAGCTCCTGAATACAACGGCCGCTGGGGATGTAATACTTCGCCGTCGTGACTTTGAGCTGCGAGTTGTAGGGCAAGGGGCGGGTAGCCTGCACGAGTCCCTTCCCGAAAGTGCGCTCGCCGATCAGGACGGCGCGATCGTAGTCTTGTAACACGCCGCTGACGATTTCGGCCGCCGACGCCGACCGGCTGGAAGCGAGCACCGCGATAGGCATCTGCGTATCGAGTGGCGCGTCGAGGCCGCGATATATTTTATTCCACTCCGTGAGCTTGCCTTTGGTGCTCACAATCTCTTTGCCTTTGTCGACGAAAAGATTCGAGATCGTGATGGCTTCGTTGAGCAGGCCGCCGGGATTATCGCGCAGGTCGAAGATGAGCTTCTTGGCTCCCTGGGCCTTCAGGGCCGTCACGGCATCGCGCACTTCCTTGCTCGCGTCCACGGTAAAGCCCTGAAGCTGCAGGTAGCCGACATCGCCATTGACCATCCCGTAATACGGCACGTTATCGATCTGAATGTTGGCGCGCGTGATCGGCACCTCGAACGGCTTATCCACGCCGTAGCGCTTCACCTCCAGTTTGACAATCGTCCCGGCTTGCCCTTTCAGCAAGCGCGAGACGTCACCTTGGTTACGCGACTCAACCGGTACGCCATCAATTTTTAGAACCTCATCGCCAATAAGAAGCCCTGCTTTCTGCGCCGGAAAGCCCTCGTGGGGCATCGTGATGATCGTCTTATTGCCGCGAGTCGACACCATCGCCCCAATGCCGCCGTACTGGCCGGTCGTCATCGTGCGAAAATCCTCGATATCGTCCTCCGGGATGTAATTGGTGTAGGGGTCGAGCGATTTAAGCATCGCATCAATCCCCGTTTTCACCATCCGCGCGGGCGCTACCTCGTCGACGTAAGCCGAGTTTACTTCCTTGAAGAGCGTAGCGAAAATATCGAGGTTGCGGGCGATCTCGAAATACCGCTCCGATTGGGTAAACGAAGCAGTAGAAAGTGCTAACGCTCCAGTGGCGAGCACGGTGAGAACGGCAGATTTCTTCTTCATAAAGTAGCTAATCCGAAGCAGAACAGACGTTGGGAAGTCCACCAAAGGATTCGGCGGCGCTACAAAGGTGAAGCCGGTGGCGCAGTGGGAAGTTCCGCGCGCAGCCGGTCGAGGCCTTTCCGCAGCCGCCGGCTCAAATAATCCAGCGATTCGGGTTTTTCTTTGCCAATATACAACACCGCTACCAGCAAAGGTCCTAACAGGACGGTTTCTTCCCTGCCGGGTTGCGCCTCGGCAAGCAGCGGAGCCACAGTATGCTTGTGCCGTCGCCACGCCTCGCGTAGCAGCCGTTTAAGGTAATTGCGATCGTGGGCCCGCTTGAAGTGGCGCTTCGAAACCGATAGGACGACCTGCACCGGTTCGGCACGCGGCGGCGCGGCGGGCCGACCAACACCAGAAACAGGCGTACCCGCTTCAGTTCGCCAGCTGACGAACCGAAGCGGGTACGTGTTGAAAGCAGTGCCCTGCCGAAACAGGCCCTCGAGAAGCCGGCGGCTACACAGGCGCTCCGCCTTGCGGAAGGTGAAGCGGGCCGGGGCCGCCAACTGGCTACCGCCGGGCGTGCTCACGCGTTACGCGGGGCAATACCGACGCCCGTTAAGGCTTCGGACGGCGCTCGCTGGAGACGCTTAGGCTCTTGCGGCCTTTGGCGCGGCGGGAGGCCAGCACACGGCGGCCATTGGCGGTTTCCATCCGCGAGCGGAAGCCGTGCTTGTTGCGGCGCTTGCGCTGCGAGGGCTGATACGTACGTTTCATCGTCGGTCGATTCTACTGATTCTGCTAAACGGTCGAGGCCGTGCCGGTTTTCGGGAACGGC
>JBKJUQ010000007.1:0-1448 GCA_046590685.1 Hymenobacteraceae bacterium
AGCTGGATGCGCTGCTGGCGGAGGCGGGGTTGGCGGGGGAGGAATTATGATTGAAGCGCTGGCTCCTGCGGGTTCCTGGGGTAGCAACGCCGTTGGCGTAGCAACCCCAGGCTGGCCTACCCAACCCCGTTGGGGTTGCCGGGCCACGGATAACAACGGCCATCGGGAACCCTGAAAGGGTTCTTTTCCAGAGCCCGGGGGTGATTTCACAGAAATCTACCCCGGGTACGCACGGCAGCGCAGCAAGTATCGGCCAGAGGCCGGCGAATAGTACACACAGGTCTGGAGCCCCGCGCGAGTTGGGGCAAGCACAATAAAAACAGAGGCAATGATGCACGTCTTTCTTAAAACAGCTATTGAGGAGCCTTGGCTAAGCCTTTCGCCCCTACGAGTACGGGTAGGTGACATCCCTGAAGAGCTAAAAATACCGAATGCATACGTACTGGTAGAGTTGGACGGTGAGCCTGTTAGACGAATCGATATTTATGGGTTATCGCTGGATTGCTATCCGTTTGAGGAATTAATTGTATGGCGTGACTTCATCGTCCTCGGCTTTGGAGGCCGCGTCTATTTAATTGCGCAGGACAGTAAGGAGTTTTATATTTACCTTCAAGATGGGTACTTTGGTCATTTATATCCAACGGAAAATTACTTGTTGGTCGCATCAGCAGGGGACTTATCCTGTATTGGTCCTGATGGTGCTGTGGTTTGGATAACAGAGGCGCTCGGCATAGATGGGGTAGTAGTAGATGAGATTACGACCGAGACTATCTATGGACAAGGCGAATGGGATCCGCCTGGTGGTTGGCGACCTTTTAGAGTAGATGCCCGGACTGGTGTGCGGCAGTCTTAAGGGCTGAGTGATACGTAAATCATAGTTAGAGGCTCTGGCTACGCCACCTTCTTCGGCCTACCCGCAGGCTTCTTCGCCTTCTTCACTGGTGCTTCTTCGGCTTCCTCTTCCGCAGCGGCCTTCGCCACGGGGGTGGCGCGCTCGACGTAGGTGCTCGTGGCGAGCTCGGCTTTGAGGAAGCGGGCGGTGTGGCCTTTTTTGGATTTGGCGACCTGCTCCGGGGTGCCTTCGGCGACGATCTGGCCGCCGCCGCTGCCGCCTTCGGGGCCCATATCGATCACCCAGTCGGCGACTTTCACCAGGTCGAGGTTGTGCTCGATGACGAGGACCGTATTGCCTTTATCTGTGAGGCGGTGGAGGACATCGGCGAGGTGGTGAATGTCCTGAAAGTGCAGGCCGGTGGTCGGCTCGTCGAGGATGTAGAGGGTCTGGCCGGTGTCTTTCTTGCTCAGCTCGGTGGCGAGCTTGACGCGCTGGGCTTCGCCGCCGCTCATGGTCGGGGCCGGTTGCCCGAGCTGCATGTAGCCGAGGCCGACGTCGGAAAGCGTTTGCAAGATCACGCGGATCTTCGGGATGTTCCCGAAGAGTTCGAGTG
>JBKJUQ010000008.1:0-11468 GCA_046590685.1 Hymenobacteraceae bacterium
CACCTGAAACAGTATTCGCCGGACGCTTGCGGATATGAGTCTTGGAAATGCCGCACTGTCGGCAACACGATCTCGGGGGCGAAAGGCAGCGAGGCGACTACGGCCCAGGGCGCGACGGTCCCGTCGTCGGGACCGTAGGGAGCCCCTCGGGCGACATAGTCGAATAACGAGCGTCGGATGCCGCTGCTTCGACGAGTCGTCTGCCCCGGCCCATCGCTCGCCGTCAGACCCCAGAAATTGGCGCCGTAGCCGATGAATCCGAGCGGGTTGCGGATCGCGTACTCCCGCTGCACATAGGTTGCGCGGCGGCTGTTCTCGCAATAATCGATGCCCTTTCCCCGTGCGAACGCATCTTGGATGCCACGAAAGTCGACCCAGATATGCGAGTACTGGTGGATGAAGAGCGGGCCACCGTAGACGAAATCGTAGCCGTAGATCTGCTTCCATTCATAGGTGGAGGTCCATGCCGCGTAGCTCTCTGCTGGCAGAGGGTGCGTCGGTGATCCCAGCCCGAGGAGGTACAGCAGGACCGCCTCGTCGTAACCTTCCCAGCGGTACGGCAGAAATCCGCCTTCGGGCTTCCATCCATGCGTGACCGTGGCACCCCCATTGCACGCCCAAAGCCAATCGGCCCGCAGGTAGAGCGCGTCGGCCAGCGTCCGGACGGCCAGTTCGTCTTCATTCTCGTGTACGAAATACGCGGCCGCGGCGAGCATGCCCGCCAGCAGGAAACTGCTGTCGACAGTGGACAGCTCGCACAGGCCCGCGCGACGGCCCGTGTCCATCTCCAGAAAGTGATAGTAGAAGCCCTTGTGGCCGGTCGCGTCGGGCTCCGTACCGTGCGCGCTGGCCCAGAAGAAACGGAGCGCGGCCAATGTGCGCCCGAGCGCGTCGGCGCGCGTCATCCAGCCGCGCTCTACGCCCACCGGATATGCTGCCAGTGCGAAGCCCACGGCGGCGATACTGGCATCGGAGTCCGGACGAGAGGTGTCGGCCACGAGCCCGTTCACCAAGTTGGTGTGGTGCAAAAAATAGTCGAAGGCGTGGCGCTGCAGCGCGTCGAGCCGCGCCTCTCCGAAGTCCGGCGCAATCGTTTGTTGCTGCCCCGTCAAAGGAAGGTCTGCCAGCGTATCCACAGGCACCGTGCATTGATCGGGAGGGTCGGGTCGACGCTCATGCCGGCCAACGCCAGTCACGCACTTCCGGCAGGTCTTCGCCATGTTCACACGCGACAAACCGATCGTGTTTGCCTTCCACGGCTACCCGTGGCTCGTGCACCGCCTGACCTACAAGCGCGCCGGCAACAACAACATCCACGTGCGCGGCTACAAGGAAGAAGGCACCATCACCACCGCCTTCGATATGACGGTCCTCAACGAGCTCGACCGCTTCCACCTGGTGATGGACGTGCTCGATCGGCTGCCCCAGCTGGAAAACAAGGGCGCCTATCTAAAGCAGCTGCTGAAGGATAAGCTCGTGGAGCACAAGCAGTACATCATCGAAAACGGGGTGGATATGCCCGAAATCCGTGACTGGCAATGGCGCGCGTAAAGAGTTCGGCGGCAGCGGCTACTCCCGGGCGGTCGCGAAATGCGCCGTCAGGATGCCCGTCACTTTCTCGGCCGTCAGAGGCTTGCTCATTACCTCCGCGACCAGCCCGAGCTGCTCGACCTGGGCCAGGTCGCGGGGGTGCAGCGAGGTAGTGAGCATCACGATCACGATGCCCTGCTCGCGAATCAGGGGTAGCTGCTGATAGGCTTCCAGAAACTGGATGCCGTTCAGGCCGGGCATATTCACGTCGAGCAGAATCAGGGCCGGGCAGTCGGGGGTGCGCGGCACGCAGAACTGGTGCAGCAGGGTCAGTGCCGCGCCGCCGTCGGTCGCCACGAGCACTCGTTCGGCAACGGCCATTCGCGTCAGCAGGGAGTGGTTGAGGTAGTTAGTGGTCGGGTCGTCGTCAACGAGCAGGATGCTGGGGAGCTGGGTCATCGTGCCTCCAGCGGGTAAGTCCGTGGCAGGAAGCAATTCCGCGTACGGCTCAGCGGCGGAAATAAACGGAAAACGTCGAGCCCACCCCCGCTTCGCTCGTTACTTCCACCCGGCCGCCGGCATTCTCCACGCTGCGTTTGAGCATGTAGAGCCCTACGCCGGAGCCTTCAACGTGGCTGTGCAGGCGCCGAAACATCACGAAGAGCTGCGCCTGCTGAGCGGGGGTCAGGCCGAGCCCATTGTCCTGCACCGTCAGCACGGTGTAGGCGTCTTCCTGCCGGCAGCTGATGCGCACGTGCGGCGGGCGGTCGGGCTGGTGATACTTCACGGCGTTGCTCAGTAGGTTATAGACCACCGAGCGCAGATTCTTGGCCGAAAACGCGACGCGGGATTCGCAGTCGATCGCGACTTCCAGCGTCGCGCCGGTTTGAGTCAGCAGCGGCAGCAGATCGAGCCGCACATCCTCCACCACGTTCGCCAGCGGTAATTCAGTAAGGGCCTCATCGTGTTCTTTCTGGAGCTTGACGACGTTGCTGAGGTGGTCGAGGGTCGTTTTGAAGCGCGCTACCGCCCCGTGCATCATCGACAGCATCGCGGGCACCGCGCTGGGCGCACTGGTTGCGGGCCATTCGCTTTGCAGGGCCGTAATCAGCCCTTCGATATTGGTGATGGGCGCTCGCAGGTCGTGGGAGGCCGTGTAGATAAAGGAGTCCAGATCAACATTGGTGCGCGTGAGCAACTGGTTGGCCGTGCCCAGCTCCTGGTTAGCGATAATCAGCTCGGTGGCCAGCTTTTCCTTTTCGTCGTTCTGAAACGCCAGCTCGGTGTTGGCGATCACCAGCTCATCGGCCCGATTTTCTTTCTCGCCGTTCTGAAACGCGAGCTCCTTATTAGCAATACTCAGCTCGGCGGCGGCATTCCGCGCCAGCTGGCCACTGACCTCCACCGCGCGGCGGGCCATTACCTGGGCCGTCACGTCGTGGGCGAACACCAGCACCCCGTCCACGGTCCCGTGCGCGTTGCGGCGGCCTTGGTACGTGAAGGTGAAGTACATCTCTTCCAGTAGCCCACCCGCGTGCCGCGCCAGCCGCAGCGGCATCTCCCGCGCCTCGAACGTGTGACCCGTCTCGTAGGCCTGCCGAAGCATCGCCGGTACCGGGGTGCCGACCAGCTCGGGCAGGGCCAGCAGGATGGGCCTGCCGAGCAGCGTGCGACCCGGCAGCATCCGCTGATACGCCGGGTTGACGAGCTGATACACCAGCGCGGGGCCGTCGAGGATCACGATCGGTACCGGCGCCTCCATAAACACCCCGTACAGCACCTGCCGCTGGCGGTCCACCTCCAGGCGGGCCTCCACCTGCTCGGTGATATCCACCACGAGCGAGTACATCCCCACTACGACGCCGTCCTGCACATCGGGCACGAAGCTGGTGCGGATGTGCTTGACAAAGTCCGGGCGGTAGGGCATCTTCGCCTCGAAATCGAGCTGCTCGCCGGCCAGGGCCCGCTCGATGTAGCCGCGGACGCCCGCGTAGGCGGCCTCGCCCACCACCTCTCGCACGAATCGCCCCAGCAGCGCCTCCGGCTTTTGCCCAAACCACGCCTCGTAGGCGTGATTCGTGAATTGGTAGCGCTGCTCGTGGTCGAGGTAGCCGATCAGCACCGGCACGGCATCCGTGATCATGCGCAGCTGCCGGGTGCGCGCGGCCACGCGGACTTCGAGCTCCTCGTTGAGGCGCTGCATCTGCTGGCGGGCCGCTACCTGCTCCGAGACATCCGTCGCCACCACCGTAATGCCCGTGATGGTGCCGTCAGCGGTGCGCAGCGGATTATACACGAAGTCCCAGTAAACGGTCGCGCGGCGCCCACCGCGGTCGATGAATGATGGTAGCTCGTGCGCCACGTACGGGATCCCCGTCGCCAGTACGCCATCGAGCAGCTCTTCGAATCCCTGGCCGGCCGCTTCGGGTAGCAGCTCGAAGAGTGGCGTGTTCAGCGCTTGCGCCGGGGTGCGGCCCCACATCGCGCACACGGCCGCGTTGGCCAGCTCAATCACGTACCGGGGGCCCCGGAACACGGCAAACCCCACCGACGCCTGTTCAAACACGCCCTGTAGCTCGCTCCACTCGGCCGCTATTTTTGTTTGGGCCGCTTGTTCCCGGACTTGACTATCGCGTAGCGCCAGCTCGGCGGCACTGCGCGACTGGTCGGCCGGATCGGTGAAGCGCACCAGCAGAAGCGCGCCGCAGCGGCGGGCTACTACCTGGTAGCAATTGTCGAGGCCGTCGGGCTGGTAGTTGAGGTCGTAGCGCCCGGCCTCGCCCGTCTCGAACACCCGGCGGTAGAACGCCAGCATCCCCTCCGCCTCGGTCTGCGGATACTGCGTGAGTAGGGTGCCGTTGGGGTGCTCCGGGAGGCCGAGCATTCGCTGACTCTCGGGACTGAGGTACTCAATGGCAAAATCTGCCAGCGTGCCATCCGGCGCGGAAAGCGGCCGCAGTAAATCGATACCGGTTAGGGAGGCGTCCAGCGCCGCCGCTAACCGCGCATCAGCCACGGGTGCCTCAACGAAAACGTGGGTCGACGAAGCGAGGAAGGGGGTGAGCATAGCAGGAAGGTACGACGCGGCGCGGCGGAATTCCCCGTCTCTCGCCGATTCTGGTGCGCGCTTCGCGCTTACTCTCCCTCGACCCCGCCGGCGGCCCAGCGCAGCGTGGCTTGGGTCTGGGCGTACTTGGCTTGCAGCTCGGCCAGCTTCAGGCGGGCGCTGACCAGCGCGGCCTCGCGGGAGTTGAGCAGGAAAACTGAGCTTTCGCCACCCTCGAACCGGGTTTGCTCGCCGATGCGCAGGCGCTCGGCATTGCGGACGGCCTGCTCCTGCAAGCCCAGCTGCTCGCGCAGCGCCTCCCGCTCGTTCGCTACCACGCGCACGCCGACCTGAATCTCGCGGGCATCCTGCTGGAGGTCCAGCTCTACCTCGCGCGCTTTCAGGCGGTTAAGCTGAATCTTGGCGCGCTCCTGGCGCAGCAGCAGCGGGTAGGTCAGGCTGGCGCCTACCTTGTAGTTGTTCTGCAGGTAGCTCCCGCTCAGGCTTGCCCCGGACTCGGAGCTGAACGGCTGGCCCGCCTGCAACAGGTTGTAATCGACGGTGAGCTTCGGCCACAGCTTGTTGGTGAGCCAGCGCCGCTCCACGGTTAGCTGATTGAGCTTGGCGCGGCTCTTCAGCAGCTCCGGGTGGAGGCGCTGGGCCAGATCGGTCAGGGCCGCCACCGAGTCGGGCGATAACGGGCGCCACTCCCCGGGCGCCGGTAGCTCCTGCGCGCGGGCGGTCGGCGGCAGGTCCACGGGCTGCGCCTGCTCGTCCCAGAGATAGGTGCTCAGCAGCAGCGTGGCGTTCTGAAACTGCATCCGCGCCTGGCTGAGCGTGGCCTGCCGGCTCTGCAGCTCACCCAGCGCCTCCACGGAGTCGATCGCGGCCAGGTCGCCGAGACGAACGCGCTGCCGGACGGCCCGAAAGCGCACGTCGGCGAGCCGGACGTTGTCGGCCAGCAGCTGTCGGCGCTCGTAGCTCAGGCTCCAGTCCCAGTAGTCTTTAGTGGCTTGCAGCAGCAGCTTGTTGAGGGCCCCACGACGTTCGGCTTCGGCCAGGCCTTGCAGGGCCTGCGCCTGGCGCACCGCGGTCCGTCGCTCGTCCATCAGCAGCCCCTGGCCGAGCGGCACGGATAGTCCCACGTAGCTCAAACCGGCGGCGGGCGTGGAGTTTTCGGGGTTGACGTACGCGCCCACGCCCCGCTCGAATCCCGCTTTTACGTCGAGCCCGTACCAGACCGGCACCCGCACCTGGCTGTCCCAATCGTGGAAGTAGTCTTTGCCGCCGAAGGTCTTGCCCGCGTATTTGCTGCTGAGCGTGGGGTCGAACAGGCCGCGGGCGAAGCGCACTTCCTGCTGCGCCCGCTCGGGCAGCAAGCCCGCCTGCCGGGCTACCGGGTGCCGCAGGGTCACGTAAGTCAGCAGGTCGGCCAGGGTGAAGACTCGGGCGGAATCAAGGGCAACCGTCGGGGTATTGGCCGCGGTGACCGGTCTTGCCGGACGCGCGGATGGAGCGGAGTGCCCGTACGCCCGGCCCGCCACCAGCCCGGTAGCTAGTAGAGCCAGGGCCGTTAGTGTATGAAAATGACTCATTTGGTGGACGATTCTTCTTCCGGCTCCGCCGCTTTGCCCTCGCCCTTGTCGCTCTTGCCTGCTTTGGCCGCGCCCGCCGGGGGGCGGCCTCCGGCGAAATTGGGCGGGAAGCCATTCACCTGCCGCCACAGCTCGTACCAGATGGTCACGTCGTCGAGCAAGGCCCAGCCGTACACGCCCGAGCCTACCCGCAATAGCTTCGGCCAGGGTTCCTTGGCCGGGTCGGGCGTCACGAGGATGCGGTACTGGCCCTGCGAGTCGATGTTATCGATCACGGCCACCACGCCACCGAAGGTGCCGAAGCTCGTCCCCGGCCAGCCGCTGAACACCAGCGCCGGCCAGCCGTCGAACTGCAGCCGCACCCGGCGGCCCACGTGCAGCAGCGGAATGTCGACGGGCTGTACGTACAGCTCGGCGGCGAGCGCCGGGGCGTTCGGCATCACCGACACAATCGGCTCGCCTTCTTTCACCATCTCGCCCAGGCCCTGCTTGAGCGCGCGCACCACGTAGCCGTCCTGCGGCGCCGTGATCTGGTAGTAACCCGCTCGGTTGCGCAGGCTCGCCAGCTCGTTGCGCATCTTCGCGATCTGGCCTTCGCTGTCGAACTGATAGGCCTGGGTGCCGCGACGCTCCGATTCCGATTTCGCCAGCTTGTCCTGGTACTCGGCCGTTAAGGACGATAGCTCCAGCTGGGCATTGACGAGCTCCTGGCGACTGGCCCCGAGCTTGTTCTCGACGGCCTGCCGCTTGGCGGTGCTTTCCTGGAGCTTGAGCTGCCGCTGCTCGAGCTCCGTCAGCGACTTCAGCCCCTGCTGATACAGCGCCTGCTGCCGCGCGAACTGCTGCTGCGCGATGCCGAAGTCGATCGTCGCGGCGCGCAGCTCGGCTTCGTCGGAATTGACCTTGAGCCGCGTTTGGGTCACTTTGTTCCGGGCCTTGTCGAGGCTGACTTGCAGGCCCGCGCGCAGGGCGGTCTGCTGGTCGCCGAGGGCCGCGCCCTTCGCGCGGTTTTCTTCCAGCGAGGAAATCTTGGCCTCCAGCTGCTCGCGGGTGCGCAGCAGCAGCTCCGGATCAAAGTACTTGTCCTTGATTTCGGTGAGCGTCACCAGCGTATCGCCTTGGCGTACGGCCTGTCCCTCGCGCACGTTCCAGCGCGCGATGCGCCCCGCGATGGTGCTCGGCACGGTCTGGGGGCGGTCCTGGGGCCGGAGGGTCGTGAGCGTCCCGGAGGAGCGGATGTTTTGGGTCCAGGGCATAAACCCGGCGACCAGAATCAGGAGCCCCAGCCCGGCCAGCCAGCGGGCCAGAACTCGGCCCGCCCGCGGGGTTCGCGCGAACCGGAACGACCTGAATTGGCTGGTCAGCGGGTCCGTGGAGCTCAGGGGTTTGTCGGCGAAAGGCATCCAGTAAGGTTAGGGTAAGGGGATCAGCGCACGTATTCAGGGTGCCGCGGCGACAGGAGCCGGGATCAACCCAGCAGCTCCCGTAATTCGGGTAGATGGACGACCTGGGCGTACGGGCCGTCGGCCACGATCCGCCCGGCCCGCAGTACCGCCACGCGCTCGCAGAGGGCCAGTAGCTGGGCATCGTTCGAGGCGATCAGCACCGTCCAGGGCTGCCCGGGGGCCAGCAGGCGGTGCAACACGCGTAGCCGCTCGCTGGGCTCCACGCTGGGCAAAAACTGATCGAGCAGCAACAGCCGTGGGCGATGAACCAGCGCGCGCGCCAGCAGCAGCTTTTGCCGGGTGCTGTCGGCCAGCCGCGTCCCGATCCCCACCATCGTGCTCAAGCCCTGCGGCCAGACGTAGATCTCGTCGCGCAGCCCCACCAACTCCAGCACCCACGCCACGTCGTCGGCTGTGAGGGAGGGTTGGTCGAGCGTCAGATTTTGGAGCACCGTGCCATCGAATACGTCGTGGGCTGAGATGTTGTCGCCGAGATGGCGGCCCAGAGCCTCCGTCGCGATGTCCTGCAGCGCCAGACCGTCGTAGGCCACGATGCCGGAGTAGCCCTCCAGCAAGCCAGCCAGAACCCGCAGCAGCGTCGTTTTGCCCGCGCCGTCCGAACCGGCCAGGCCCAGATGCTCGCCCGATTGCAGCGTCAGCGACAGGTCGCGCAGGGGGGGCGACTGGCTGCCCGGATACTGGTACCCCACGTGGCGCAGCTCCACGCGCAGCCCGGCCCAGGTGGCGGGCAGGGGCAGGTCGGCGCCGGGGTGCGCGTCGACCCTCGGCAGGTCGAGCACGTAGCCGATCTTATCCAGCGAAGTCAGGGCGTCGTACACCACATCGAGCTTGAGGAGAATTTTCTCCACGGCCGAAATGGTGAGAATGATCACGATTTCGGCTGCCACGAACTGCCCGATGTTGAGCTGCTTGGAGATCAGCAGCCAGCTGCCGATGCTCAGCAGCGCCGCCGTAATGAGCGTCCGGAACGCCACGAAGCCCCAGAACTGCACCACCAGCACCCGAAAATGGCTTTGCCGCGCCCGCAGGTAGCCTTCCACCAGGCCATCGGCCCGGCTTAGCGCCAGCTCCTGCCGGGGCGGGTGGCGGAAGGTATGCACCGCGCGCGCCACGTCCTCGAGCCACGCCACCACCCGGTACTTGTACTTCGACTCCGTCAGACTCGTGCTCAGGCCTTTCGGGCCGGTCACCCGGATCATCACCGCCAGCAACAGCACCAGCAACAGCCCGAAGGCGATGAAAACCGGGTGGTAGAACGCGAGCAGAATCAACCCAAAAAGGATTTGCAGCGCCGCGCCCGAAAACTCGATCAGTAGCGTCGATAGCGCCTTTTGCAGCGTCGGGGTGTCCAGCATGCGGTTCATCAGCTCGGGGAGGTACTTTCCGTTGAGCGCCTCGGTGCGGATGCGCGGCAGGCGCACGGCAAAATCCAGCGCCACCCGCGCAAACAGCCGCTGCTGAATGTATTCCACCAGGTACACCTGCATCACCTGCAGCCCCCCCGCCAGCAGCGTCCCCACCACGATGAACCCGATCAGGACAATAAGCGAGGTGCTCACCTCACCGCTACTCACGAAGCCAATCACCGACTGCACGCCCAGCGGCAGCGAGAGGTTGATAATGCCGGCCAGCGCCGCGTACACGTAGAGGTAGGTAATGTCGCGCCGCTCCGAGGCCAGCAGGCGCAGCAAGCGCTGGCCGGGGGTTAGAGCGAAAGCTTCAGGGTCAGCCATTCAGTTCAGACACTTACTTTGGGTAGCTAATCCGCCGTCGGCCTCGCCGGTTCGTAAACCACGCAGGAGTCTTTTTGTGTAAGAGCTGCTGATCGCAGGATGGGGAGAGCGTGGCGGAGGGCCGAAAGTTACGCGCGGCGGGGCACCAGCCCGGCGGCGCTGCCTCCTCCCGGGGTCGTTCACGCCTGTTGGCTGGAAGGCGAGACGCGCTTCGTTTTCGGCGGGTAGTCTCAGGAAATGTCCGGCGCCGCGTAATCAGTGGGGCGTAACCTGCTCAGTAGCAGGGGCACGATAAGCTCCCCTTCGGGCAGCCCCCGTTGGCGCCACAGCTCCACGCCCTGGCGCACCAGCACGAACGACGGTAAGTCGGTCGCCCGAAAGCTGCGCACGACGGTGGGGTGGCTGGTCTCATCCACTACCAGTACCCGGATGGCCGAGCCCAGCTGGCTTTGCAGCAAACGCAGCGCAGCAGCGGTGGCCAGCTTCGGGTGGTTGGCCGCACCCGGAATCTCCGGCGGCAGCAATACCAACAAAACCGTCGCGTCGACTGCCGAATCGAGAGGGGGAGAGCTAGGAGGCATAGAACGAGTAGGTGTAGGGTCAGGAGTAAAATTACCGGGCTTCTGCGCCCGCCTGAATGACACACGTCAGCCGATAAACTGACGTGTGTCACCTCTTGTTGAGGCGCGACCGGCGCGTAGCTGCTTCCCACGTCCCGGTGGTTGGTCGCCAGGCAAGTAGCTGCTGGCTCACTGACCCGCCGCGCGGGCTTGCTTTTTCGCCTGCCGCCGGAAGTAGCCCCGCAGCAGGAAATTGTGTTGCAGGGCGTCCATATTCTGGCTGAAGCCCGCTGTGCCGTGCTCCACGTTGCGCATCGTCTGGCGCAGCTGCCCACTCAGGGCCGTATCGGCCAGCACCGTGTTGAGCGGCCCGCCGCCGGTTTGGGTTTGCCGTTTCAGAGTAGTGAGCGTGGCCGCGAGGGTATCCGACGTACCCGCCAGCTGCCGGGCCGCGTGGCCGAGCCGCCCGGCAAAAGCCGTATCGGTGAGCAGGTAGCCCGCCGGCCCCCGGCCCTGGCGCACCCCCCGCACCAGCAGCTGCACGTCGCGCGAGGCCGTGCTCAGCTGCGCCGACGTAGCGGCGGCGTTTTGCATACTGGTGCGCACGTTGGTCGCGAGCTGCTCATCGTCCAGTAGCTTCCAGAAGGCATTGTCGCCGTTGAGTCGGGCCGTAATCTGGTGCAGATTTTCGGTGATACCGACCAGATTTCTGTTGGAGATATCGAGGGTGCCGAGCATCGCGTCGATCCCCACCGGAGTGCGCGTCGGCAGGATGTCGCCGGGGTCCACGAGTGGCGCAGTGCCGGCGCCCGCGTTGAGGTTGATGATGGTGTTGCCCACCAGCCCGTCGGTGCCGATGGCCGCCACGGTGTTTTTGCGCACGAAGGGCCGCACATCGCGGTTCAAGCTCAGCGTCACGCGCACGGTGGTGTCGTTCAGAATCTGAATCTGCTTGACCGTGCCCACCGTGATGCCGCCCAAACGCACGTTGTTGCCGGTGAGCAAACCCGAGACATTCCGAAAATCGGCTTGCACCACCATACTGCGGCTGAACAGATTCTGCTTGCGCCCCAATAGAAACAGGGTCACGAGCAGGCAGCCCAGGCCCACGACTACGAACAGGCCCAGGCGGATATGATTACTGGCAGGACGTTGCGGCATAGGAAGGTGGGTTAAAGCGGCGCAGCTTAGGGGTAGTAGCCCTGAATTTTAGGCGAAGAATTCGTGAATCCTGGGGTCGTCGCTGCCGTGGAGCTGGTCGTACGTACCCTCGGCGTAGCACCGGCCGTCGATGAGGATGGCCACGCGGTCGGCGGTGAGCCGCACGCAGTTCATATCGTGGGAGATGATGAGGGCCGACGTGTGGTGCTTCTGCTGCACCTCGCGGATGAGATGGTCGATCTCGCGGGCCGTTACCGGGTCGAGGCCCGTAGTAGGCTCGTCGTAGAGGATGATATCGGGGCGCAGAATGAGCGTGCGCGCCAGCGCGATGCGCTTGCGCATCCCGCCCGACAGCTCGGCGGGCATCTTCTCGGCAG
>JBKJUQ010000370.1:0-1754 GCA_046590685.1 Hymenobacteraceae bacterium
TTGCCGACTACAGTCCGAGCCGATCGTCGGCCGACGGACCGTACATCCCCGGCACGGGTACGTCGAGCAAACGCAGGTACACGCTGAGCTGGCCCCGGTGGTGAATCTGGTGGTTCAGCATCCAGTGCCGAATCATCTGATACTTGCTGTCCTGGGCAATAATGCGCTCGCCGGCGCGGAATGTCCAGAGCTGGTGCAGGGCCTCGTCGGGGGTGAGTCCAAGGGCGGTGCGGCCAGCAGCAAGGCGCTCGTCGAAAAAAGCCAACAGGGCGGCCGGGTCAGCGGCGCTGAAAGGTGCGGGGCGCGGCGCCGCCATATCGAACTCGTCGGCGTCGAGGATGCGGTTAAAAAAAGCGGGCAGCTCGGCGACGTGGATGGCGAGGCGACCGAGCGTCATCGACTTAGCGTGCGGCTGCCACGCGAAATGTTCAGCGGGCACGCGCTCCAGCATGCGGCGGGTGGCGAGGGTTTCGCGATCGAGCTCGACGAGCAGAAGTTGGTTGAGCGTCATAAACAGGAGAAATTTATCGGGAGGAAAGCGGCGGTACGGCTGCGACACGCGGAGCGCCTTGCGGCCGTACACGAATCCCTCTTCGTACCGTGCTTTTACCCGTAATGTTTACCAATCTCTTCATTGGCACCTCCGGCTGGACGTATCCCTGGCGCGGCATCCTGTACCCGGAAGACCTACCGAGCGCGGAGTTCCTGCCGTACTACGCGCAGCACTTCAACACCACGGAAGTCAACAGCTCGTTTTACCACTTCACGATGCTCAAAACCATCGAGAAGTGGCGCGACCAAACCCCCGACTCATTCCGTATCTGCGCCAAGCTGCACCGCAGCATCACGCACGACAAGCGGCTCGTTGACGTGGAAGAGCCCCTGCGCAAGTGGCTCGACCGTTTCCTGACGCTTGGGCCGCGCCTGGGGCCAATCCTGATTCAGCTGCCCGCGAGTCATCGGTTTGAGGCCCCGCGGGCACTGGCGTTCTTCGAGCTGCTGCGCAAGCTCTACCCCGACCCCACGTTCGCGCTGGAAGTCCGGCACAAGTCGTGGCTCGAAGAGGAGCCGCTCGATCTGCTGCGCGAGTTCAACATCTCGTGGGTCATCGCGCACTCGCCGCGCTGGCCGATCCGGGAAACCACCACGACCGACACGGTTTACCTGCGCCTGCACGGCGAGGCGAAGCTGTACTCCGGTCCGTACTCTGACGCCTTGCTCGAACGCTTCGCGCTTATGATTCACGACTGGCTGCTCGACGGCAAGCAGGTGTGGGGATTCTTCAACAATACGATTGGCGGGGCGGCCGTGCACGACGCCCGCCGGCTCGCCGAGCGCGTGGCGGAGCTGTAGGTGGTTAGTGGGTGATTATACATTCGGCAGCCCGAACCACCTCACCACCCAACTACCCATCTGCTACCTTCGCTGTCGCAACATCGCATCTCCCCTCTTCATCCGTATGGCCGCTTCTCCGGACCTCGATCAGCTCTGCATCAACACCATCCGCACGCTCTCGCTCGACGGCGTGCAAAAGGCGGAATCCGGCCACCCGGGGCTGCCACTCGGCATGGCGCCCTCGGCCTACGTGCTCTGGACCCGCCACCTGCGTCACAACCCCAAAAACCCGAAGTGGGCCAACCGCGACCGCTTCCTGCTTTCAGCCGGCCACGGCTCGATGCTGATTTACTCGCTTCTGCACCTCACCGGCTACGACCTGCCGCTTGAGGAGCTGAAGAATTTTCGGCAGATGAACT
>JBKJUQ010000385.1:0-2414 GCA_046590685.1 Hymenobacteraceae bacterium
AAGCTAACCCGCCCGCCGGGTGATCTTTCCTCGTGCAGCGGCACCCTTACTTAGCCCAGCTGTACCCTTACCCGGCTCGGCTGTACCCTTCCCCCGCTATTGCAAGAGGGGATAAAATTTCTCCGCACCCTACCCCGGCCGCCGCACGAGGGTGTTTTCTACCCGCGCGAGGTAGTAAACCGGCTGCGCGAGGGTGTTTTGTAAGCGCGCGAGGGTGTTTGCCGGCCGCGCGAGGGTGTAAACTGATTTTACAAGGGTGTAAAATGATCTTACAAGGGTATAAACCAACTTTACAAGGGTGCTTTTCCCGCGCACGAGGTAGTAAACCAATTTTACAAGGGTGTTTTCCGGCCGCGCAAGGGTGTAACCTCCCAAAACACCCTCGCGCGCCGCCCGCCCGAGGGTGTTTGCCGGCCAAACAATATTTTATTTTTGGAGAGACGCAATAATGCGCGCGGGTTATTCGTTAAAGTCCAAGTCGCGACGGGATCACCTTCGGTCCCCGGTCGGCATACCCCCCTTTTTTTTATGAACCGGCCCCTCCTTGCCGTTGCCGCACTGAGCAAAAAATCAGTGAACGATAAGGTCCAGCTCGGCGAGGCGATCGCCACCGCGCTGACCGATTTTCCGGCGGTGTTTCCCAAGCCCAGTCCCGACCTGCCCACGTTGCAGGCCGTAACCCAGGAGCTGCACGACGCCAACGAGGACGCCGCGACCGGCTCGCACACGGGGCTCCAGCGGCTGCACAAAGCCACGACCGCTTTCAACAAGGCGATTGGCGTGTACCAGGACTACGTGAATATGGTCGCCCAGGGCGATGGGGTGATCATCGAGCAGAGCGGCTTGCAGGTGAGCCGGACGGCGCAGAAAACCGGGCCCGCGCCCGCGCCGAGCAATCTGCGCATCGGCGGCACCGCCGCCGGCCGGCTCACGGCGCTGGTGGATGCCGTGGAGCGCGCGAAGGCGTACGTGTGGATGCGCGCCACCGGCCCGACCGCGCCCGTCGCCGACGACTACTGGCGCTTCCACTGCGGCACGCCCAAGGCCAAGACCACGCTCGACGACCTCGTGAGCGGCACGCGCGAGTGGCTGCGGTGCGCCGCCATTACCACCGCCGGCCAAGGGCCGTGGAGCGAGCCGGTGAGCCGCATCGTGTTGTAAGCGGGGCGCGGCGCGGGCCGTGGCGGGGCGGATTCCGGGAGTGGGCGCGCCGGGTTGGGGCGCCTTCTCCCGGAATTTCTGCGTTAGTTAGGGGGCATTTTAGCGCAGTGGCGGTGGCGCGGTTCGGGGGTAATGCGAAGCCGGCGCTTCGCCCTACATTAGTCACCGTACCCTGACGACGAAACCGCTCAATCCTTCCCCGATGCCTACTCCTCCCCTTTTGCCCGATGAAGTGCCCACCACCCCGGAAGGGCGGGCTGAGTACCTCAAAGTCGCGCTCGAAACGCGCGACCGCGCCGCTATCCGCGCGGTCTTCAAAGCCGAGCTGCTGGCCTCGCCGGTATTTGCCGCGCACATGGGGCCGTACAACCCCCGCGGGTTCGACAATTTTGCTGAAACGTACTCCTCCTACAAGGCCACCATCTTCCTGAATGGTGCCCGGGCGCTGGACAGTCAGGCCGATCGGTTTTTGCAGTACCGGGAGACGGCGGCCAAGTGCCTGTGGGAGATTCAGCAGAAGCAACTCTTCGACCTGCAATGCCAGTGGCGCGCCGAGCAGCTCACGCTGCCGGGGGTGCGACACAGCCACGATTTCGATACCTGGTCGCGCTACATTGAGCATTGCCCGTTTCTGCCGCCGATCAGTGCCGACGACGTCGCGCTCTACGAAGCCTACCTGCGCAGCCCGAGCTACGACCACGAAGACGTGTACGACTGGCAGGCGTACGAGGACTTCAAGCTGAGCGAAGACCCGGACCAACAGGAGGAGGCCGACAATGAGCTGCCGGCGTGGTACGACTTTCATAACGCCCGCACCGGGGCGGGCGCGCTGCTGGCTTTGCCCGATGTGCGCGGCCCCAAAGAGGCGCGGTACGTGGACCAATGGGGCGCCGAAGCGCGCGTGCAGCAAGAAGAAGCGGAAGCCGGGAAGTTAGAGACCGAGAAGCTGCCGTGGCCGCCCTCGTGCATCGGGCTCGATTTGATTGCCCCGTTCCTCGACCTCTTCGAGCCCGCCGCCGACCTGCCGCGGCTGCATCGCTGGCGCCGGGCGGTGGCCCTGAAAGAAAAGGAATCGACCCGGGAGCGGGAACAGGCCGATTACTGGTACAGCTACGTGCTGCAACCGGCCGGCGAAGCCTGGCCCATCAAGGCCCATGCCGATTGGCGTGTGGCGCTGCGCGAAGCCGGCATTGATTACTGGCGGACGCAGGTAGCCGATGTGCTGCACGAGGTGTGGCAGGAGCAGGAGCAGA
>JBKJUQ010000425.1:0-5967 GCA_046590685.1 Hymenobacteraceae bacterium
ACGGGCGCCTCGGCTTCGGGCGGTTCGGTGAGGCTCACGCGTACCGTATCACCTAACCCATCTTCGAGGAGCGCGCCGATGCCGACGGCGCTCTTGATGCGACCGTCTTCGGCTTCGCCGGCTTCGGTTACGCCCAGGTGCAGCGGATACGGCTGCATCCCTTGCGCATCGAGCTGCTGCACGAGCAAGCGGTAAGCCTGCACCATCACCTGCGTGTTCGAGGCTTTCATCGAGAGTACCACGTCGTAGTAGCCTTCGTCTTCGCAGATGCGCAGAAATTCGAGCGCCGACTCTACCATGCCAAGCGGGGTGTCGCCGTAGCGGCTCAGGATGCGGTCGGAGAGCGAGCCGTGGTTGGTGCCGATGCGCATTGCCGTGCCGTATTCCTTACAGATTTTGATCAGCGGCCGGAAGCGCGCGCGGATGCGGTCGATCTCGGCGGCGTACGCGGCGTCGGTGTACTCAATCGTCTCGAATTTCTTCTTATCGACGTAGTTACCGGGGTTGACCCGCACTTTTTCGACCAGGCGGGCAGCCAGCTCCGCCGCATTCGGCGTGAAGTGGATATCGGCGATGAGCGGCACCGTGCAGCCGCGCTTACGCAGCTCCTTTTTGATTTCGGCCAAGTTCTGCGCTTCCTTGATGCTCGGGGCCGTGATGCGCACGTACTCGCAGCCCGCCGCCACCATCCGCAGCGACTCCTCCACCGACCCGAGCGTGTCCATCGTATCCACGGTGGTCATGCTCTGCACCCGGATTGGGTGATCGCCGCCGAGGGGAATGTCCCCGATGTTCACCACGCGGGCGCGGCGGCGGCGGTACTCCGTCAAACTCGGGCAGTACGGGGCGATGAGCAGATTGGCAGCAGAAACAGCGGACATAGGCAAGAAGGCAGGAGCCGCCCGGAAACCGGGTTCGGGGGTGCAAAGTTGCTGGCTGGCGAGCGTTAGCCCGGCGCAGGTGTGCTTTACGCGGGCAACGTCCTCCCCCATTGCCGTTAGCGGCCGTTAACGCGGGCCATCGGTCGCGTCGGCGAGCGCCAACAGACGGCTCAGTTCCGCTTCGAGCGTCGGCACCGAGGCCGCCAGCTGCTCGTACGAGTCGATCACGAAGTATTGCTCCTGCATCCGGTCTTTCACGTAGGGAGAGGCCAGGATAGCGGCTACGTCGAACGCCCGGCGAGCGGGTACATCGCTGAGGCAAAACCGCGTTTCGCCCGCCGACGATAGGATGCCCGCGCCGTAGACGCGCAGCTCGCCGCCTTCGACGATGAGCCCAAACTCGACCGTGAACCAGTAGAGCCGCGAGAGCAGCTCCACGGCGCGGGCGTCGTGCAGGTAGCGCAAAGCCAGGGTACCCACGGCTTGCAGAAAATCGGCAAAAAACCGATCGGTCAGTAGCGGCACGTGCGCGAACACGTCGTGAAACATGTCGGGCTCTTCGAGGTAATCGAGCTGGGCGGGGGTGCGTAGCCACGTGGTAGCCGGAAAGCGCCGGGCCGCCAGCAGCTCAAAGAATGTCCGGTCATCCACGATGCCCGGCACCGCGACCAGCGACCAACCCGTGACCTGGTCGAGCAGCGGGTTCACAGCCGCGAAATCAGGAATCTTATCAGCACGAAAATCCACTCGCGGCAAGCCTTCAAGAAATCGCCGGGAGGCCACCGTAGGCAGCACCTGCATCTGGCGGGTGAACAGAGTTTGCCAGACCCATTGGTCATCAGCGGAGTAGCGGGCGTATTCCTGCTCAAGGGCAGCGAAGGCGGGAGCGGTAGAGGCGTGAATCATAAAATGAAAATGGGGGTGGCGTAAAAAGAAAAAGCCTGCTCCCGGGGCGGGAAGCAGGCAATTGCAGATAGTGCAATCAGGAGTGCCAGGGTCTAGCCGGGCCACGCCAACGCCGCTTCGCCCCGGATGGGAGCGTAGGTATAGCGGTAATAGCGGCGGGCTAACGAGGCGGACATAAGGCAAAGGTAGGGAATGACTCGTTAGCGAGCTTTTCAGCGAGCCAGATGGTTCACTCGGCCGACCGGCAACTGTTTTCCTCTCGCCAGTAGTTGCAGTCTGCATGAGCAGGTTACTTTTACCCGTGCTTGCTGCTTCCCGCCCATGGATACCTCCACCCTCTTCCATATCCTGCGTCGCGCCACGCGGACCAGCGCGGAAATAGCGCAGGTAGGCGCTTTCAAGCTGCTGCGGATCAGCCGGCTCGCCCTCGCGACGGCCGACGACGTGGTACGCGATGAAGTCAAGGCCGGCCACTTGGGGCCGGTGGCCGATAACCTCAAGGCCCAGGCTCGGCGCGTGCTGGGCGAGAAGATTACCAAACGCCTGGTGGCCATGTTGCTCGTGCGGCTCGGCATCCGCGGCGCGCTGGCAAGCACCGTAGTTGGGCTGCTGCTGCCGTTGGTGCTGGAGTACGCCGTGCGGCGCCTGGGCCAAACGCAGGCGTGGGCGCGCATCACGAGCCGGGAAGACGTGGTCGGCCTGAAGGAGAAAATCCGGGCCCGGCTGGCCGGCCGGCGCGGCGGTCCGGCGGGCGCACCGGCAGTGGAAGGCGCTTGAATCTGACATAAATCGCCACTTTTGTGGTGGCGGATCCCCTTCACCTCTCCCCCGCCGCGCCCGCGCTGATGACGAGCCCTGCCCAATCTGCCTCGCGCCCATCCGGGCGGGGGGGCGCCAGTCGGAACGCCGAGCTGCGCGCCACCATTTTCCAGCACCTCGACGGCATCGTGACGGCACCCGTCGCCCTGGCCCTGCACGAGAAGGGGGTGTTGGCCCGGTTGCTCGCCGCCGATGGCCCGGTAGCGCTGACTGACCTGACCGCCGCGTTCGCCGCCAACGAAGGCTACCTGAACGTCGCGCTGCGGGTGCTGGCCTCGCAGGGCTGGCTCGCGCAGGACCTCGACAATGAGGCTGATACCATCGCATACGGCGTGACGCCGCTCGGCCGGGCGGCGCTGCCGCTCGCGGGGCTCTACACCGACGTCGTCGCGTTGCTGCGCCTCGCGCCCGTGCACCCACGGCAGGCGGCGCCGGAGTCGGCGCGCAAGTGGGCGGCGGTGGCCGCCCGACTACGCGCCCGCTACGATTTACCGACTACCGATTCGGCCGAAGCGGCCGACCCCGTGGTGGCCGCGGCTCACCAACAGGTGCTGCGCCATATCGAAGGCGCGCTCGTCGGCCCGATGATCGCGCGCCTCGGGATGAGCGGGATGTTCCACAAGTACTTTATGGAGTCGAGCTTCCGGGCGGAGGAGTTTCACGAATCGCCGGAGAGCTTTAAGCCCGTGCTCGATTTCTTCGCCCACCTGGGCTGGTTCCGGCAGCGCGGCGACACCTACGAATTCACCGATACGGGCTTGTTCTTCGCCCGCCGCGGGGCGGCGTACGGCGTAACGGTTTCGTACCTGCCCAACTTTGCGCGGCTCGATGACCTGCTGTTCGGCAACTCCGCGATGCTCTGGGTCGTGCCGGAAGGCGCCCCCGAAAAGCACGTCGACCGTGAGATGAACGTGTGGGGCTCGGGCGGCGCGCACGCGGGGTACTTCGAAGTGATCGACGAGCTGCTGATCGAGCTCTTCAACCGCCCCATCGAGGAGCAGCCGCGCGGCATTCTGGATATGGGCTGCGGCAACGGGGCCTTTCTGGAACACGTGTTCGGGGTGATTGAGCGCCAAACGGCGCGCGGCCGGGTGCTCGACGAGTACCCGCTGTTTCTGGTCGGAGCCGATTACAACCAAGCGGCGCTGAAAGTGACGCGGGCCAACCTGATCAAGGCCGACATCTGGGCAAAGGTCATCTGGGGCGACATCGGCCAGCCCGACCGCCTCGCCGCCGATCTGCGCGAGAACTACGACATCGACCATGGCGACCTGCTCAACGTCCGCACCTTCCTCGACCACAACCGGCCGTGGCGCGCCCCCGAAACGCCCACGCCCGGCCGCGCCAGCGACTCCACCGGCGCCTTTGCCCACCACGGCGCGCGCCTGACCAACCACGCCGTGGAAGACAGCCTGCGCGAGCACTTCGCCCGCTGGACGCCGTACGTACGACGCTTCGGCCTGCTGCTCATCGAGCTGCACACCCTGCCGCCGGCCCTGACCGCCGCCAACCTCGGCCGCACCCCCGCCACGGCCTACGACGCCACCCACGGCTTCTCCGACCAGTACATCGTGGAGGTGGAGGTCTTCCGGCGGGTCGCCACCGAAGCCGGCCTGGCACCCGACCCCAAGGCGTTCCGCCGCTTTCCCGATTCGGAGCTGGCGACGGTGAGTATTAATTTACTGCGGGGAATAAGCTTATGAATGCCTCAGAATACAAATCCATTTGCCAAAGGCCAGATGTCTTTTCCAGAACTGATCTGGAAGATACAAGCCGAGCACTTTCAGAAATACATCCTGACCTTTCCCTTCAACTGGCAGCGATTTTAACTCAACCGGGAGTATCAAAACCTGATAAACACAGCGGCGACTCGACAGCAGACTTCTTTCGATTGGAGCTTTCTACTGACGACGCTGAAACTATAACGGACTTACTAGGCGGCAAAGAAGCAGAGTCAGTTGGTATAGATGGCAACACCACACCAGCAGCGAGTTATTACGCTCGACTTGTTGATCTGTGGTTCAACTACATGGAATGTATACAAGATCCTATACAGGACTGAAGCGCCAATAACTTCACGGCGGTGGCCGAGTGAATTGTGATCGATTTTGTCATTGCGAGGAGGCTTCGCGACGAAGCAATCCTCGTTTGCGCGATCGTCTGATTGAGCAAAGCCCCTAAGCAAATGAAGATTGCTTCGCTTCGCTCGCAATGAACTGTGTTTAGTTTCCGGTTGCGGGCTGAAACTGGGGGTCAAAAAATCGTTTTTCCGGGTCATTGAAAATGGCCCAGGCCTGGCGCAGCAGGCGAGCGGCAACGGCGCAAAGCGCCTGTTGCTTGGCCAAGCCGCGTTCGAGCAGCCGCTCGTAAAGCGCTTTGCAGGGCGGATTGACGCGGCTGGCCGACCACGCGCCCATATACAGCAAGCGGCGCAGGCGCCCATCGCCGAGCTTGCTCAGGCGCGGCCGAGCGCGTACGCTGGTGCCCGACTCGAAGTGGCGCGGACACAAGCCCGCGTACGCGACGGCCTGCCGCCAGCCGGGGAAGGCGGCCAGCCCCGGCCCCGCCAAGAGCAGCGCGGCGACCGTTTTGGGCCCCACGCCCGGAATCGATCGCAGCCGCTCGTACGCGGGAAACGCGGCGCGCACGCCCGCATCCAATTCCGCTTCGAGGGCGGCGATTTGCTCCTCCAGGCGCGCCATCTGCTCGGCGAGTGCCGCCTCGCTCACCGGGTCGGGCCAGAGGGCCTGGGCGAGCGCCTGGGCGTGATTTTTCAAGGCAGCCAGCTGCTTTTTGAGCAGCTCCAGCAGCGCCTGTCGCTGAGCCAACTGCTGCTCTTCCACGCTTTTAACTTCCGTCAGGCGCGGCTGGAAGGCCGCCCCGAAGGCGCTCAGGACCTGCGCATCCGACCGGTCGGTCTTGCTGCGCCGCAGCTGGCTTTGCGCGAAGCGCCGCGCTTGCAGCGGGTTGATCACGCACACCGGGCGCCGGGCCTGGTGCAGCGCGCCGAGCAAGCGCAGCCCGTAGGGGCCCGTGGCTTCGAGCACCACGGTGGCTTCGGCCGGCAGGGCCACCAGCAAGCGCGCGTGATCGGCCGGGGTTTGGGCGTAGCGCACGACGCCGCCGGGTAAGTCCACGTCGAGTGTGTCTTTGCTGAGGTCAATTCCAACGTACATTGCCATAAAAAAAAAGGGGGGGGGAGGCAGCGAAATGGTGCGCCCGTCACCCGAAAGGAACCCATACCCATCATCAAACAACCAGCCTCGAAGGCTTCTGAACTGTCCGGGTTTGGAGGTCCCTTATTTTAGCCGGTCCCAGCATTGCGAACGGCCTGCAACGGCCTCTGACAAGCGACGGGCTG
>JBKJUQ010000012.1:0-1429 GCA_046590685.1 Hymenobacteraceae bacterium
GCGGCGCGCCAGCTTCCACTTCGGGTCCAGGGGCACGAACAGCTCCTGCTGGCTGTGCAGATTTTCGCTGGGCCCCAGCAGCAGCAGCCCGCCGGGCAGCAGCGCGTAGTGGAAGACGGGCAGCAGACTCTGCTGGAGCTCGGCGCTCAGGTAAATGAGCAGGTTGCGGCAGCAGAGCAGGTCGAGCTTGGTGAACGGGGCGTCGCGGTTCAGGTCGTGGACGGCGAAGATCACCACGTCGCGCAGCTCCTTGCGGATGCGGTAGCCGACACCTTCCTGGACGAAGAACCGCGCCAGCCGCGTTTCGCTCACGTCGGCGGCGATGGTGGCGGGGTAGTAGCCGTAGCGGGCCGCTTCCACGGCGGCGGGGTTGACGTCGGAGGCGAAGAGCTGCAGCCGCAGGTAGCGCTCAGGGGCTATCTCGTCGAGGGCTTCGAGCAGCAGGATCGCCAGCGAGTAGGCTTCCTCGCCGGTCGAGCAGCCGGGCGCCCACACCCGCACCATCGTGTCGGGGTCCTTGGCGGCCAGCAGATCGGGCAGGTGCGCGGCCAGGGCGGCAAAGGCTTCGGGGTCGCGGAAAAACCGGGTGACGCCGATGAGCAGCTCGCGGAAGAGCAGGTCGCCTTCGGCGGGGTTTTCGGCCAGGTAGTCGGCGTAGGCGTCGAGGTTGGGGAGGCTACACGCATGCATCCGCCGCTCGATGCGCCGCAGCACCGGGTCGCGCTTATAGTAGGCAAAGTCGTGGCCGGTACGCGCCCGCAGCAGCACGCAGATGGTGACGAGCGCCGGAATGGGCGGCATATCCGCGAACGGCGTACCCCCCGCCTCGGTGGCGGCTTGGTCGTCGGCGTCCGACGTGGCCGGGTCGTCGCTGGCCCCGTCTACCACGCCGCGCCGCACCGTGCCAGCCCCCACCACCAGGGCCGAATCCGTCACCGCAGGAGCCGCCGTGGGCGGGGTGCCGGCCGGGGTCGGGGCGCGCGGAAAGTCAGGAGAATCGGGCGAATCGGGCGGGGTAGTAGGCACGGGTGGGCGAATGGGGAGGGCTGGAACCAGGGGCGAGCGGGGGACCCCACGCCATACCGGCTCGGATAAAGGTACGGTCGGGTCAGACCCTTTCGGGTAAGCCACGTATAGTTTTTGTTTTATTCTTCGTGAATATTCTACCTACTGCTACCCAAGTCGCGCCACCTCTGGTGGTACCCGTCGCCGATCCGCCCTACGTGATCGTGATCGGCATGTCGGCGGGGGGGATGCCCGCCCTCACCAGCCTGATCTGCCAGCTGCCCAAATCGTTGCCCGCCGCCGTGCTGGTGGTGCAGCACCTGGCGCCCGACTCGTCGGGCGAGTTTCTGATTGACCGGCTCAACCGCCACTGCGATACCTCCCTCGCCTGCCACTTGGCCCGCGATGGCATGCGCATTGAGGC
>JBKJUQ010000025.1:0-2269 GCA_046590685.1 Hymenobacteraceae bacterium
GACGGCGGCTTCCCCGACGTGCGCTCCGCCCCCGACCTCATCCGGCCGCTCGTGTACTTGACCACCGCTCAGGAGCGCCAGAACCTCTACAACGCCGCCGATCCAAAGAAAGCGACCGACAAATTCTGGCTCGACGTGGCGCAGGGCCAGCCGGAGGCCGCCCGCACCCTCATTCGCGCTTATTACGGCCGGGTGGCCGAAGCCAACCGCCTGTTCTCGTGCCACAAGCCCGGCTGGATGACCGACCGCGGCCTGCTCTGGATAGTTTTTGGGCCGCCCCCGCGCGTGGAGCCGACTCCCGACGGCGAAGACTGGGTATACAAGGACGTGGCCGCGGCCGGCGGCGCGCGCTTCCGGTTCCGGCGGCGCCCCACCCTTTTCGCCCCCGACCAGCTGGAGCTACGCCGCGAGCGCGGCTTCGAGGAGGTATGGTACGCCGCCACCGCGCAGTGGCGCAAGGGTACTGCCGTGACGGCGGTGCGGTAAGCGGCCTCCCCGGCCCTTACTGCCGTACTACCCGGCGCACCACGGGGCCGGCAGCCGTTTGCAGCCCGACGGAGTAGACGCCGGCCGGCAGGGCGCTCAGATCGAGCGACACGCGCCCGGCGTGCGGCGCGAGGCGGACGGTGTGGACCACGCGGCCCACGGCATCGCGCACGGTCGCGGTAGTGGCATCGGCGGGCGCTTCTACCGTAAGCAGGCCGGTGGTAGGGTTTGGGTAGAGACGCATACCGGCGTCTCCAGCTTCGGCGGAAAGGCCCGTCGGGATCGTGCGGAAGTCGCTGTAGTCGATGCGCGTCTCATTAAAGTACCCCCCGCCGGGTGCTCTGAAGATCTGCTGGATTTCTTGGGTCCGCTCGCCGGTGGGGAGGTAGGTACTGATGCTCCGGGACCCGTACTGGATGAGCCAGCCATTCGGGACGAACCAACGCTCGATGCGCAGCTCCAGCGGATCGCCGTAGATGTTGATGTCGTTGACCGTGCGCCAGTCGTTTTGCCAGCCCTGCACCGGATCGTAGCTTTCCCGGACCTCGACCGAGCCGCCGTCGCTTTCCCAGATAAACGTCATGCGGCCGACCTCGACGAAGGCCGAGCCTGTCCAGCCGTGGATACGGTAGCTGAGCAGGCGGGGCACCGGATTTGCCTCGAACACCGGCTCGACGAACTGCGATTCCAGGCCCCAGGTACCCGCCGTGGGGTCCCAGCGCTCGTTGAGCAACGTATTCCACTGCGGGCTGCCGGCGTAGGTGTACGAGGTGCGGGTGAGGTTGACGAAGGTGGCGGGAAGGTTGTCGTAGGAACGGTAGATATCCTGCGTGACCCGGCCGGCGGCGTCGTACTGGTACTCGTGCTGCGTGGCGTAGCGGATGACCCCAGTGGTGCCATTCCACCCTTCCTGGCGAGATTCCAGTGGATTGCCGGAGGAGTCGAAGGTGTAGACGTAGCGCTCCTGCGGGTACCGGGTGCCCGCGATCTCGGCATCGAAGACCCACTCCGTGAGCTGGCCGCGCGCGTTGTAGGTGAGGGTTTGCCAGCCGCGATCGCCGCCGGTGAGGAAGTTGCTGGTTTCAACGCCGATCAGGCGCGCGGCGGCATCATACGTCATGATCCGGCGAATCGGGTTGACCCACGTGGTGCCGTCCCAGGTGTAGACGATCGCCTGCTGCGTCACGATCACATCGGCGGCGCTGGCCGGGCGGAGCGCCGGCCGGGCATCAGGCTTCCTATCCACCCCGGGCGCTTCACCGAAGCGGGCCGGCCAACCGGGGGCGCCCGGCACCGCAACGGGCGCCGGACGGCTGGCCTGCGCGTGAACAGTCGGGCTGAGCAAGGCCAGCGCCAGCGCGAGGGCCAGCCAGAAAAAAGAAGCGGAGAAAGTATTCAAGGAAAAAAAAGGAAAGAAGGGAACGCGAAACGAGCCGACCAGAAGCACACACAACCGGCCTGCCCGACGAAAGTACGCTTGCGCGGCGCGAGCCCTTTGCCATTCTCCGAATATTTCTTATTACGAGCTTTTAGGCTACCGCCCCTCGCCTGCCCGGCATTTCAATGCCGGGCAGGCGAGGCCGTACCTTCGCGGCGAGCGGCGGCCCGACGCGCCGCCGCCCGTTACTTTATGGACAAGCCCCCCTTCCGCAACGACCGCCCGAGCGGTCCGCGCCGCCCCGGTGCCCCGGGCGCCTACAATGGCCCCGGCAAAGGCCGGCCCTTCACGGCCCGCCCGAGCGGCCCGCGCCGCGATGGTCCCGACCGCCCCGAGCGATCGGAC
>JBKJUQ010000047.1:0-3022 GCA_046590685.1 Hymenobacteraceae bacterium
GCTTTACCAGCCGCTCGTGCTCGTTACTCCCGACGCGCCGGTGGTCTCGCTCGGCGCGCGGCTTGTGGAGGCGGTGTACGATGGGTGGCAGCTGGTGGTGAGCCTTGTGCTGGGCGCCGTGGCGCTGTGGCCGCTGTGGCTGCTGGGCGCGGGCGGCTGGTGGCTGATCCGGCGCTGGCGGCGGAGAAGTAGCCGTGGGGCGCTGGCCCGCGACGAGCGAAGCGAGTAACCCGGCCGCACCGCGCGCCAAGCACCAGGCGAAAGCCGCGTTCCGCGGCTCGCGGGCGGGCGCCCCGCGGCTACGTTTTACCTTCGCCCCCCCTATGGCCCTCTCCCCCGCCCCAACCCAGCGCCCGGCTTCCGCCGGCGCGGCTCGCCCGGCGAGCTTCTTCGGCTCGATGCTGATTCTGACGACGCTGTTTTTCATCTTCGGCTTCGTCACCAACGTCAACGACATCCTGATTGTCTTCCTCAAGGACATCTGCCAGCTCGACTCCAACCTGAAGGCGGGGCTGGTGCAGTTTGCGTTTTTCGGGGCGTATTTCGTCTTCGCCCTACCGGCCGGCAAGCTTCTGGAGGGCATCGGGTACAAGCGCGGCATAGCGGTGGGTTTGCTGGTGATGGCGGGCGGGGCACTGCTGTTTCTGCCGGCCGCCGCCAGCCGGCAGTTCCCGCTGTTTCTGCTGGCGCTGAGCGTGGTAGGCGCCGGTCTGACGTTGCTCCAGACGGCAGCGAACCCGTACGCGTCGGTGCTCGGGCCTCCCGAATCGGCCGCGAGCCGGGTGAGCATCGTGGGAGCGGCCAACTCGCTGGCGGGCACCATCTCGCCGTATCTGGCCGGGCTGCTGCTGTTTGGCGGGGCCGGCCTGAGTGCCGCCGACGTGGCCAAGCGCCTGACCCTACCCGAGAAGGCGGCCCTGCTGCCCGGCCCCTACCTCGGGCTCACGCTCGTACTCGTGGTGCTGGCGGTGCTGGTGGGGTTGAGCAAGATGCCGCCCATCGACGAGCTACAGCCCGAAGCCGCCACCGACGGCGTCGATGAGCCCACGCCCGACGGCGCATTGGCGAGTGGCCGCACGTCGGCGCTCCAGTTTCCGCACCTGGTGCTCGGGGTGGGTGCGATCTTTTTCTACGTGGGCGTGGAAGTAGGCATCGCGTCGTGGCTGATTCCGCTCGGCCGGTCGCTGCAGCTGCCCCAGTGGAGCGGGTTCGCGCAGACCATCCTGGGCTGGTTTGGCACCGAAACGACGGTCGGCTTCACCGACCTTTCGGGCGCCGTGCTCGTCACGCTCTACTGGGGCGGCGCGATGGTGGGGCGGTTTGTCGGCATTCCGGTGCTGGCGCGCTTCCGCGACGTGAGCGTGCTGCGATTCGTGGTGGGCACGGCGCTGCTGCTGGTGCTCGCCGCCATCGCCGTGGGCCACGAGGCGGGCTTGTGGCTGCTGGTGCTCTGCGGGCTGTGCAACTCGGTGATGTGGCCGATTCTGTTTCCGCTTGGCATCCGCGGCCTTGGCGGATTCACCAAGCAAGGCTCTTCGCTACTGATTATGGGCATCGTGGGCGGAGCCATCGTGCCGCTGCTGATGGGTTTCACGGCCGATCACTGGTCGCTGCGCTTCGCTTTTCTGCTGCCGGTGGCGTGCTACGTCTATCTGCTCTACTTCGCGCTGCGCGGGTACCGGGTGCGGTAAGCCGTTTCCGTTTCAACCACTGAATCCGCCCTTCTGCCGTGCTCCCAACAATCGAAGAAAACGTTTCCCTTCGCCCCTACAACACCTTCGGGATGGACGTGCGCGCGCGTCTCTTCGCCCGCTTCGGCACCACCGAAGCGTTGCAGGACTTGCTGCGCGATGAGCGCGTCCGGGCGGCCGAGAAACTCATCCTCGGCGGTGGATCCAACCTGCTGCTCACCCAGGATGTCGACGGCGTGGTGCTCAAGAATGAGATCACTGAAGTGGATTTCATCGACCTGCCCGACGGCGACGTGCTCGTGCGCGCCGGCGGCGGCGGCGGCTGGCACGACCTCGTGGAGCGAACCCTCGACCACGGCCTCGGTGGCCTCGAAAACCTCTCCCTCATCCCCGGCACCGTGGGCGCGGCGCCCCTCCAGAACATCGGCGCCTACGGCGTGGAGCTGAAAGACGTGTTTGAGTACCTCGATGCCGTGGCGCTCGCCACCGGCGAGTCGCGGCGCTTCAGCAAAGAGGAATGCGCGTTTGGCTACCGCGAGAGCGTGTTCAAGCGCGAGCTGAAGGGGCAGTTCGTGGTAACGTACGTGGGCCTGAAGCTGCGCCGCGCACCCACCAGCTTCCGCACCGACTACGGCGATATCCGCCGTACCCTCACGGAGATGAACGTGCCCGACGACGCCCTCACGGCCCGCCACGTCAGCGCCGCCGTGCAGCAGATTCGCCGCTCGAAGCTCCCTGACCCCGCCGTGATCGGCAACGCCGGGTCGTTTTTCAAAAACCCCGAGATCAGCGTCGAGCAGTACGAAGCCCTCAAAGCCCGCTTCGCCGACGTACCCGGTTACGCCACCAGCGGCCGGGTGAAAGTGCCCGCCGGCTGGCTCATCGAGCAGGCCGGCTGGAAAGGCCACGGCCGCGGCGCCCCCACGCCGGATGCCGCCCCGACGCACGGCGTCCACGACCGGCAGGCGCTCGTGCTCGTCAACCACGGCGGGGCGCACGGCCGCGAGGTGTGGGCGCTCGCGCAGGAGATCATCGAATCGGTGGAGCGTAAATTTGGCGTTGTATTGACTCCTGAGGTGAACGTATTGTAATTTTCCTGGCTTGAAAAATGATTGGTGCCGTGCCAATCAGGCTCGCCGACGGTTATGTTCGGTTCGCCATCGCTTTCTCCCGCCATGTTCCGCGCTCGTTTTCTGTTGTTGTTTTTTACGTTGCTGCTGGCCTCCCGTCCCATATCAGCCGTCCCCCACGTGGGGGGAGCCGGCGCGGGCGGCGACCCGCCCGTCGCGCGGCTGCTGGATCAGCAAGCGGCTCCGGCCTTTTCTACTACC
>JBKJUQ010000430.1:0-4158 GCA_046590685.1 Hymenobacteraceae bacterium
TGTGGTGGGACTTGAACAACCCCCAATACGAAGTGCCGAAGGTGACCGAGCCTAACCAGCCGCGTCGACACTCCATCTTCGCGGGGTCGCTGTGGATCGGCGGAGTTGATAACACGAATCAGCTTTACGTCGCGAAGATGGAATGTCGACGCGGCTGGTTAGGCTCGGTCACCTTCGGCACTTCGTATTGGGGGTTGTTCAAGTCCCACCACATATCACCACCGTTGAGCACCATCGCCCGCACGTTGTTGATATCCAGCTCCGAGCGCGACGAGCTTGACAAGCAGAGCTCGGCGTTGATACGGGCCGGATTATTACCGGCCGACGCCCGCGGACGGTTGACGTCTTCTTTCGCTTCTGCGGCGAAGAAGCTACCTGCCGCCAACAGAGTCAGCGGGAAGGAGGTAAACCAAGGAAAATTTCGGCTCATATCATTCAAGAGGGACGACGGTTCAAGAAAAGCTGCCGTTTAGAAGGTCAGCGCTGCCCCAATAAACATCCGTCGGGGAATGGAAAAGTTGTTCGTACCGTACAGCTTTGCCTGGTAGAGGTCGTTCTGCGAAAGGTTCAGGGGGCTCGTAAAACCTTGCTGGACAGGGTTAAGGTTCGACGTCAGGTAGCCATCATCTTCAGCCGAGCCCGTGTAGCGGAACACGTTGAGTACGTTAGCCGAATTGAATAGATTCTGCACCCGAAAATAGACGTTAAGCGTCTTGACGATGGGCAGCTTACTGTCACCCATTTTGAGGGCGAAGTCTTTGTCGATTCGCATCGAAAGACGAGCATTGCCCGGCAAACGCGCGCCGTTGAGGCCCCCAGTCAGGGTTGAGCGCTGCTGCACCCCGATCGAAACCGATTGGGTGGGCGAGCCCTGACGGGAGTACGGCGTACCCGAACCACCCTGTAACAGGAGGTTCACGCCGGCGTTCTGCAAAAATTTCTGCCCGAAGGCTACCGGACCTTCGCCATCGGAGAACCGGAAGTCGAGGCTCGCTTTGAACTGGTTGCGCTGGTCATAGTCCAGCGGAATAGGCACCCGTAAGTTCGGTGATCCCTGGCTGGCAAGGTTGAACCCTGACGTGGAGTTGGAACCAGTCCCTTTCGCAAACTGAAGGGTGTACGACGCGTTAAAAGCGATGTTCTTCGTGCGGCGCAGGTCGTATTCGAGCGTCATGCCTTTCACGGTGCCAAAGTCGAGGTTAGCGAACGTAATGTAGTTGATCGGATAAGCACCGAATACCGGACGAACCTGGATGAGGTCACGTAGCTCGGAATAGAAGGCCGATAACGTCAGACCGGAAGCTTGCGTCAAACGTTGCTGGAACCCGAGCTGCATGTCAATTTTTCTTTGCGGCTTGAGGTCTGGGTTGTTGATCGTGTTCTCGTTGGACCCAAACACCGAACCCGCCAGCAGGTAGTAGTCGATCGGCAGTACCGGGTTGTTTTCCGGGCGCTGAGTCAGGATATCGTAGTGAGCGAAGAAAAGCGCATCTTCCGAGATCGGAAAAGAGAATGACACGCGCGGCATCACGTTGATCTGCGGCTTGTAGTCGCGAAACGCCCGCAGTGATAGCTCCCGACCAATGTCGGAGATTACGTACTCACGGCCTGGGCCCGGCGTGGTGCTACCCTGCGCGTTTTGTTCGAAAAGCGGGATCGTTTTGCCGTTGAATCTGATCTGATTAAGATCCTGCGTTACCAGTCCATCGGGCGTATAAAACACATCCCCATCGCGATAGCCCGTAATGATGGTGCCGTTTGGCGCGTTTGCGTAGACCGCAAAGTCGGGCCCGATCGTCGAGGGCAGCTTAATTGGATCTCCACCAGCCGTCGTGTATTTGGATAAATCCAGATCACTAACGCGCGACAACACAACCAACGAGTACTTATCCTTCAAAACCGTTTGGTTGGCATCAAACCGATCGACGCGCACACCAGCGCGAATAATCAGGTCTTCGATGACAAACTTATCTTCTAAGAAGGCGGCTGCGTACGTCGGACGGTAGGCATCCTGTGGGCGATTGACGTCATTAAAGAAATCACTGAAGGCGACTTTTTTATTCGTCGTGCGTTTTCCCAGGTAGGAGTACCCTTGATAGGCATTCACCAACCGTGACTGAATGACGGCCTCTTCGGCCGTAAAGTCATTTAAGCTGAAATTATCCGGATTGAGTACGTCATCGACGTTAACCAATTCCGTTTCCCGGACTCCATCCAAGCCCAAACGTTTGCGGATCAGCTTCGAGAAATCTGATTCTTGCCCCTCAAGGCCGATCCCAGTCTGCACAAACACGGCTGCCGGATTACCATCAATCGTTCCCGCCTGATAATACCCGTTTGCGTATAGCAGGGTATCGGCAGGCGTATCGATGTGGCGGTTGATCAGACCTCGGGCGGCCCCCCAGATCTGGTTTGGGTTCGCGAGGTAGAACGATTCGATGCGTTGCTCGAACTCGAAGCCCAGCTTCAGGGTGTGCTTGCCAATATCAGCCGCCCCAAGTGCCGAGAGCCGATACTGATCGTTTATCTGCAGCAAGTATTGGTTAGACGGACCGCCCTGGCCACCGTAAATGCTCTGTACCGTTTGAGCGCCGGAACCGTTAATGAAGCCGCCATTCGCGAGCAAGGCGTTTCGATTAGTGTTCGCAAACGCCAGATTCAGGTTGTCGTCACCGAGTAGCTGGCTGGTATAGCCGGCAATCGTGTTGTTGTAGCCGGAAGGAAGGAACGTGACGCCCGTCGTGGTGGTCGTCTGGGTATAAGCGGGCAACGAAACGCCATTCAGTACGACCATCGTATCCGCGATTACGCGCCCCTCTTCGTTGTAGAGGCCTTGCCGGACGCGAAGATTCTCCTTCAGCTGGCCGATGTAGCCATACTTCGCGAAGTTGTTCTTGTAGTCTTCGTGCTGAATTACCCGATCGAACCGGGTAAAGTCTCCTTGTACCTGATAGTAGGCGTTCTTAACGAGCGCGTTGTCGTTACCATTACTTGGAAAGTTCTGGGTGAAACGAGCGTACGCGTTCCAGTTCGTGGTAAAGCGCCGCGCGTTGTTTTCAGAATTGAGCAATCCGCCGTTTTCGGAATACAGGTTCTGCCGATACCGATCGTAAGAGCCGCCTACTGAAAACAGGATGTTGTCGACGGGCTGGAAATCCATCGTCGAGTTGAGACTGATCCGTTGCGAGGCCGAGTTGGGTCGAATTTTCGACTTTTCCAGATCTGAAAGCCGCAGCAGACGGGCTGCGGGAAGCGCTTGCTGCTCGCTACCCACCAGCACATTTGTGAAGGGGCGGGCCTTGATCTCTGCCAGCTTATCGGCCTTCACCTGATAGACGCCATTGTAGAGGGGCGTGTCATCCTTCGAATTCTGGTACTGGCCCGTCAGGAAGAATCCTAACAGGGAACCCGCCTGCTGGCCCTCCTCGGCTTTACGCTTGAGGATTGGGCCTTGCAAATTGAAGCTAAGAAGATTATTATCGTACTTATCGAGCGGGGCCGACGTTTCGGCCTCAATCGCACCTGAATAAGACGACGATGGGCTGGTCGTCGTGATGTTGATAATCCCGCCGACCGCATCGCCGTATTGCGCGGGCACCCCGCCGGTTACCACCGTCAGCTGCGAGATGGCCGAGGTTGGGAGGTTGGGGGCCCCACCAAGCTGCTTCACCCCGTTGACGAAGTAGGTCACCCCCGATGAGCGCGTGCCCTTCACGTTGATGGCCGCCTTGTCATCGGAAGCGAACACCCCGGGTTGGGTTGCTACGAGGGTTCCAACCTCGCGGGTTGGAATCTTCATAATCGCTTCGTTGGTGAGCGTGCCCCCCGTGGAAGTGTTATCCGGATCGATAACGGGAATCTTGAAGCCCCGCACCTCAACCACATCCGTGGTCACGCCGGCGGCCTCGGCGAGATCGGTGTTCAGGAAACGGGTTTTGTCTACTTCTACCGGCACGTTGGCGATCTTCACCGTGGCAAACGCCATGTTGATGAACTCCACGGTATAGCTGCCCGGCACGAGCGGCGAGATCGAGTAGAACCCTTTCTCGTCGGTTGTGGAGAAGCCTTTGACGGCCCCATTGAGCTTAACGACCACGTTAACGCCGGGGATGGGCGCCTTATTGGCCTTCTCAGTGACTTTGCCGGACAACTTGCCGG
>JBKJUQ010000166.1:0-8636 GCA_046590685.1 Hymenobacteraceae bacterium
CGGCCACTCGATGGAGTTCGAGCAGCTACGCCCCTACGCCACCGGCGACGACCCCCGCACCATCGAGTGGCCGATGCGGCGGATGCGCTTGATGCCCGTGTCGGTGAGGCGGTTGGAGATGGCGAGTAGCTCGTACTGCCGCATCTGCGCGAACGATGGGTACACGCGCACGGTGCGCGCCTCAGCAGCTTCGGAGTAGCGGCGGCGCAGCAGCGACAGCGGCGAAGCCACCAGCGCGTGCAGCGCGCCGAACGCGTACTCGCCGCGCCGCGTGGGCCGGATGACGTAGCGGATGACGGCTGTAGCCCCGCTCGGGACGGCGGCGCGGAAGGTAGCGTCGCGCCACTGCAATTGCTCGGGCGTCTCGTCGATGGCTTCTACCCGCACCCCGAAGCGGTAGCGGTTTTCGAGATAAATCCGCACCGGATTTTCCGACCCGTTGGAAAGCTTATCGGCCACGGCCCGGCGCGCGATCAGCGCCCGTCCCGCCCCCCAGAGCAGCGCGGCATCGACCAGCACCAGCGCCGCGAGCACCACCAGCGCCAGCTTGGCAAGCCCCAGCAACGCCGGGAAGAAGAACGCCAGCAGGAAAAAGCCCGCCAGCCCGAAGACGGCGACGAAGAAGCGGGAGGTTAGGAACAATGTGCTGATGTGCTGATGTGAGAATGTGCTGATGTGGAGATGTGATGATGGGAGAATGTGCTTTATCATCATCACATCAGCACATCCCCACATCAGCACATCTCCCTTACCGCGGTACTTCCTGGCTTTGCAGCAGCTGCTTGACGACGTCGTCGGGGGTGGTGCCTTCCAGCTCGGCTTCGGGGGTGAGCAGGATGCGGTGGCGCAGCACGGCGGGGGTGAGGAACTGGATGTCGTCGGGGGTCACGAAGTCGCGCCCGCGCAGCGCCGCCAACGCCTTGGCGCCATTGAGGAGCGCCAGCGAGGCGCGCGGTGAAGCTCCCAGGTAGAGGGCGCGATGGGTGCGGGTAGCCGTGACGAGGCGGGCGATGTAGTCGAGCAGGTTGGCTTCGACGTGCTGGCGGTGAACCTGCGCGCGCAGGGCCGCTACGTCCGTCGCGGAGAGCACGGGTTCGAGCGCGGCCGCCTCAACGCGCCCGGCGTGATGCGCGGCGAGGATCTTAAGCTCATCAGCCAGCGGCGGGTACCCGACGCTGACCTTGAACAGAAACCGGTCGAGCTGGGCTTCGGGCAGGCGGTACGTCCCTTCCTGCTCAATCGGGTTCTGCGTGGCGAGCACCACGAAGGGGGCGGGCAGCGGGTGGCGGACGCCGTCGTAGGTCACCTGCCGTTCCTCCATCACCTCAAACAGGGCCGCCTGCGTTTTGGCGGGCGCCCGGTTGATCTCGTCGATGAGCACGACGGAGGCGAAAATGGGCCCGGGCCGGAAGATGAAATCGGCCTGGGTGGGCCGGAACACGCTCGTGCCGAGCACGTCAGCGGGCATCAGGTCGGGGGTGAACTGGATCCGGCCGAACGGCACGTCGAGCGTCCGGGCGAGCGACTTGGCGGTGAGCGTCTTGGCGACGCCCGGCACGCCTTCGAGCAGCACGTGCCCGTCGGCGAGCAGGGCGACGAGCAGCAGATCGATCACGTCCTGCTGCCCGACGATCACGCGGCTCAGCTGCGCCTGCACCTGCGCGATGCTGGCCGAAAGGCGCGCCAAGTCGGTGCGGGGCGGAGCCGGAACAGCCGGGGAGGACTCCTCCGCCGTCGGCACGGTTGGCGGAGCGATGGGCGGTGGAAAAGGTGCGTCGGGCGGAGTCGGCAATTCGTCGTCAGGAAACGTCATCGAAGAAAAAGAAAACAGACCAGAACCGGCCAAGGCGCTACGCCGCGCCGCGCTTGGGCACCAGCAGCGAGCCCACCATCGACACGAGCAGCACGCCGCCGACCACGAGCAGCGACGTGACGTCGTCGATGTGCACGTCCCAGTACGCGGCGATCATCTTGCAGCCGATAAAGACGAGGATCAGCGCCAGGCCGTAGTGCAGGTAGTGGAAGAGGTGGATGACGCCGGCGAGCGCGAAATAGAGCGCCCGCAAGCCCAGCAGCGCGAAGACGTTGGAGGAGTAGACGATAAACGAATCGCGCGAGACGGCCAGCACCGCCGGGATCGAGTCGGCGGCGAATACCACGTCGGTCGTTTCCACCATCACGAGCACGATGAAGAGCGGGGTGGCGAAGCGCAGCGTTTCCTTGCGGACGAAGAACTTACCGCCCTCAAAGTCGCGCGTGACGGGCAGGTGCTGACTCACCCAGCGCACGATGAAGTTGCCCTCCGGATGAATCTCGGGCTCGCCTCCGGCCCGGAATAGCTGCACGCCCGTGTACACCAGAAACGCGCCGAGGATGTAAGTCGTCCAGGCGAATTTGTTGATGAGCGTCACGCCTACCAGAATGAACGTCGCGCGCAGAATCAACGCCCCGATAATGCCCCAAAACAGCACTTTGTGCTGATACTGCGGCGGCACCCGGAAGTAGTTGAAGAGCAGGATGAAAACGAACAGGTTATCGACTGAAAGCGACTTTTCGAGCAGGTACGCCGTCAGAAACTCCACCGCCGGCCCCTCGCCGCGCCAGATGTACAGAAAGTAGTTGAACGTGAGCGAGACCCCGATCCAGAACCCGCTCCACCCGAGCGCCTCGCGGACGCCGATGACGTGGTCGCGCCGGTTGAGCACGAACAAATCGAGGGCGAGCAGCGCGAAGACGAGCAGGTTGAAGTAAAGCCAGGTCATTGAGGGGGAGATGAGTAGGTGAGTAGATGAGCAGATGAGTAGGTGGGCTAGCAGGTCATCTACTCACCCACTCATCCACTCACCTACTCATCTGCGATAAATCACCGGGTAAAAGACCGAAATAAGCTGTTCACCTTCATCTGCACGACGCCGAGGACGGCTTCCTTGAAAATGCCCTTACTCATCTTGCTTTGGCCGCGGGTGCGGTCGGTGAAGATGATCGGCACTTCCTGAATCCGGAAGCCGTAACACCACGCCAGAAACTTCATCTCGATCTGGAACGCGTAGCCCACGAACCGGATGCGGTCGAGCGGGATGGTGCGTAGCACCTGCGCCCGGTAGCACTTGAAGCCGGCGGTGGTGTCGTGCACCGGCATCCCCGTGATGGTGCGCACGTACGCCGACGCGAAGTAGGACATCAGCACGCGGTTCATCGGCCAGTTGACCACGTTGACGCCGTTGGAGTAGCGCGAGCCGATGGCCAGGTCGGCGCCTTCGTCGCGACACGCGGCGAGCAGGCGCTCCAAATCGACGGGGTTGTGCGAAAAATCGGCGTCCATCTCGAAGATGAACTCGTAGCCGCGATCGAGCGCCCAGCGGAAGCCGTGCAGGTACGCCGTGCCCAATCCCTGCTTGCCCGGGCGCTCTTCGAGAAACAGCCGGCCGGCAAACTCGGCCATCAGGCCCTTCACTACGGCCGCCGTCCCGTCGGGCGAGTTATCGTCGACGATGAGTATGTCGAGGCCCGTCGGCAGCGCCAACACGGCACGGATAATCAGCTCGGCATTCTCGCGCTCGTTGTAGGTAGGAATAACGACGACCGCCGCGGCTGCATTCATAGGTCAAAGAAACGGCACGAATCGGCTATTGGCCCGCGCCCAGACGCGCGGCCACCTCGGCGGCGCGCGCTATCACGTCGGGTACACCCACGCCGGCGGCCCAATTGGCCACCGCGAACACGCCCTGCGCTTCGAGGCCGGGCAGCGCGGCCCGCACGGGCTGGATGAACGCGTCGAGCTGCGGAATGGCGCGCGGCCAGCGCACCACGTGCCGGAATGTGGGCGCCGCCGTCACGCCGTAGATCGCCCGGAGCTCCGCGTCGATAGCGGTAGCCAGCGCCTCGTCGGGCAGATCCGCCGCCGTCGGGGCCTGGTCGCCGCCGACAAACGTCGTCAGCAAGACTTCATCGGCCGGGCAGCGGGCGGGGTAGAGCGACGACGACCAGATCGTGCCCGCCGCCCGCCGCCCTTCCACCCGGGGGTACAGCGCGCCGAAGCCGTCGAGGGGGTGTTGCACGGCCGCGCGCGGGTAAGCCAGGTACACGGCGGCCATCGGCGGATGGCGCACGGCGGCGAGCGCGGCGGCGAACGCGGGGAATGCTTTGGCGAGTACCGGCGCGGCGGCGTAGGTGGGCAGCGCCAGCACGAGGCGGTCGTAGGCGGCGCGCGGCGTGGGCTGGCCGTCGGCGCGCGTCAGTCGGAATCCTCCTGGGCCGCGCGTCACGTCGGCAATGGCCGCGCCGCGCTGCAAATGGTCGAGCCCGGCGGCCAACGCGCGCGGAAGCTGGCCGGCGCCTTCGCGGAACGACACGATGCGTCGCCGCGCGGTGCTGCCCCCCGCCTCCGGGGCCGCCTTAGCGCCTTTCGCCAGCCCCCGGAGCAGGGAGCCGTACTGGTCGGCGAGGGCGGCGAGCCGCGGCATCGCCTCGCGCAGCAGGAGCCGATCGGGGTCGCCGGCCCACACGCCCGCCACGAACGGCGCCAAGGCGTACTCGACGACTTCCGCCCCGAAGCGGTCGCGGAAAAACTGCCCTACCGTAGTGTCGGTCGCAACGGCTCCGCCCGGCCGGCGGAATAGCTCGGCGAGCACGCGGAGCTTGGTCTTCAGGCTGAAGTAGCCCGACGCCAGCAGCGCGGGCGGCGAGCCGGGCAGCTGGCGCAACCGTCCGCCGCGCAGCATAAACCGGTGCTGGGAGACGGCGGCGGTTTCAACGATCTCTTCCGTGAGCCCGACCTGCGCGATCAGCTGCTCTAACCCGGGCGTGAGCTGGAGGGAATTGGGGCCGATTTCGAGTAGGTACGCGCCCCGCTGCGCCGAGCGTACGTTGCCACCGACAAGCGCCGGGTCGGCTTCGAAGAGATCGTAGGGCTGACCGGCGCGCTGCAAGTGCCACGCGAGGGTCAAGCCGCCGATACCGGCACCCAGAATGGCAGTCGTCATAAGGAAGTCGGGAGTCGCATCGGGGGCAAAGGTCGCTGGTAGCGGCTCGCACCGCGACCTTCGCGCCACAACCTAGGTGCCGGACGGGGGGCGCGACCGCCGAGGCTCTTTCCGGCTGGTGCAATTTCCGTAGCCCCGAAACAGGCGGGGCCACCCTGGGGCTTTCGTTTTATAGAACCCTAACCGGGCTCGTTTTCAGTTGCTACCGATGACACCGTATCCCGCCGCTGGCTTGCACCGGGCCGTTTTCCTGGATCGCGATGGTGTGCTTAACCGCGAGCGCGGCGATTACACGTGGCGAGTCGAAGATTTTGAGGTGCTGCCCGACGTACCTGCGGCGCTGGTGCGCCTGCACACGGCCGGCTTTCGGCTCATCGTCGTCACGAATCAGGCCGGCTTAGCGAAGGGATTGTACTCGCTGCGCGACGTAGAAACCTGCCACGCCAAGCTGCAGCGGGCCGTCGGCGGGCTGATCGATGCATTTTACGTGGCGCCGGGCTATCCAAAGGTTTCGGAGTCGCTGGGGCGCAAGCCCGGCGCGCTGCTGCTCGAAAAAGCGATCGCGCGCTTCGCCCTCGATCCGGCGCAGTGCTGGTTCGTCGGCGACCGCGGGCGGGATATGGAAGCCGGGCAGCGGGTGGGAGCGCGCACGATTCGGGTGGGGCCAGTAGATCCGGCCGACGATGCCCCCCGCGCCGACCACTACGCCGCTGACTTGGGCGCGGCCACGGAATTGATGCTGCCTGCGGCCTAACAACAGTTCAGCCGCGCCCGAATCTGCATTCGGGCGCGGCTGAACCGACAAGAGTGGCTGACCAGCAGCCGGTAACTAGGCGCGCTTGGCCGTGGGGGCTGGCTTAACCGGAGCGGTTTTGCCGTAGGCGGGGCACGTTTCGACCTTACAGGCCGAGGCGCCGAGCAGCAGGCTGGCGAACGCAAGGAGAATGAGTTTTTTCATCGGAAGAAAAATCGGGGATTACTGACAGGACAACTGGCGGAGGCGCGCTCAAAGCCCTGATCCGGCCGGGATGGTTCCAAAGATACGGCAGGGTGTGAACTGCGAACTGCGAACTGAGAGGTGAGAACTGAGAAATAGGACCGTTCTCAGTTCTCAGTTCTCAGGTCCCTACTGGTAGCCCAGAATTCGGAGCATCTGCTCGGCAGTCTGTTCCGGCGCGAACTCCCACGAGTCGAAGGTGCCGTCGGGCTTGCGGTCGACGATGACGTGCTTGGGGGCGGGAATCAGGCAGTGCTTGATGCCACCGTAGCCGCTCAGGCTTTCCTGGTAAGCGCCCGTATGGAAGAAGCCGATGTAGAGCGGCTCGGTATCGGTGGGCGCGATGGTGGGCAGGAACACCTGAAACGAGTGCGTCTCAGAGTTGTAGTAGTCCTGCGAGTCGCAGGTGAGGCCGCCGAGCTGAACGCGCCGGTAGTTGTTGGTGAGGTGGTTGATCGCCAGCAGCACGTAGCGTTGGTTGAGGGCCCACGTGTCGGGCAGGTTCGTGATGAACGACCCATCAATCATATACCACAGCTCCTTGTCGTTCTGGAGCTTCTGGTCGAGGATAGAGTACAGCATCGCGCCGCTCTCGCCGACGGTGAAGATGCCGAACTCGGTGAAGATGTTCGGCTCGGGGACGTTTTCCTCGCGGCAGATGCGCTGAATCGTGCGCACGATCTCCTCGATCATATACCGGTAGTCGTACTCGTTCTGGATCGACGTTTTGATCGGCAGTCCGCCGCCGATGTCGATCGTGTCGAGCGTATCGCACACCTTCCGCAGCTCGCAGTACTTGTGCACGAACCGGCTCAGCTCCGACCAGTAGTAGCTCGTGTCTTTGATGCCGGTCGAGATGAAGTAATGGAGCATTTTCAGCTCGAAGCGCGGGTCAACGGCGATCTGCTCCAGGTACAGCCGCATCGCGTCGTCGTAGCGGATGCCGAGGCGCGAGGTGTAGAACTGAAACTTCGGCTCCTCGTCGCTCGCCAGCCGCATCCCCACGCGCACCTTGTCGGCGGGCGTTTTCAGGTGCTCCTTGTAGTAGCTGACTTCGTCGAGATTATCGAGCACGGGTGTGCAGTTACGGAAGCCGTCGTTGAGCAGATCGGTGATCCACTGGCGGTACTGGTCGCGCTTGAAGCCGTTGCAGACGATGTGCGTGTCCTTTGAGAGCTTGCCCGCCGCGTGCAGCGCCCGGACGATGGGAATATCGAACCCGGAAGACGTCTCGATCTGGACGTCGTTTTTGAGCGCCTCTTCGAGCACGAAACGGAAGTGCGACGACTTCGTGCAGTAGCAGTAGGTATACGACCCCTGGTAATTGAGCTTCTTGATCGCGTCGGCGAACAGGCCCTTGGCTTTTTGAATCTGAGACGAAATTTTCGGCAGGTACGTGAGCCGCAACGGCGTGCCGTACTGCTTGATCAGGTCGAGCAGCGGCAAATCGTGAAAGGTCATTTGCTCGTCCGGCGCGACGTGAAACTCGTCGGTCGGGAAGTCAAACGTTTGATTAATGAGGTCGATGTAACGATCCATTCAGGAGGGTGGGAGGGTAGGAGGGTTAGAGGGTGGGAAGGTAGAGGGTAGGAGGGTAGGAAGGTGGGAGGAGTAGAGGACAGGAAGGTGGCAGGGTGTGGGCGCGCACGATCCTGGACAAAGGTCGGCGGTTTCGGGTGCAACTTTGGCGCGGGGCGCCCTCAGGGTGCAAATCACTCCCTACGGCCCAAAGCCTGCTCACCTTATCCTCCTGCCGCCTCTCACCCTCTCACCCTCCCACCCTCTAACCCTCTAACCCTACCTATGGACGGTATTCGCCCCATTCGCATCCTCGAAAACCGCTCGGAGCTTGGCGCCGGCACCCGCGGCGCCTCGCTCGGCATCGATGCTCTCAAGATCGCGTGCCTCAATCTCGGCTCCGATTATTTCTACGACCATCGTTCCACCCGCATCCCCGACCTCAATTATTTGATGTTTGAGGAGGAGGATTCGCTGATTCCCTACGCGCGCTACGCCGACGGCATCCTGTCGGTGCTCAAGAACGTGGCGAACGCGGTGTCGAATACGCTCAAGGATGGCCAGTTCCCCCTGGTGCTCGCCGGCGACCACTCCTCCGCCGCCGGCACCATCGCCGGGCTCAAGGAAGTGTACCCGGACGCCACGCTCGGCGTGATCTGGATTGATGCCCACGCCGACCTGCACTCACCCTTCACCACGCCGTCGGGCAACGTGCACGGTATGCCGCTCGCCATCGCCCTGCACGACGATAACCTGCCGTGCAGCGTCAATAACCCCGACCGGGAAACGCTCTTTTTCTGGGAAAAAATGAAGCGCGTCGGCACCGCCGACCCCAAGCTGCGCCCGGAGCACCTGGTGTACGTCGCCCTGCGCGACTACGAAGAGCCCGAACTCGCCGCCATTGCGCGCAACCAGTCGCGGGTGTACTGGATGAAGGAAATCGACGAGCGCGGGGCCGCCACGATCGCGGCCGAAATCCGCCAGCACTTGGCCGCCTGCGACTTGCTCTACATCTCCTTCGACGTTGACTCGCTCGATCCCGAGTTTTCGCGCGGCACCGGTACGCCCGTCGAGCACGGTCTAAGCCTTGGCCAAGCCGGCGCCCTGCTTCGGCATCTGTTGAGCGATTCGCGGGTGGG
>JBKJUQ010000527.1:0-3875 GCA_046590685.1 Hymenobacteraceae bacterium
CGACCGTCACCTTCGTCAACCTCGGCAGCGGCACCACCGCCGGTGCCGAGCTGACCCTCAATATGCCCCTCACGGCGTGGTGGCGCGTGGCGGGCAACGCCTCGGCGTACCGCCAGCAGGTGATGGTGGGCGACAACAGCGGCGGCCTCAACCGCTCGGGCTGGGCCAGCTCGGCGCGGCTCAGCTCTACCTTCCAGCCCGCCGCGCGCACCGAAGTGCAGCTCACGGGCGTGTACCGCGGCCCCGCCGTGACGCCGCAGGGCTCCCGCCTCGCCATCTATTTCCTCGAAGCGGCCCTGAGCCAAAAAGTGCTGGCCGGCGACCGGGGGACGATCTCGCTGCGGGTGAGTGATCTGTTCGATACGCAGCGCTTCCGCATCAACCTCGACGATGCCAATACCGACGCGCGCATCACGTTCAAGCGCGAAACCCGCGTCGGCTGGATCGGCTTCGCCTACCGCTTCGGCCAGCAGGACGGCGCTCCCGAGCGCGGCCCGCGCGGCAAAAAGGGCCGCCCCGCCGATAACGAAGGTGGCCAGACCGGCGGCGGCGAGGGGTAAAAGGCCCGCCAGCGCCGCCTCGGACGGCGTGGTGACGGCGCGAAACTCTTTGGACGTCCGAAGTGCCTTGCCAGTCCCCGGTTGGAGCACTTCGGATGTCCGAAGTGCCTTGCTAGCCCCGGGTTGGAGCACTTCGGACGTCCGAAGTGCCTTTCCACTCCCCGGTTGGAGCACTTCGGACGTCCGAAGTGCCTTGCCACTCCCCGGTTAGGGCACTTCGGACGTTTCCGCCGCCCCCGCCGCCCGGCGTACCTTCGCGACTCGAATCGTTATGAGTCAAAAACCCTCCCTGCCGCGCGGAACGCGCGATTTTGGTGCCGCCGAAGTAGCCAAGCGCCAGTACGTGATGGGCGCCATCCGGCGCACGTTCGAGCGCTACGGCTTCGCCCCGCTCGAAACGCCCACCTTCGAGAACCTCAGCACCCTCACCGGCAAGTACGGCGAGGAAGGTGACCAGCTCCTGTACCGGGTGCTGAACTCGGGCGATTTTCTGAGCGACGTGACGGCCGAAGACTTCGGCGCCGGCTACAAGAAAGTCACGCCCAAAGTGGCCGAGAAGGGCCTACGGTATGACCTCACCGTGCCCTTCGCCCGCTACGTGGTGATGAACCGGCACGCCCTCACGCTCCCCTTCCGCCGCTACCAGATGCAGCCCGTCTGGCGCGCCGACCGCCCGAGCAAGGGCCGCTACCGCGAGTTCGTGCAGTGCGACGCCGACGTGGTGGGTACCGATTCGCTCCTCTGCGAGGCCGAAATAGTGCTGATGATCCACGCGGTGATGACGGAGTTAGGGCTGCCGTACGTGCTCAAGATCAACCACCGGGGCCTGCTGCGGGCCTTGTATGATCTGGTGGGAGATACCGCGCCGGAAACCGACCTCTACACCGCGCTCGACAAGCTCGATAAGATTGGCTGGGACGGCGTGGGCAAGGAGCTGACGAACCGGGGTTTCGGCCCGGAGGCGGCTGGCAAGCTGCAAGCCTTGCTCACCGATGCCGCCGCGCCGCTCTCCGCCGCGCGGCTCGACTCCTTGGCCGGGACGTTCACGGCCTCACCCGCTGCCCCCAAAGCGCTGGCCGATCTGCAAGCCCTCAGCTCCTTCCTCACCGATTCGGGTTTCGACGGCTGGGCCAACCTGGAGCTCGACCTCACCCTCGCCCGCGGCCTCTCCTACTACACGGGCTGCATCTTCGAGGTGAAGGTGCCCGCCGCGAGCGTGGGCAGCGTGAGCGGCGGCGGGCGCTACGACAACCTGACCGGCGGCTTCGGAATGCCCGGTTTGAGCGGCGTGGGCTTCTCGTTCGGTATCGACCGCCTGTGCGACGTGCTGGAGGAGCGGGGCGGCTTCCCCGCCGGCCTCGACACCAGCACCCAGGTGCTGCTCGTGCACTTCGACGACCCCGCCGCCCGCGCCGCCGCGCTGCGCGCGCTGGCCGAGGTCCGCGCCGCCGGCCTCTCCGCCGAGCTCTACCCGGAGCCCGCCAAGCTCAAAAAGCAGTTTGCCTACGCCGACGCCAAGCGCATCCCGCACGTGGTCATCATCGGCACCGAAGAAGCCGCCGCCGGCACCGCCAAAGTGAAAGTGCTCGCCACCGGCGCCGAAACCACCGTGGCGCTCGAAGGCGAGCTGCTCCGCTACCTTTTAATGTAACTGAGAGGTGAGAACTGAGAACTAGGCGATTTATAGTTCTCACCTCTCAGTTCTCACCTCTCAGTTCTAAGTTCAAATCCTCCCATGCTCACCCTCGACCCTGACCATCACCTCTGGCTCCACGAAGTCGTCGCCGCTGCTGCCGCCCACGAGCCGGTGCAGCTTTCCGAAAACGCCGTAGAGCGGATTCAGGAGGGGTACGACTACCTGCACGCGCGCATCGCGGCGAACCCCGATGAGCCGATCTACGGCATCAACACCGGCTTCGGGGCGCTCGCGAACGTGCCCATCGCGGCGGCGGATCGCGCCGCGCTCCCGCCCAACCTGCTGATGTCGCACGCCTGCGGGATGGGCGCCGAAGTGCCCCCCGAGATCGTCCGGCTGATGCTCGTGCTCAAGGCGCAGAGCCTGTGCTACGGGCACTCGGGCGTGCCGGCGGCCACCGTGCAGCGGCTCGTGGCGATGTACAACCGGGGGATTCTGCCGATTGTCTACCAACAAGGCTCGCTGGGGGCCTCCGGCGATCTGGCGCCCCTCGCGCATCTCTGCCTGCCGCTGCTGGGGCTGGGGCGGGTGCGGTACGAAGGCGTCGAGCTGGCCGCCGCCGACGTGCTCCACCTGTTTGGCTGGGCGCCGCTGGAGCTGCAAGCCAAGGAAGGGCTCGCGCTCCTCAACGGCACCCAGTTTATGAGTGCCTACGGCGCCACGCTCCTCACCCGCGCGAACCGGCTGGCGCACGTCGCCGACGTGCTCGCGGCCCTTTCCCTCGAAGGGTTCGATGGGCGGCCCGAGCCCTTTCTGGCCCCGCTCCACCGCATCCGCGCGCACGACGGGCAGGTGGCAGTGGCGGCGCACATCTGCGAGCTGCTGGCGGGCTCCGAAGCCATTAATCAGCCGAAAAAGCACGTCCAGGATCCGTATTCCTTCCGGTGCGTGCCGCAGGTCCACGGCGCCACCCGCGACGCGCTCGCGTACGTCGAGGGCGTCTTCGCGACGGAGCTCAACTCCGTCACCGATAACCCCAACATCTTCCCCGAGGAAGACCTGATCGTAAGTGGCGGCAACTTCCACGGCCAGCCGCTGGCCCTCGCCCTCGACTTCGCCGCCATCGCCCTGGCCGAGCTGGGGAGCATTTCCGAGCGGCGGACGTACCAGCTGATTTCCGGCCAGCGCGGCCTGCCGCCTTTTCTGGTGCTGAACCCGGGACTGAACTCGGGACTGATGATTCCGCAGTACACTGCCGCGGGTATCGTCAGCCAGAGCAAGCAGCTCTGTACGCCGGCTTCTATCGATTCGATTGTGAGCTCCAACGGCCAGGAAGACCACGTGAGCATGGGCGCCAACGCGGCCACCAAAGCCTGGCAGGTGGGCGAGAACGTCGCCCGGGTGCTCGGCATCGAGCTGCTGACGGCCGCTCAGGCCGTCGAGCTGCGGCTGAAAAGCGGCGGCGCGTCCATCGCCCCGCGCTTACAGGAGATCCTGACTGCCTTCCGCGCCGAAGTCCCCTTCCTGGCCGAAGACCGCGTGCTCTACCCCGATATGGAAGCCGCGACGCGGTTTGTCCTCACCCACCGACTGCTGAACGTGCCGGTGTAACGCGAGCCTCTGGCCCGCCGCCCACGATCAGGGCCGGCATCGTGGCACTACGCGGGCGAGCCAGAGGC
>JBKJUQ010000349.1:0-11295 GCA_046590685.1 Hymenobacteraceae bacterium
CATCGATCACTACCGCCGCCAAGCTCGCCACCCCACCCTCTCACTCGAAGTAGTGACTCCTGACGGTCCGCCGGAAGCCACTTTTTTTGAGGCCGAGAACGGTCATTGGCGCCCCGACCAATACCCCGAGAGTTGGCAGCGCGCCGACGCGGCGCTCGAAGCAGAGGATACGCAGCGGGCGCTACGCCGCTGCCAAGATCGACTCCCCGCGCAACACGCGGCCGTCTTCGCGCTGCGCTTCGTGGAAGAGCTACCGGCCGAAACTATTTGCCAGGAATTGGGGCTGACGTCCGCTAACTACTGGGTAATCGTGCATCGCGCCAAGCTGCAGCTACGGCGGTGCCTCGAACGTCACGGCTTCGGACGCGCCAGTTAGTCGCGGCTGATTGCTGATTTAGCCGCCGCTCACTTCTCCGCTTTTTAACACTATGGCCGTTTCTATCTCCTGCCAGCAAGCCACGCGCTTCATCGAGGAGCGTGCCGAAGCGCGGCTGCCCCTTATCTCAGCCGTCGCACTCACGGTGCATCTTTGGTATTGCCCGCTTTGCAAGCGGTACGCGGTGCAATCGCCGCTGCTGGCGCAGTTAGCCCTGTTTGCTGCCCGCCAAGCCGCTGAGCAGACCAACATCCGGCTACCAGAGGCCGTCCGGGCCCGTATGCAGCAGCGGCTGAATTTGGCTATAAGCCAGCCTTCGGACCCTTCTCCTGACATGGTGTAAGGTGAACGCCCATGTGGCGTCTGTCGCGGTGGAGTAGCATAACCGGCTCCCAACCGCTCCCCTTTTCGCGCCTATCTGATGCAGTCATTCAATCGACGTTCCTTCTTGTCTGGTTTGCTGTTGTGGGTGGTCGGCCCCGCGTTCGCCCAGGTGCAAGCCGTCCCTAAGACCGTTCTTGTTGAGCACTTCACCAACACCCGGTGCAGTGTCTGCTCTAGTCGTAATCCAGGCTTTTACGCCAATCTGCGGCAGCAACCGGCGAGTACACTGCACCTGGCCTACTACCCAAGCTCACCATACCGCACGTGCGTGTTCAGCCAGCAAAACCCGCTGGAGAATGACGCTCGCACCAATTTTTACGGTATTTATGGCAGTACCCCGCGCTTGGTACTCAACGGCACGGTGATTCCGGCCGGCCAGAATTACGCTGCTCCGACTCTCTTCACTCCTTACGCCGGGCAGACTTCTCCGTTGGCGGTACTCGTCGCGCTGACGCAAGCCGGGTCCGATTCCCTCACCGTTACGGTGCAGGTGCAGACCATCACGCCCGCCCCCCTCACTGGCCTCACGCTCTACGTGGCACTGGCGGAGGACACGGTGTTTTACGCCGCGCCTAACGGCGAAAATTTACATCTTGATGTGTTCCGAAAATCATTTACGGGACCCGTCGCGCTGCCGATAACACCCGCCGTCGCGGGTGGCGACCTAGTGATACGACGCACGGTGGCCATTCGTAATGAGTGGGTACTGCGCCGCCTGTACGCCATCGCGCTGGTGCAACAACCAAGCGGTATACTTGTACAGGCTGGCGCTTCGCCGCTACTGAACTCCGCGCCCTTAGGTGCAGCGGACAATGTTGCTCAAGCTCTACCAGTCGCGTTCCCCAACCCCGTGCGCGAGACGTTACGCTTCTCCGCGCCCGTCGGCGCGGCGTGGCAGGTGATAAATACGCTCGGTCAAGTGGTGGCCGAAGGCCTGGTGGCGCCGGCCGATCTTGATGTTCGTACTTGGCCAAGGGGTACGTATCTGCTTAAAATAGCTGGTAAGGCGACGAGACGAATAGTGAAAGAGTGAGGATTGCCTTTGCTGAATTATAACAGGACTTACGCACTAGCGGAGAGGGTAGTCCCTCCGGGACTCCAAAAACCGCTTGAAATGGCCGGTTTCTACCGGGGAATAGTCCCTTCGGGACTCCTTTGCGGGCGTTTTGAGCGCATTTCAGGCTGAGTGCGTAAGTCCTGTATAATAATAATCCACCACTTATAACTATTTACAAAACAGCAAAATGCTCTTGATTATCAACACAAATCGCTTAATTTAAGCCTCCGCAGATCTGAGTTAATACGATTCAGCAACACGCCACGATTGCCAGCAATACCAACGCCGCACATAGTCAACGTGGGCGCTGGGTGCATCATGGCCACTTCTCGCGCGGAGATTTGCTCTCCCGGCAAGTGCCAATCCGCTTACGTAGTGACGGTCAACCAAAGATGCAAAAAACCCGGAAAACCGCATCTGCTGCCAGATATGCGACTTTCCGGGCTGTCCGGGGGTAAGTATACGAGCCAACAACTGGATTCGAACCAGCGACCTGCTCATTACGAATGAGCTGCTCTACCAGCTGAGCTATGTTGGCAAATGGCCGGCTAGCACCGGACGTTGGTTTGACAAAAGTACCGCCCGGCGGCGAAACGACGCAAGCATTGGCCGTATTTTTTTCGATTGCTCCGAAGGTTGATACCCATTGCATATTGCAAGCAAAACCTCCCTAAAAAATCAGCAGACTCATCGTTGACGAGGCGGCGGGCAACTACCAGGTGGTAGCATGAAGCAGCGCCTAAAGGCTGATGTTTTCGCTTTCCCGGAGCGCAGTATAAGCGCTAAATGAAACATTTGGCGAGAAAAAACGAACGAGCGAAGGCTGCTTACCAAATAAGCGCCGCGCGCGTAGCCACTTTCATGGGCGCGTAGCCATATTCTACTTCTGTCCTTCGCTCATGGGTCGTTATTCTCCCCACCATCTGTGGCCGGCGCTAAAGCGCTCCTTTAGCCAGTTTTCGGAAAACAACTCGCTGCGGCTCGCGGCGGCACTAGCCTACACAGCCGCGTTTTCGTTGCCGCCGCTGATGATCGTCGTCATCGCAGTAGCAAGTGTAGTGTTTGGGCAGGAGGCAGTGAGCGGCCAGGTATTCGGCCAGTTGCGCGGACTGCTCGGCGATGACGCTGCCGCAGGTATTCAGAAAACTATTCTCAACTTCAATCGCCACGACTCCGGTGCCCTCGCAACGGCTATCGGCGGTGGCACCCTGCTCTTTGGAGCGACTACCTTTTTCGCCACGCTACAGGAATCGCTCAACGATATCTGGAATCTGAAGCCCAAACCGCGCAACGGGTTTGTGCAGTTTCTCAAAACTCGCGTGCTCTCTCTCGGGCTGGTACTGAGCGTAGGGCTGTTGTTGCTCGTCTCGCTGGTGCTAAGCGCGGGCCTCGCAGCCCTCAGCGACTACTTGCGCCGCCTGCTGCCCGACGTAGCCGTGAGTCTGTTCTTCCTGTTGGATGTGGTGTTGAGCCTAGGTCTGACGACGGTGATGTTCGCCCTGCTGTTTCGCTTCCTGCCCGATGCGCGCGTGGCATGGCGCGACGTGTGGCCCGGCGCTATCCTGACGGCCATTCTGTTCGTGATTGGCAAGTATGCCATCGGGCTCTACGTGAGCAAAGCCGACCCCGGCTCGGCCTACGGCGCGGCCGGGTCCATCATCGTCCTCCTCACGTGGGTGTACTATTCTTCGCTGATCCTGTTTTTCGGCGCTGAGTTCACTCAGCAGCTCTTGGCGCAGTTTGGCGAAAAAATTCACCCCAAAGAGTACGCTGTTGGAGTAGTCGAGAAAGAACTGGCCCCGGGTCAGGCGGCCCCGGCCGAACTGGATGGTGGCACGGGCGTGGAGGGCTAGAAAATAGCTTCGCTTACTCTGCTACCACTGCCGCCTGGCTTTCCTGCTTTCCCGCCAACTGACCACAGGCGGCATCAATGTCCTTGCCGCGGGAGCGGCGGATGTTGGTTTGGATGCCGCGATCAGCTAAGTACTTATGAAAATGCAGCACCCGGTCGTCGCCCGACGAATCGAAGAGCGCCGCGGCAATCGGGTTGTACTCGATAATATTGACTTTGCCGGGCACCGTGCGCACGAACTTGACGAGGTCGGCCGCATCCTCCACCGAATCGTTGAAGTGGTCGAGGGCGATGTACTCGTACGTCACGTCGCGCTCGGTCGTACGGCGATAGTGTTGAATGGCTTCCGTGATGACGGCCAATGAATTGGTTTCGTTGATCGGCATAATCTCGTTACGCTTGGCATCGTTGGCCGCGTGCAGCGATAGCGCCAGATTGGCGCGCACACCATCATCGGCGAGCTTGCGAATCATCTTCGCGATGCCCGCCGTCGAGATAGTGAGGCGGCGCGCGGCCATCCCAAGGCCATACTTCTGGTCCGTGAGGCGATGTACGCTCTCCACCACGTTCGCGTAGTTGAGCAGTGGCTCGCCCATTCCCATATACACCACGTTGGTGAGCGGCAGCCCAAACGACTCCATCGCCTGCTGGTTGATAAGCACGACCTGATCGTAGATCTCGGCGGCCTCCAGGTTACGCTTACGCTCCATATACCCGGTTGCGCAAAACTTACAGGTAAGGGAGCAGCCCACCTGCGACGACACGCACGCCGTCATCCGATCGTCCTTCGGAATCAGCACCCCCTCGACAATATTTCCATCCCAGAGCCGAAAAGCCGACTTAATCGTACCGTCCGTGCTCTGCTGAGCCTTTTGCACCACCACCGGCCGAATCTCAAACTGCTGAGCCAACAACTCCCGCGTGGCGAGCGAGAGATTCGTCATCTCTTCGAACGACTGCACCGATCGTTTCCAGAGCCACTCGTATACCTGCTGCGCGCGAAATTTTTTCTCCCCGTTCGCCAGCAAAAACTGCGTCAGCCCGTCAAGGGACAATTTGCGGATATCAGCTTTGGAAGTGAGTGATGACATAAGCGAGCACTGGCGAGAACCGGTAATCATTGCTACCACGAGGTGGCGTGAATCAGTAGCAGACAAAGGTACGACTCCGGAGGTTCGGCTAACCCAAGACTACTTTCCGACGCGCTGAATCTGACCCACTTGCGCTAATACCCATCCGCTGGATTAACCTTACCTCGACGGCGTTAGTAGTGGTGGCTTCGCGCCAGCCAGGCAGCTACGTAGTGCGGATTGGGCAAGAGCCGGGCGCTCCGCCAGGCGGATAGCTGCCAAATCACAAACAAAAATCAGTAAGTCTTAGAAACGCCATCGGCTTTTCGAATCCGTTTTGTAACTTTGGGAATCCGAAAGGATTTCTCCACTAGTTTTCCCAGTCACTCCACCACTTTTTTGTACCCAGTGAACAAAAAACTTTTACTCGGCCTGCTGGCCCTCGCCGCAGCCCATTCGGCGGCTGAGGCGCAATCGCGCCGGCCAACTATCAATCGTGCCGCGACGCTGAAGGGCGTCCCAATGCCGCAGCACCTGACGGCTAATGAGCAGGGTCCGCTCCGCTCGACCTCGGCGGTGCAATCGCGTAGCCCGCAGGCGCCGCAGCCCGCTTCGTTCGGTCAGTTGATAGGCCAGACGACGTACGATCTTCAATCCAACCGCGCCTCTCCTAACCGGATGGCGATGACGGGTAACACGCTGTCAGCCGTCTGGACCCAGACGTGCGCACTGAGCGGCGGTACGTTCGCTAAACGCGGTATCGGTTATAACTACTCGGCCGACGCGAACACCCCCACGGTACCGGGCGTGTCGTTCGTGAACGGTACGACGGGGAACTGCCCGAGCGATTTCGGCCTCAGCACGGTGCGCGTCGGTTGGCCGGAAGTGGCCCACGTCAATGGGAAAGAGCTCGTGGTGGCCCACGCGGGCGCCGGCATCGTGTCAATGTCGCGGCCAGTGGGCACCGGTGCCTGGACGCCCTCGACCCCGCTGACGTTCTCGCAAGCCATTCTTGGCGGTGCTGGCAACGGCACATGGCCGCGCTTAGTGGCTAGCGGCAACACGGCCCACATGGTCTACGCCGGGAACGGCTCGACCACGAATGGTGTGGTCAGCCCAATGTTGTACAGCCGCTCGCTCGACGGTGGCGCCAACTGGGATAAGCAGAACGTGCTGCTGCCGGGAATGGACTCGACCAACTTCGACTACGTCGGCGGTGATTCGTACGCCATCGCGGTTAACGGCAATACGGTTGCTATGGCTGCCGGTTCATTCGGCGATCACACGCTGGTGTGGAAGTCGACTAATAATGGCGATTCTTTCGAGGCGTATACCATCCAAGGTGACTTCACGGACGCTGATACGGTTCAGATTCAAGGCCAAACCGGCGATACGGCAGCCGTCGTCGCCTCCGATGGCGCGATGTCAGTTGTGGTAGACAACGCGGGTGCGATCCACTGGTTTTCCGGCTCGCAGCTGGTTCAGGTGGTGAAAGATCCGATCTCGGGCAAATGGATCGCCTCGGGTACTTACTACCCCGATGCTGTACGGGCCCTGCTGTACTGGAACGATCGCGAGCTGCGCTTTACGAGCCTGCGCGATGTGTCGATCGCAGGCGTTGATATGCTCTGCCCTAGCGCCCCCGCCTTTACGCCGTGCGATCTTGCGCGCGCTGATGGTACCAACCAAAGCCGCCAGCCCTACAACGTGATCGGGCCGGTGTCGATGCCAACCGCCATTACCGACGCCAACGGCGACGTGTACGTCATCTACGCCGCTGGCCGCATCGGCACGTCGAACACGGGCGCAGAAGATGGCCAGTACCTGCGCGATCTGTACCTGCAGAAGCTGTCCTTCCCGGGCGGCAACCAAGTGCAGGTGCACCAGCAGAAGAACATCAGCCGCGACATCAAGAATATCGCTGATGGTGCTGCCGCCGCGAACAACGAGGAAAGCGCATTCCCAACCGCCGTGCACACGGTAGTGAACAACAAGATCCACTACCAGTGGATGTCGGACTTTGAGCCGGGCAACGCCCTGCAGCCCACGGCTGGCCCGGACCCGGAAGTGGAAAACGCGATCATGTACGACAACATTCAGCTGCCGCTGCCCTTCACGCCCGATTTCGTCATCACGGGTACGCTCGGTCTGCGGAACGACGCAACTGATTTCGTGAAGGTGGTTTCGGCCTCGCCGAACCCGACTACCGGCAAAACCACGCTTAGCCTGAACCTGAAGCAAGCCGCTCGCGCCACGATCGTGGTGCGCAACGTGCTCGGCCAGGAAGTGCTGCGTCTGCCCGCCATGGCGCTCGCAACTGGGATGAACTCGGTTAGCCTTGACCTCTCGAACCAGGGCGCTGGCGTGTATTTCTACACGGTAGCCGCCGACAAGTTCACCGTCACGCAGCGCGTAGTGAAGCAGTAGTTGACTGAAACCCTCGGGTTTTAGCAGTCAGAGAAAAGCCGTCCCCGCAGTTTGCGGGGACGGCTTTTTTATTGATTCAAGTGCCGACTGTAACCTCAGGCCGATTGGTCTGCCGTTGCCCACAATACGGTGAACTGGCCGGCAAGCGGGTCGAAGGCAGCGCGCAGTTCGTCCAGCAAGCGCGGGTTTTCGGGCAAAAGCGCGAGCACGTTTTCCGTGCGCTCCTGCAGCCCCCCTTTGGGAAACAAGCGTTCCTTTATGGTTTCCAGCTGAGCAAAGGCCGTCGCGTGGCGGCGGTCGCGCGCGCGTTGCAGCCGCTGGCCTAGGTGCGCCAGCCGCTTGGCGGTGCGGTGCGCTTCAGCGGCGACGGTTTTCTCCAAGGTTGGGTCGATTGCGGCGGCCTGCGCGTGCAGTTGCTCGAAAACCTGCGCAACGGTGGCTTGCTCTGCCGTGAGCAGTAACGGCGCGTCGCCCAGGCGCTCAGCCACGCGCCGCTTCAGGAGCGGAATCTCCTCAAACAGATCCGCAGTCGTCAACCCAAGCTTGCTGGCGCGAGTGGCCACCGCGAGTGGTAATACCAGCGCGGAGTTGCGCAGCAGGACCACGGGAAACGGTACGCCCACTACCGCAAACACGCCGCGGAGCTGGAGCCAGTACGCCACCTCAGCGCCACCGCCAATGTAGGCCAGGTTCGGCAGCAACATTTCCTGGTAGACCGGGCGCAGCACCACGTTTGGGGAAAACGACTCGGGGCTGGTTTCGGCTAGGTGCGTCAGCTCAGCCGCGCTAAAGACCAGATCCGTGTTGAGCACGGTGAATGAGCCGTCGTCCTGCCGCTCGATTCGCTCGCGCATCTCCCCGTCGAGGTAGAAGAAATTAATGGGACGCGCGTATACCTGGGGCTTATAATGGGCAGCAAGGTCCTCGTTGGTCCGGTGAACCGCGTGCTGAACCACGGGGGCGACGATCTCCTGCTGCACGATGGGTGTCAGCACGGTTTTCAGCACGGGCGTATCGGCGTCGAGCGCCACTACACCCCACGCCCCGAAGAGCGCGTGCACCAAGCGGCGGGTGGCATCGGCCAGCGTCGGCGCGTCGCGGTAAGCCGCGATCAAATCTGCCGTACCCGGCACGTCGTTCGCCAGCTCCTCAAGCAGCGTGAAGAGCGCGGCATCGGGCTGCATTCGCCCGGTGGCGCCGTGCTGGCTCGTTGGCCAGCGATAAGCGCGACCGCTAACGCTGAAGTGGTCAATCTCGGCCAGATCATGGTCTTCCGTCGCCATCCAGAAGATGGGGACGAAGTGGTGCCCCGGCTGAGCCGCCGCGAGCTGCTGACACAGCTTGGCCGTGCTGACAATCTTGTAGATGAAGTACAGCGGCCCCGTCATCAAGCTCAACTGGTGCCCCGTGGTCACTGTGAACGTCGTCGGGGCGGCGAGGCGGTCCAGGTTGGCGACAACGGCCGGATGAATGGGCGCGCCCAAGCGTTGCAGGTACTGCCGCCGCACTTCCTGCGCCAAAACCGCGCGCTGGGCCGGCGCGTACGAAGCCGCCTTTTCGCGCAATTGCTCCCCAAGATTTTCGAGCGTCGGGAAGCGGTGGTAAAATGGTGTCAGGTGCGGCGCGCGCGCCAGGTAATCGAGCACTAACGGCGCAAAGGCGCCGGTGGCAGAATAATCTAGGAACTCGGTCGTCATCAGGAAACGAAGGTAGGACACCCGGCCACGCGCGGGCCCGACCGCTGGACGTCCACTTACGTACGCGCTCCCGTTATTCGTGTTGACTCGATGCTGACTCGCTTCTTTTTTCACTGGCTTCCGCGAGCCGGGATGTTGTTGCTTCCCTGGATAGCCCCGGCGCAACCCGCCGCCTTACCTACTTTGGTGGCCGGACCCATGGTAGCGGGCGTACGCCCCCAGGAAGCGCTGGTATGGGTGCAGCTGCGGCCCGGGCAGCAAGGCCGGGTGGTCGCGCGGGATACGGTGGGCGGTGCAACTGAGATCGCGGCTCCCTTCAGTCCGGCCAACGCCCTCAGTGGGAGCGCGCGTTGCCGGTTGACGGGCTTACGACCTGCTACCTATTACCGCTATCAGGTGTGGCTGCGCGAGGCCGCCTTGCCCGTGGCTACGGGGCATTTCCGCACTCCTCCCCTCGATACCGCCGTGGCTGATCTGACGTTCGCTCTCGGCTCCTGTACTTTCATCGCCGACCCTTATCCAGCGGGTGGCTACCCGATTTTTGAGCACATCCGGCACCAACAGCCCGACTTCATGCTCTGGCTCGGCGACAACGTGTATCTCTGGGGAGGCGAATGGACCGAGCCCGCGGCTGCTATCCGTCGCTACACCCACACCCGCGCATTGCCAGAGCTCCAACCATTGCTCGCTTCTGCCGCGCATGTAGCGATTTGGGACGATCACGACTACGGCCCCAACAGCGCCGACTCTACCCTGCCAACCCGCGCGGCCATGCTCGATGTGTTTCGCCAGTTCTGGCCGCACGATCTCTACCAGGCGCCCCCCGGCGGGGTAACAGGCAACTTTCGGTGGGGCGACGCCGAGTTTTTTCTCCTCGACGACCGGTATTGGCGCACCCCGCACCACGGCACGGCGCGGCGCGCGCGATCGCAGCTCGGCGCCGTGCAACGGGCGTGGCTGCTCGCGGGCCTACAAGCTTCCACCGCGACCTTCAAGTTTATCGCCGTAGGGGGGCAGCTGCTCACCTCCAGCACGCACGGCGAAACCTTCGCGAACGGCTTTAGTCGCGAACGCCGACTGCTCCTGCGCGCGCTGGACGCTGCGCAAATCAAGAACGTCATCTTCCTGACCGGCGACCGTCATTTTGCTGAGCTGAGTGTTCGGCAGCCCCGCGCCGCGCCCATCCAGTACGACCTGACTTCCTCGCCCCTCACGGCGGGTCCGACCAAGCCGCTGGCTAACCGGCGGCGCGTAGCGGGCACCGTGATCCGGGGCCACAACTTTGCGACAGTGCGCCTCAGCGGCCCGCGCGGCGCCCGTCAGCTCACCTTTCGGGGGTTTTCCGCGAACGGCGAACAGCGCTGGGAGCGGACGATCAGGGCCAACTAAGGCCAACATCGTCCTCATTCGGCCACTTAGCGCGTCAGGCGACGGGCCAAAACCGCATTTCCAGCGATACGCGCGTGGTGTCGGGCGTGAGGTTGACGGCACCGCCGTGGAGCAGATACGGCGAGAAGATCAATAGCTCATCGGGCGCGGGATTGGGGCGCACAATTTCCAGCGCTTCGGATGCGCCCGTGAGGGCGGGCACGGTGAAACGGACTCCATCGTAAATGGCTCCCTCCGCGGTGCGACTCGTCCGGCTCTCGGGCCAATGGTGCGAGCCCGGCACGAGGGGCATCGCCGAATCCGGCGTGCTGCCCGCCACGGGGAGGTAGATGTTGATGCAGTCGTCGTAGTCAGGCAGCCAGACGTCGCGGTGGAGCGGATTATTGTCCGGCCGGTGCGGGCGAATGATGCGCAGGTGGAAGAACCGCTCGCCATCCCACGGATTCAGCGCGCGCACCGGGCGACCAACCAGCGCACTCACGCGCGCTTCGAGCGCGGCCGCGGGTACGGGCAGTCGCTCCTGCCGAATCTCCCGAATCTGATTGACCACCGCCAGGTGGCGCGCCGGGTCATCGGCGATGGCGTGGTGGTAGTGGCTGACGTCGAAATCGGCCCCGACCGGCACGCCGGCCTCGCGTAGCGCCGCGCGCAGCAGCTCAGCCAAGCCAGCGCGCAGCTGCGTTTGGAGCGGGGCGGGCAGGCCCGCCGCGACGGTGTAGCCCGCGGCCGCCCACGCCGTTTGCGCGGTCAGATCGACAGCCGAGGCCAGTAGCACGCGCCCGTCGGGCGCGCTCGCCGGGCCTTCGATGTGGTACGTGACCTCGCGCTGGTTGATGCGGGCTTTCATCGAAGAAGGATGGTAGCCGGCACTGTCTCAGTGCCGGGGTGGATGCGCCGCTGAGTTCGTCCCCGCTCCGGCACTGAGACAGTCCCGGCTACGGGCGGGCTACGGGCGGGCTACGTCGGGGGCTACTGGCGTTACCGGACGAGCTCGCCGTAAAGGTCAAAATCAGCCGCGCTGGTGATGCGCACGTTCGCGAAAT
>JBKJUQ010000363.1:0-23043 GCA_046590685.1 Hymenobacteraceae bacterium
TGGAATAGATTTCAGCGTATCGCCGGAATCTATTCCATTTTTCGGCGCGGCCGCGTAGCCTGGCTGGCGGCGGCCCCTTGCTTACTCGTGCTCCTGCCGCGGCTTTACCGTGCCGCCTTGCTTGAGGAGCTGCTCTTCGGCGGCGAGCTCTTTCTGCTGAGTTGGCGTGAGCTCGCCGGGCAGCGCGTCGAGCGTCGGCTGGCCGGCATCCACCCACGCCGTGTACCAGAAGGCGCCCACCAGCTTGATGGCGCGGCGCATCTGGCGCTCCACCTGCCCGTTGAGCATTTTGTGGTACTCATCGACGAAGGGGCGGGAGTAGGTGCGGATGGTGGCGTTGTTGCGCTCCTCGAAGCCAAACTTGCGGTCGTCGCCGAGCTTGGCGGAAGCATCGCGCTCGAATACGAAGACGGAGTCTACCGCGCGGTGTGCCGAGATCACCGCGTCCCAGACCGTAACCTGCGGCTTAGGCAGGTACGGCGCCGGCCCGACGAAGAAGTCATAATTGCCGGCCAGCAGCTCCGGCAGCCGGCTTTCCCAGAGCCCGTGGATGCCGCGCTGATTGGTGAGCTGACCGTTGTAGTTCTCACAGGTGTGCAGCGGCACGCAGGCATCGGCGAGGTAGTGGCCGAGGTCGGCCGAGAGCTTCAGGATGCGCGGCAGGTCGCGCGCTTTGAAGGCTTCGGTGAGCTTATACTTCACGAAGTTGGCGTGCCACGGCACGATGCCGTACGCGTTGAGCGTGTCTTCGCTCACGAGCGCCACGGCTTCCTTCCAGTAGCGCGGCAGCTTCCAGGCGGTAGAGTCTGAGTGTACGGCGCGGACGTAGGCCTTACTGTCGAGGTCGATGTAGTGGCGCGGCGCTTCCTCAACCATCACGGTGCGGCGTGAGTCGGGGTCCGTGGCGTGCTCCGTCACGTACACGATGTGGCGCTTGTAGAACCCAAACAGCTCCGGCGGCAGCGTGTACACGGCCAGCCGATTGATGCGCTGGTGCGCGAAAAAGCCCCACGCGCAGGCTTCGTGGGAAGCGCTGACCAACACCGTGGTCAGCAAGCCGAGCAAAAGCGACAGTCGTTTCACGCTCCCAAGATACCACCCGCTGCCGCGCCTGCCCCTCGCCGGGCGGAGTGATTGTCATTTTGATTCTATATACCGTTCGCTGCGGTCAGCAAGGCCCGGACGTTCGGCGGCAAAAGCGCGCCGCTAACCCCACCATCCGGGGCACTCCGGCCGACCATCCCAACCAAGTTTTACCGTCGGAGTTCGAGGCTCATACCCACCGATCTGGTGGTTTCATTTCTACCCTACTGCTGTTCGTCGCCCCGCCATGTCTTCGCTCCCGCACCCCGTTAAGCTGCTCGTCGGCACCCTGTCCCTGATGCTCACTTTATCGGGCTGGGCGAGCTGGCCGGCGACAGATCAACGGGCGCTCTTGCCGTCAACCACGCAGACGGCCCTGCGCGTGGGTGGCCTCACGGACCCCTACCGGGCCGCCGAGCTGGCCAGCCGCGTCGCGGCCGGCGATGGCATCGTGGCCTGCACGCTGAACCCCCGGACCCAGATCGCGGTCGTCACCCACAACCCCGCCCACGTTAGCACGGCCGATTTACGGCGGATGCTCGCCGATGGCGGCGCCTACGTCGTGGTACCCGCGCCGACGCCAGCCGCGATTACTACGTACTGAAGGAGCCTCAGGCCCCGTCGCCGTCTCAGCTGATCCGGCTCCAGTTAGGCGCCCCGCTCCGGCGTTGCGCTTCCATCTGGCGACGGATCGGCTCGTGTTCGGTTAGTTGAAGCTCGGGGTCGCGTTCGAGGATTTCGGACGCCACGGCGCGCGCCTCCGCCATCAGCTGACCATCCCGCGCCACGTCGGCGATGAGCAGGTCGAGCACGCCCGACTGCTGGGTGCCCATCAGGTCGCCGGGGCCGCGCAGCTTCAGATCGACGTCGGCGATCTCGAACCCATCCGTGGTGCGCACCATCGTTTCGAGGCGCGTGCGGCCGTCTTTGCTGAGCTTATAGCTCGTGAGCAGAATGCAATAGCTCTGTTCGGCCCCACGCCCCACTCGGCCCCGCAGCTGATGGAGCTGCGAGAGGCCGAAGCGTTGGGCGTCCTCGATGATCATCACGGAGGCATTCGGCACGTTCACCCCGACTTCGATGACGGTGGTGGCGACGAGAATCTGCGTCTTGCCACTGATGAAGCGCTGCATCTCCTCGTCCTTTTCGTAGGCCGAGAGCTGGCCGTGTACCATACTCACGCCGAACTCCGGGAAGATGGCGCGCACCTGATCGTAGCCTTCGGTGAGGCTCTTGAGGTCGAGCGTCTCGTTTTCCTCGATCAGCGGATAGACGATGTACACCTGGCGCCCTTTGCGCACTTCCTCGCGCACGAACGCGTAGACCTGCGCCCGCTTCTCCTCGTAGCGGTGGACGGTCTGAATGGGCTTGCGCCCGGCGGGCAGCTCGTCGATGACACTCACGTCGAGGTCGCCGTAGACGGTCATCGCCAGCGTGCGCGGGATGGGCGTGGCCGTCATCACGAGCACGTGGGGGATGATGTCGGGGTTTTTCTGCCAGAGCTTCGAGCGCTGCGCGACGCCGAACCGGTGCTGCTCGTCCATAATGGTCAGGCCGAGGTTCCGAAACTGCACGGCGTCTTCGAGCAGCGCGTGGGTGCCGACGAGGAAGTCGAGGGAGCCATCGCGCAGGGCAGCGTGCAGCTCGCGCCGGGCCGCCGGGCGCGTCGACCCGGTGAGCTTCGCGATGCGCCGGTTCATCAGCTTCGCGTACGGCGCCAGGCCGACAAAGTGCTGGTCGGCCAGAATTTCCGTCGGCGCCATCAAACACGCCTGCGCACCATTATCGGCCGCCATCAGCATGGCGAGGAAGGCGACGATCGTTTTGCCCGAGCCGACGTCGCCCTGCAACAGCCGGTTCATTTGCCGACCGGTTACCAGATCGGCGTGGATCTCGCGCAGCACCCGCTTTTGGGCCCCCGTCAGATCGAAGGGCAGGTGGTTGCGGTAGAACTCGCCCACCGACGGCACCTTCTGAAATACCTGCCCCGCCAGCTCCACTTTGCGCAGGCCCCGCTGGCGCAGCAGCTTCAGCTGCAGGTAGAACAGCTCCTCGAACTTCAGGCGAAAGCGCGCGGCGGCGAGGGTCTCCGCCGTCGCGGGGAAGTGGATATGCTGCAACGCCAGGGCCCGGGGCATTAGCGCCAGCCGATCCAGCACGGGTTCGGGCAGCGTTTCGGGTACGTGCGGGGCAATTTGCGGCAGTAGCTCCGCCACGACCCGCGCGATCGCCTTCGAATCGAAGTGGTGGTTTTTGAGCTTCTCGGTGGTGTTGTACACCGGCTGGAGGGCCGCCTGGCCCGGCTTGGGCGCGGCCACGTCTTCGAGCTCCGGATGAACGATGTTGAACCGACCATTAAACTCCGTCGGCTTACCGAAGACGATGTACTCGGCATCGATGCGCACCTGCCGCTCCACCCACTTCAGGCCCTTGAACCAGACCAGCTCCAGCTCGCCCCCGGCGGCGTCCACCAGAATCGCGGAAAGGCGCTGGGCCCGCCCTTCGCCGAGCAGCTGCTTGCGGCGGATATGGCCGCGCACCTGCACGTGCGGCAGGTCGTCGGTGAGGTCGGCAATGGCGTAGTACTGCGTTCGGTCGAGGTGGCGGAACGGATAATACTGAATAAGGTCGCCGTAGGTGAACAGGCGCAGCTCGGTCTGCAGCAGCTTGGCCCGCGCGGGCCCCACGCCCCGCAGCAGCTCAATCGGATAAGAGAAGAAGCCGGCCATTTTGAGAGTTTTGAGTTGCGAGTGGCGAGTGGCGAGTTGGAAGAGTAAATCACTCGCAACTCGAAACTCGAAACTCGTCACTTCTTAAACCGCAGCGTATTGAGCAGGTGAACCGCGTCGGCCCGGAGGTACTGGATGACCGGCGCGAGCGAGTCGTTGGCGACGGCCGTCCGGAAATACAGCGCCCCGCGCAGGAAGTGCCGCGAGGAGTCGGTGACGTAAAACTGAAACTGGCTGGGCACGTCGCCACTCAGGTCGAACACGTCAGCGGTGAGGCCACTCTCCGTCCGCAGCACCTGCTCGCGAATGCCGCTCGCCCGGATCTCGTGCTTACTGGTGAGTTTACGGGCATCGGCGATGAGGGCTTGCAGGGCCTCGGGGCGGCCGCGCAAATCCTCGTACGTGAGCTGAATTGTGGCTTGAAACCGCGGATAGTCAATGTTGATCCAGTGCGGCTTGCGCACGGCAAACCGCGACGAGTCGCGCAGCTCGCGGGCATACCGCGAAACCGCGAATGTGTACGGGTGCGGACTGAGGAGCGGTCGGTAGGCGGGGCGGGGCAGGTCGATCCGATTCCAGCCGCGCGGCCGGGGCGTGTAATCGGACGTACAGCCGGCCACGCTCAGCAGGAAGGCCAGCGCGGGAATCAGCGGCGGACGGAAAGCGGAACTACGCATCAGGAGCACAACGTCGGCGCCCCGGACCACGGGTCGGCGCGGCACCAAAAGTACCGCTCCGCCCGCGCCCCGGGGCGCCCGCAAAGGAATAGTAAAGAGAAGTAGCGGTGACTTAGAACGGCAGCGCGTCCGGCTCCGACTGCTGCGCGTAGGTCTGCGGCTCAGTCGCCATCGCCGTTTGGGCTTCGTCCGTACCGTTCGACGGTTTTGAGCCCAGCAGCGTCAGCTGGTCGATATGAATTTCGGTGATGTAGCGAGTTACGTTTTCCTTGTCCTGGTACTGGCGCGAGCGAATTTGCCCTTCCACGTACACCGGGCTGCCTTTGTGGAGGTACTTCATGATGACTTCCGTGTTGAGGCCATCATTCCAGCTCACCACGTTGTGCCACTCGGTGTACTCCACGCGCTTGCCCTCCTTGTCTTTGTGAACGTCGGTTGTCGCCAGGGTGAAGCCCGCCTTGGAGCGACCGTTTTCGAGGTGGCGGATCTCGGGGTCTTTGCCGAGGTTACCGATCAGAATGACTTTGTTGACACCTTGCATATTGTGGGGATGGGGAAAAAGTGAACGGAATGATTTTCTACCCCTTAATGGGAAAACGCCGAAAAACTTAATGGGGTAAATGAAAAATAATTTCAGAAACCCCATTTCCAGCGCGCCAAGGCCGAAAATATTTTGCCGCATCTTTGCTGGCACATTCCGCTCCTGATGAAATTCCTCCTCGCTGGTCTGGGCAATATTGGTCCCGAATACGACCGCACCCGTCACAACATCGGGTTTATGGTCCTCGATTTTCTGGCCCGCCAGCACGGCGGCGCATTCGACGTCAGTCGCCACGCGTTCGCCACTGAGATCAGCTTCAAGAGCCGGCGCTTCGTGCTCATCAAACCCACGACGTACATGAACCTGAGCGGCAAAGCCATTCAGCACCACCTTACGGCCCACCACATCCCCGTCGAGAATCTGCTCGTCATTACCGACGACCTCGCGCTGCCCTACGGCAAGCTGCGGCTCAAGGGCCAGGGCTCGGCCGGCGGCCACAACGGCCTCAAGCACATCCAGGAAACGCTGCAATCCCCCAACTACGCCCGCCTGCGCTTCGGCGTCGGCAGCGAGTTTGGGCGCGGCAAGCAGGTGGATTTCGTGCTCAGTCCGTTCTCCGCCGATGAGCAGATCGATCTTTCTACCCACATCGAGAAAGCCGCCGAAATCGCCCTCGCGTTCGGCTCCCTGGGGCTGGATCGCACGATGAATTTTTACAATAAGTAGCGCCGGTCGTCCCGGTTACGCTACCCGGCTGCCCGGCCGCACGTCGCCTTCGGGGGCCATCAGCGCCAGCCGCCCGTCGGCGTCCTCGGCGAGTAGAAACATGCCCTGCGACTCAATGCCCTTGATCATCCGCGGCGCGAGGTTGGCGAGCACCAGCACCGCCCGCCCGACGAGCGCCGCCGGATCGGGGTAGTGCTCCGCGATCCCGCTCACGATCGTGCGCGGCGTGGGCTGGCCCAGGTCGACGCTGAACTTGAGCAGCTTCGTGGTTTTCGGCACCTTTTCGGCCGCCCGGATAATGCCCACCCGCAGGTCCATCGTTTCGAAGGCCTCGAAGGTCACGTCGGGCTTGGGCGCGGGCGCGACGGCCGCCGCCGCGTTCTCCTGCTCGTTCGCTTTTTTGGTAGCCAGCAGCTTCTGCACCTGCGCGTCGATCACGGCATCGTCGATCTTTACGAACAGCACCTCGGGTGTGCCCAGCGCGTGGCCCGCCGACAGGCGGTCCGGTTGGCCGGCGAGCGCCCAATCGTTCTTCAGGTCAGTCGGCAGCCCGAGCATGGCGTTCAGGCGAGCGCTGGTCTGCGGCATAAACGGCTCCATCACCACGGCTAAGGTCGCGGCGAGCTGAACGCTTACATTCAGGATAGTGGGCACCCGCGTCGGGTCCGTCTTGGCAAGCTTCCACGGCTCCGTTTCGGCCAGGTACTTATTGCCCGCGCGGCTCAAACTCATCACTTCGGTGAGGGCATCGCGAAAGCGGAAGCTTTCGAGCCGCTCGGCGATGCGCGCCGGCGCGGCGGCCAGCTCGGCGAGCAGCGCCTGGTCAATTGCGTGCAGTTCGCCGCGGGGTGGCACCGCGCCGCCAAAATTCTTTTGCGTCAGTATCAGCGCGCGGTTAATGAAATTTCCGAGGTTATCGGCCAATTCCGAGTTGTTGCGCGCCTGAAAATCCTTCCAGGTGAAATCGTTGTCTTTGGTTTCGGGTGCGTTGGCGCACAGCGCATAACGCAAGACATCAGCTTTGCCGGGAAAATCTTCCAGGTATTCGTGCAGCCACACCGCCCAATTGCGCGACGTGCTGATCTTATCACCTTCCAGATTCAGAAACTCGTTCGCTGGCACGTTATCGGGCAGGATGTACGAACCCTCCGCGAGGAGCATCCCGGGGAAGATCAGGCAGTGAAACACGATGTTATCCTTCCCGATGAAATGCACCAACTTCGTGTCGGCCGATTTCCAGTACGGCTCCCACGCTTTGCCTTCCCGCGTGGCCCACTCCTGCGTAAACGTGATGTAGCCGATGGGCGCGTCGAACCACACGTACAGTACTTTGCCCTCAGTGCCGGCAATCGGCACGCGCACGCCCCAATCGAGGTCGCGCGTCATCGCGCGCGGGCGCAACCCCTCCTGTAGCCACGAGCGGCACTGCCCCGCTACGTTTGCTTTCCACTCCGGGTGCGAATGGATAAACTGCTCCAGTTGCGGCTGGAGCCGATCGAGCGGCAAATACCAATTCGTCGTCGGCCGCAGCACCGGCGCCGCGCCACTAAGCATCGAGCGCGGATTTTTTAGCTCCGTTGGCGAGAGCGAAGAGCCACAACGCTCGCATTGATCGCCGTAGGCATTTTCGTTGCTGCACACCGGGCACGTGCCCACGATATACCGATCGGCCAGAAACTGCTGCGCCGTCTCATCATAATACTGCTCCGACGTTTCCTCCACGAATTGGTCCGTCTCGTAGAGCTTCCGAAAAAATTCCTGTGACACCGCGTGGTGGTGCGGGGAGGAAGTGCGGGAATAAATATCGAACGAAACCCCAAAATCGGCAAATGCCTGGTTGATTTGGGTGTAATACTTATCTACGACGGCCTGCGGCGTAGTGCCCTCCTTTTTGGCTTTAATCGTAATAGGCACGCCGTGCTCATCCGTGCCGCTGATAAAGGCTACATCCGCCCCCGTCGCGCGCAGATACCGGACGTAAATGTCGGCGGGCAGATAACACCCCGCCAGGTGACCGATATGAATCGGGCCATTCGCGTAAATCAGGGCCGCCGTGACGGTATACCGCGCGGGCACCCCGCTCAGACGTAAAGTTTCAGAAATCATTCGGGGCAGAAAAGCGCAAACCGGCCCGCAGCACGAATGCTCACGGGCTACGCTGCAAAGATACCGGCTCGCGTGCGGGAGCGTAGAACCACAAAAATTCCGGGCAAGCAATACCTATTTATCGCTGATACCCGTAACACGGTGCAATATGTTATACATTCGCGCCGAATAAAGCCGGTGACGAATTGTTTTCAACGTTATTTTATCCGGCTCTTAATCAGCCACCTCTCCTTTTTTCACACCAAGCCCAACCCCCTGATGGCTAAGAAAAAAAAATCGCCGGCTGCAGCCGCTGAAACTACCACGACTGCAACCGCCGCCGCGAACACCGCCGCGCAGGAAAAACAATCGTCGCTGAAAAAAGCCGCCAAACGCTTACAGCGCGATTTCGATGCGCGCATCAGCGCCGCTGTTAAGCAGATTCGGAAAGAAACCGAAAAGAAGCTTAAGGGTGTCGTGAAAGCCGCCAGCCGCCAGCTCGAGCAGGATACTGAGCGGATGGTCAACGACGCGTTGCACTCGATTATCGAGTACTATCAGCAACCAGGGGCGAGTGTCGGGAAGAAGAGCGGGCGGAAGTCGGGCAGCAGCGCCAACAACGCGGCGGCTGATGCAACACCGACGAGCACCTCCAGCGCCGCTAATCCAGCGAACTCGTCGACTGAAGCCCCCACGCCTGGCCGCCGCGGCCGCAAGCCCGGCACCAGCACTGCGGCAAAATCAGCTAGCGCCACCTCTGCCTCTAGCACGGCCGATGCTCCCCGTCGGGGCCGCAAGCCGGGCAGCAAGAACGCCGTGAAGCCAACCCCGGCCCGACGTAGCCGCCCGACGGCCGCCGCAGCTCCGGCCGCCGATGGTACCGCGCCCAAGCGGGGGCCGGGCCGTCCACCGCGCGCTACGCAATCGTCGGGAGCGGCTGAAAGCAGCGCCCCCGGCGGCACCACTGGCAACGCTGACGCGGAATAGCCAATCGACGGTGCGAACCCCCAAGAAGCGCCCCGCCCGAAACCTGCACGGTTTTGGGCGGGGCGCTTCTCGTGAGGATAAATCTTCTCTTTTACAGCGGTTTCGCAGTCGCTGTACGAGCGTCACGGGGCGAAGCAGGAGCTTCGCCCTACGTTAACTGACGTACACAGACCACGAAACCGCTCTAAGGACGCGGCGTAATTGCAGGCGCTGACGTCTGCTGTTGCGTACGCTGCTCCGGCGTAATGTTGGGCGATTGATTGCTCGGCACGTCAATCAGTTTCCGGGAGTTGATGTCACTAGCCTGCTGATCGAGGGGCGCGGTGCGCGGCGTAGCGTTAGGCACTACCCCCTGGCCCGACTGATTATACACGGCCTGCCGGTCAGCGTCCGACTGTATCGGCGCCGTTGGCGACCCTGGGGCGCCCGACGGCGTTATCCGGTTACCAGTGGCGACCTGCATGTTAGAGCAGCTCGCGCTGCCCATCAAGCCTACTAATGCAAGAAAAAGGGGAATGCGAGACATCGTGCCGGTACGGGAAGGGGTGGATAAAAAAAGCTAACCGGCCACCGAGGAACATCTCCTCCGCGGCCGGTTACCATATACGCGATGGCCTCGTTAGTGGCTGCAATTACTTTTTCGCCTTCGCCTTACCGCCACCTTCCGCTGGCTCGAAGGCTAGCGACACCGAATTCATGCAGTAGCGCAGCCCTGTCGGCTTAGGTCCATCGTCGAAGACGTGGCCCAAGTGGCCACCGCATCGCCCGCAGACTACTTCGGTGCGCTTCATTCCGTACATCGTATCCACGTTTTCGGCGACGGCTTTTTTATCCGCCGGGGCCCAGAACGACGGCCAGCCCGTGCCTGACTCAAACTTGGTGTCCGACGAAAACAGCTTCTGGTGGCAGGCGGCGCAATAATATGCGCCCTGCTGGTGGTTGTCTACGAGGGCGCCGCTGAACGCGCGTTCGGTACCTTTTTCGCGCAGAACGTGGAATTGCTCGGGTGATAGCTGCGCTTTCCACTGCGCCTCCGTTTTAACAAGTGATGGGCGGGATTCGGCCGTAGTAGCCGAGCCAGTCTGGCCGCAGGCGACTGTTGAGCATAGCAGAAGACCACTCAGCAGCGGAGTTGACAGGAATGATTTCATGGGAGTGAGTACAAAAACGCAGCAACGCGAAAGCCGGTCATCTGCCCCCTGACAGACGCCGACGAACGGGGTTCCTTACAAGTGTGTTGGGTCCGGATTAGGCCGCCTGCTGCGAAAACCGTACCTTTGCGGCCTGAAAATCAGATCGTACTCAGTTTTAGCTCTTCTCTAGATGCAGCGCCCCGGCAGCATTCGCAACATCGCCATCATCGCCCACGTCGACCATGGCAAGACCACGCTCGTCGATAAAATCATCCACGCGTCGAAGATTTTCGATGCCCACCAGCATTTCGACGACCTGATTCTCGACAATAACGATCTGGAGCGCGAGCGCGGTATCACGATCGTGTCGAAGAACGTGTCGGTTCGGTATAAGGACGTTAAAATCAACATCATCGACACGCCTGGTCACGCCGACTTCGGCGGGGAGGTGGAGCGCGTATTGAAAATGGCCGACGGCGTCCTGTTGCTCGTCGACGCCTTTGAGGGTCCCATGCCGCAGACGCGCTTCGTGCTCAGCAAAGCCATTCAGTTGGGCTTGAAGCCGATCGTGGTTGTCAACAAGGTGGACAAGGAAAACTGCCGGCCCGACGAGGTGCACGAGCAGGTGTTCGACCTGATGTTTAACCTGGACGCCAGCGAGGATCAGCTTGACTTCGTGACGCTCTACGGTTCGTCGAAGCAGGGTTGGATGTCGCGCGACTGGCAGCAGAAGACCGATAATATCATTGCTCTGTTCGACGCGGTCGTATCCGAGATTCCGCCTTCGCCATTCGTAGAGGGCACGCCCCAGCTGCAGGTCACGTCGCTCGACTACTCCTCGTTCGTCGGCCGGATTGCCATTGGGCGCGTCGCTCGCGGCGTCATCAAGGAAGGCGCGAATATGAGCCTCTGCAAGCGCGATGGCACGATCAAGAAAGTCAAAATCAAGGAGCTTCAGGTTTTTGAAGGCCTGGGTCGGGTGCGGGTGGAGAGCGTCAGCGCGGGCGATATCTGCGCCGTAACGGGCATCGAAGGCTTCGAAATCGGTGATACCCTCGCCGACTTCGAGAATCCCGAGCCGTTGCCCCGCATTTCCATCGACGAGCCGACGATGAATATGCTCTTCACGATCAACAATTCGCCCTTCTTCGGCAAGGAAGGCAAATTCGTGACGAGCCGCCACCTGCGCGATCGCCTCTTCAAGGAGACGGAGAAGAACCTGGCACTGCGCGTTGAGGAAACCGATCGCGAGGATCAGTTCGTCGTCTTCGGGCGGGGCATTCTGCACTTGTCGGTGCTGATCGAGACGATGCGCCGCGAGGGCTATGAGCTGCAGGTTGGCCAGCCGCAAGTAATCTTCCAGGAGGATGAGAACGGCCAGCGCACCGAGCCGATTGAGCACCTGGTGGTGGACGTCCCGGAGGAAAGCGCCGGCAAAGTCATCGAGCTGGTGTCGATGCGTAAAGGCGAGATGACGATTATGGAGCCGAAAGGCGACTTACAGCACCTCGAATTTAACATCCCCTCGCGCGGGCTCATCGGGTTGCGCAACAACGTGCTGACCTCCACTTCCGGCGAAGCGATCATGAACCACCGGTTCGTGCGCTACGAGGAATATAAGGGTCCGATTCCGGGCCGCATCTCGGGCTCGCTCATCTCGATGGAAGCTGGCCCCGGCACGGCGTATACGATCGACAAGATGCAAGACCGCGGCACGTTCTTCGTCGATCCAGGCGAAGACGTATACGGTGGTCAGGTAATCGGCGAACATACGCGGCCCTCCGATCTCACGATCAACATTCAGAAGGGAAAGAAGCTGACGAACATGCGCGCTTCGGGCAACGACGAAAACGTCAAGATTGCCCCCAAGCGCCAGTTTTCCCTTGAAGAAGCGATGGAATACATCCAGAAGGATGAATACCTCGAAGTGACGCCGAAGGCCGTGCGGATGCGCAAGATTTACCTCGACGAGAACGAGCGCAAGCGCTTGGGCGGCCGCGAGGACTAATCCAGTCGGTGCGACCACCGGTTGCAGCAAACTTAGTATTTCCGCGGCCCGCGACTGGTTTCTGCCAGTCGCGGGCCATTTTTTTGTACTCTTGCGCTATTTCTACTACTTTTAGCGCTCTGAACGTCTGCATTCTCCCTTGCCCTCATCCCCCATTCGCAGCCCTATGGCATACATCTCCTCATTCGGGCACGCAGTACGCGTCGCTCTGGTACCGCTTACAGCGCTGACCTTGACCGCAGGTTGCGCAACGACTTCGTCCGTCAGCCCAACGGCCAGTAGTAGCCCCTCCTCAACTGCTACCACCTCGTTTGGTAAAGAGCGCCAGATTCGCGAATTAGCGAAAATGATGATAGGCAACTACAACTCGGCCGAGCAGGCGGCGACCGATAAGGAGTATTTCGACATTCGGCTGCACATCGCGCGCATCTGGAAAGAGCGGCCCGAAAGCGAAGGGCTTTACCTCTACGTCGAACAGGCAACCGCGTCGGCCCAGCAGCGCCCGTATCGGCAGCGGGTTTACCACTTGCGGGTACGCAAGGAGGACGGCAAGTTGGAGAGTGTAGTGTATGAGCTCGCTAACCCAATTCGATTTACGGGTCAGTGGAAAGAAGACAAGCCGTTGGCGACCCAGACGCCCGACTCGCTTATCGCTCGCCAAGGGTGCAGCGTGGTCATGCGGAAAAGCGGTCGGCGCGAGTTCCGCGGCGCTACCATCGGCCAGGAGTGCCTAAGCAGCCTACGTGGCGCCAAGTACGCGCAAACCGATGTCACGATTACGCCCAAGCAGCTTCTCTCCTGGGATCGCGGCTTCGATGACAAAGGCGAACAAGTGTGGGGGGCCAAGTTCGGTGGCTACATTTTCAAGAAAGAAAGCGCCGCTAAGCCTGCCCCTGAGCCTGCTAAGTAGCGCGGGACTTACGCACTGCCGGCGCAACATGCCCCCCACGCGCCGCGTTGGGAGGGCGTGGCTACTTCCCCTTTCGGTCTGCCTGATCCGGCCTTACCCCCGCCGGGCCCGCCACTTGCTCCCGGCGCCCAAGAGGCCGCTAAGCGGGCGATGGCGCTTTGGGTGCACGCCCGGCTTGGAGCGGAGTATGGGGCACCCTTCCGGTTTTTCAGCACCAAAGACCCGTTAAGTGAGCTGATCAGCGCCCTGCTGAGTCACCGCACGAAAAATGCGGACTCTCACCGCGCCTACCACCAGCTGCGGGCCGCGCTCCCTACCTGGGAGCAGGTCCGCGACGCCCCCGTGGCGGAAGTTGAAGCCTTGCTGGCCCCTTGCACGTGGCCCGAGCAGAAAGCGCCCCGCGTGCAGACCGTACTCCGCGAAATCAGCCGACGCTGCGGCGACGCCGGCCAACCACCCTGTGACCTCGCGTTTCTGGCGGACCTGCCGGTACCGGCGGCGCGCGCGTGGCTGGAGTCCATCGGGGGAGTGGGGCCGAAGACCAGCGCGGCCGTACTACTGTTTAGCAACCTGCGCGTGGCGGCTATGCCCGTAGACAGCCATCATCACCGGGTGGCTCAACGGTTAGGCCTGATCGGGCCGAAAGTTGGCGAAGCTCCTGCCCACTCGTTGTTAGCGGCCTTGCTGCCAGCGGAGTGGGCGCACGATGCCCAAGCCGTCTACGACCACCACGAAGCGCTGATGTTTCACGGCCAGAAGTGCTGCTATTACCAAGGCCCGGCGTGCGCGCGGTGCCCCGTATTGGTGGCTTGTCCGACGGGGCAATCCCGGATGAACTTGGTTGCGGCCTAACTCCGGGCGGCGCCCGCGCGTACAGACGAATCTATGCTTCGATTGACCTCTAGATTACCAACCCTGTGCGCAGGGGCACTGCTCGCCGTAGCCCTCGGCGCCTGCACCGATAAGCTGCTTCACAACCACGCCAGCGAAGCCAACGCCGCGGAGGCCGATGCGCGCCATAAGCTCCAGCATAAGCTCCTGCACCGGCTATCGCGCCTGATGGAAGGCAGCTATTCTTCCGCGCAGCAGGCGACCAACGACCCCGAAAAGGAGTACAAAGCCATGCGGTTACACGTCAAGCGCATCTGGCGTAACCGCAGTGAGGAGGAGGGTTTATACTACTACGTGGAGCAGGCGCTCGCGACTGATCCCCTCCACCCCGCGCAGCAACGCGTGTATCAGCTACGCCTGCGGCCGTCCGACGACAAGATCGAGAACGTAATCTATTCGCTCCGCCGGCCGGGGCATTACGTCGGCCAGTGGGAAGAGAAGGAAGCGCTCGTGGGGCTCTCACCCGATTCGCTGATCATCAGCTCGGGTTGTGCCTTGATTATGTATCAGAACACGGGCGGCGAAGACGGCTTCCGCGGCGTCACGGAAGGGCGCGATTGCGCCGACCCGCGCAAAGGGGCGGCCTACACTACTACCGACCTGACCGTCTCACCAACGCAGATTATCTGGTGGGAGCGCGGATTTGACCTGACCGACAAACCCGTTTGGGGGCCAAAGTCCGGGGGCTACATCTTTGTGAAAGGCGTGAAAAAAACGCCAAAATCGAGCGACGGCCCGACACCGACGAAATCGTGAGTCCAACGGGCTCCTTACTTCTCGCTGCCGCCCGCCTTCTCATCCGCTTGTCACCGGTTACCGAGTGACGATGATCCGCGTCCGAAGCACACCCCGACCACCGCGGGTTACTATTGAAAGCAGGTAAAGCCCCGGGGCTACGTTGTGTACTGCCAGTTGCCAAGCACCATCCGGGCCGAGCTCGGCCGGTGGCAGCGCAACTTCCCGGCCCAGGGCATCCATCAGGCGCGGCGCCCCGATGGCGTCAGCTGGTGGAAGCACTTGCAATGCGTCAGTGGCGGGATTGGGCCACACCACTAACTGTGATGGTAAGCCAGCGGCGTCAGCCGGAACACCCAGTACATAGGGCGTTAGCTCGGCTCCAATAACGAGTCGGCCCAACCCCTTGATCTCTGCGGGGAAACGTAAGCCGGTAAGCGCCGAATCACCTACAGCGCTGTAGTAAGCGCTATCGCGCGGGTAGGGCTCCGGCTGCGCCATTCCCGGGTAGTAGGCGGCGCTGCCGGCTGTGGTTGGTTGCGCTAATCCCACAAAATACGCCCCGTGCACCGCTGGCAGCGGTTGCGGCAGCGCCAGCCGGATGAAGCCGCCCAAGTCACCACTGCTAATGATGTGGTTCGGCGTACGAGCCAGCACATGACCGGCCGAATCGAGTACGATACCGAAAACAGTCCGTCCGACATTGTACTGCCGCGCCCCGATGCCAAGGCGTACGGCCGCCACGCTGATCGGGCTCGATGCGACGTAGCGGTTGAGCAGCGTACCGCTTCCGGTACCAAAGCCGACGGGAACGCTTGGTTGCCGGGCCAGATCGTACCCTTTGGCGTAAGTAAGCTGGTCGGGCGTTATCCATATGGAGTCTTCCAGGACATTGTTACTGCCCACTGAATCAGCCATCGCATACGCCTCCACCCGCACGGTGTAATGTCCCGCCACTGTAGGCTGCCATCCGGAGAACCGAACCCGCACCGTATCGTGCGGAGCCAGGCTCGCCACCTCTCGTACGGTATTGAATGCTGTCTGAAAGGGCTGCGGACCAGTTATAGTCAGCCCCACCAACAGTTCGCCCGCCTGCACGCGGCGGGTACCGTTGTTGGTCAGTAAGGCTTGCACCCGGTGGGGCGCGGTAGCCCCGGCCAACAGCGGCAGACGGCCGTTGGTATACAGATTCAACAGCGCCACGTCGAGGTAAGAAATCGCCGCGTTGGTGCCGAAGCGAATCCAGGGACGAAACGCCCGCGCCACTCCCAGAATCAGGGGTGGTGTACTGCCAGCGGCCCGAATGATGGTAGAAGTAGCGGGGTTACACGAGTACGTAGCGGAAGCGGCCGAGGGAGTACTGGCCTGCCACTCATAGGCGAAGTAATAATTAGACCCCGCTTGTATCGTTACGCTTGCGCCGGGCTGGTTGAAGACGACATCAAACCACCCCGCTTGCGCGGGAATCGTTAGTGGGCCGTCATATACTTTCTGGAGCGGACTCGGGGTTGTAAGGAGTGTGGCCCAATCCGGACCACGTAAAATTCTCGGATCGAGTGTAGCACTAATCCAGAGGCGAAACTGACCAGTGGCCGCTCCAGCGGCCGGCGTTTGGATATGAAATCCGAGACTGGTTGCTGTAATACTGGCAGCGGGTAGTTGTGCCTGCGCAAGGTCACTCGTGCGGTAGTAAAACAGGGCGCGATGCCAACCAGCGCTCCCGTTCGGGCCATAATTGTCGAGGGAAAAGGCATTAGGGTTCGCCGGTGGCACCGGAAAATACGTCTGGGCTGAGGCAGGGGCAGCGGTAAATAGGCCCGCCAGCAAGGCGGCCAACCGAAAGTGGGGTAGAAACCGCGAAAACATAAGCTAAAAAGCAGGAATGAGAATTAGCGCACCAACGTCACCGACCCACGTCAGACGACGGCCTGTCCCGCGCAATCACGGGCATTTACGTGATAGAAATAGACGCCTTCGCCCAAGCCGGCGCCGGTCCAGGCCACCACGGGGTCGGTGGTGGCGAACACCTCGGTTCCCCAGCGATTGAAGACCCGGAAGTGGTAGTTCGTCTCGTCGCCCACCCCCATCACGGGCCGGAACGTGTCGTTGAGTCCATCGGCATTGGGGGTGAAAATATTAGGTGCGGGGCTGGCAGTAGCCGCATCCACGGGCACCAGCCGCGCGAACGTGCGGCCGTCGTCGGTCGTGGCGGTTACCCTGTAGGTGCCGGGCTCGCTGAACGGATGCCGCGGAAACCACTCCGTCGTGGTATTGGCCGCGCCGCTGGCCGGGTCGCCAAAGTCCCAGCGCACGGCCGCGGCGCAGCCGGGATTCGCTAGCCAGAGCTGAACGGTATCCGAAGCAGTGCCGCACCCGCCGAGGTGGCGAATTTCGGCCACCGTATCGAGTAGCATCGAGTTGATGACGTTGGGGGAGGCGCCCACCGACTGTAACGGAATCTGGATTGCTTGCTGCTGGAAATCGCATCCGCTCCCCGGGGTATCGGGCCGCCGGATAACGGGCAGCCAGTGCTGATAGATTGGATCCCCGAAAAGTGGGAAGACCACCAGCAGTCCGGTCGGCGTGAGCTGCAACCCACACAAGGGCGCCCCCCCACCAGAACCTAACGAAACCCGGTAAGCCGAGCGGCTAATCTGATCAGGCGACCCAGCCGCCAGATCGTACTGCCAGATGTCGGTCGAGCAGCTGCTATTGTTACAGTCGGGCTGAGAGTACCAAAAGTGCTGTAGATAGAAAAAACGACCGCTAGGGGAAAACTCACCCCCGCGGAATTGGCCGTTTTGATAGCCATTACTGCGGTCCACTATCCGCTGCGTTTTCAATACCAACTCGTCGCGGACGCGGCCCGTCGATGGCTCGAACCGAGCGAGGCACTGCATAATGGTCATCCGACCCGCGGTATCGGTGTGGCAGGACGGCGCCGCCAGGCGCGTACCGTCGGCTGAAAAACGCAGTAATCCGACGGAATCTGGCGTGTACAGTCCGGGGGAGCGCACGGGAACGGTATCGAGCCCGCGCTCGCTGAGGCGGTACGCCAAGTACTCGCGCGTCAGCACGTCGCGGGTCATCACCCAAAAATCCTTGCGGTTGGCGTGTTGCGTCGCCGTCACCAGCCGGGTGGGGTTGCGCGTAAAGCCAACCGCCTTTCGTACGACCCGCCCCGCGTCGTTGTTAGCGGCCATATCCACTACGTGGTACCGTAGCGGCTGGAAGTTAGGCCTAATCTGGGAGTAGGCGAATACCCAATAACAGGTGCGACTCAACGGCTGCGGCACAATCAGGAAACGTTGGTACTTCTGAATCCAAGCTCGGGCGCTGCTATCGTACGGGTTTAGCGTATCGAGCGGGTTTCCCCCCTCGATTGGCTGACCCGCTTCATTCGCGATAGCTAAGCCGCCGCGGCTGCCAAATAAATAATTACCGCACGGCGTCGAAATGGTCGCACCGGCTTCCGTACCGCTCCACCAGCCCGGCACGGCGTAGAAAGTGGCGCTATCGTGGGAATATGTAATTACGCGGGGTGTTTTGCCGGAAACGTCAAGGCGGTACCCGCTACCGATATCCCAAACGCTGAACTCGCGTTGGCCTACGGCTGGCATATGCCCCAGTAGTATGGTAGCCAGCGCGCCTCCGATGACGCGCCGCAGCCTTTGGGGCTTAGCAAGCCTGAAAACGCCCTGAATGAAGCTCATAGCTGCTTTACCGAAATAGAGTTTACCAAAACAGACTGCCGACGGAGAAGCACATGCACTCCGTCGGCAGTCATCAGCAGGTAATTTTCGGTTATTATTTCCGGCTGACGCGCGTCGTACTCACCTGCTCGCCATCAAATGTGCGTAGCAAGTAAATTCCGGCCGGCAGCTTATTGAGCGGCAGCACGAGAGCTTCGGCTTGCTGAGCACCCGCTAAGAGCTTTTCGCAGACTAGGTTCCCCTGCTGGTCATAGAGGCGGGCCCAGTGCAGACGGCCGGCGCTGGCAGTCACAGTCAGTTCGTTCTCAGTTACAGGGTTTGGGTAAACGGTTACTCGATTAGCCGAAACTGTAGTGTTAGTCGAACCATCCCCGGACCCGCCTCCTGGAGCTGGCCGGCAAATGGCGTCTTCAATCACATATCGTTGCGTGATCGGTGAGCCAACCCCTGAATTAACGGTGAGGTCAAGATAATATTGACTGGCTATGGGACGAGTATCACCTGCCACACCACTCACACTAAAAAGCAATTTTGAATGTGTAATGGGGTCAAGCCGGGTGGCAAGCTCGAAGTCACGGTAGCCACCCGGCACGGAAAGCGTTGGGGCCGGTTTTGCGAGGCGTAGGGGAGCCGAATACGACCACGCTGGGTTAAGGGGCGGGTATTCAATCCACGTTGTGCCGCTATGCGTAGAGCAATTGAAGCTTTGGAAACCTAGCTCGTACGGCGCATACGGATTGAGATTGGGGGCCGTAGGGGCGCCTCCCACCGTAAACTCTTGGGCAATGGGGGCTCCCTGGCCGCAAGGGCCCTCCGGAATCACCAGAATCTGGTAGCGGCCGGGGGTAGTAAAACGCACTTGCGCGTTCGGCGATGCCGAGGTCATGATGGCCTGATTGCCGGGGAAGATGCCGACGGGCACCGAACCAGTGCTCGTATACTTCATGGCGATGTACTGATAGCCCGTAGCGTAGCCGGCCCCGTGGAAATTGGCTTGCGTAGTGGTCAGTAGCGGCACCGGAGTGGCGGAGAACCAGATGCCGGACCGCATCTCCGGCGCGCCAATGGCGGTGTAGCTGGCCGTGTTTACCCAGCCGCCATTGCCATCGCAACCCCAACCACTGCCATTCAGGCGGACCGGGCGCACATAGAGCGCCACGTTGAGCCCGCGCGCCGATGCGGGTAGGGGGATGTTGGCCCGAACCACATAACGCCCCCCCCAACCGCTTGAGATCCACACTTCCACTTGCGATTTCGGCAGAACAGTCGAGCCGCCGATCCGTTGGCCGGAATTATCCCGCCACTCAAATTCGTAGTCGGTGGCGTACTGCGAGATGCCGTCTGTCTGGACCGTATACGCCTGATTGACGCAGAAGGGAGACGTAAGCAGCAGCGAAGCCGAATTCAGCGGTGCCACGCCGTAATACACATCCACCGTGGTACTCCTGCTGGAAGTAGCACCACACGCGAGTGCCGAACTGCCATCGTAAGACTGCGAGTAAATCTGTGCTCGCACGATGCGGTCACCGACCCGGCAGTTCGCTCCGTAGGTATCGTTTAGGTATTGCGGCTCCGTAACGTAATGGGGCTGGTAACTCACGTTGTCGGTCTGGTAAGTCTGGTTGATGACGGGGCCACTCGCCGGCAGCAGACTCGGGACTGTCGCGTGCCACCGGATGTAGAACGGCTGGGCGTCATGTGCTGAACCGGGTGTCGGGTTCCGCTCTTTCCAGGATTCTTTGTATCGCGCGCCGCTTTCAGTGTAGTAATAGACCTCGAAACGATGCGACACCCACATGTGCGAACCGTTACCCACCGTTGCATTCTCGCTGCCGTCGCCGCACACGTACATGGGGTCATTTCGGCGGATAGTGGGCGTGTAGATGTTAGGAAGCGTATTCGGGCACCAATCGGCCATCACGTAGTATCTACAGAGACTGGCGCTGACGGCGATGGTCAACTCATCTACCAGTTTAACTTCTCCTTTTTCACCCACAAGGCCTAGCTGCACAAGTCCCTGCTCCACATTATCTGACCAATACACTTTAATGGTCTGCGGCCCCTCGAAAGACGAGTCCGGCGCGTAGTCAAAGGCGCTGACGCCCTCAATACTGTCGGCGCCAATCACCCGCCACCGGTGTTCTGACGTCCAATCTACCTGGGCTTTATATTGCTCCCACGAGCTGCCTTCCACCTTGGCAGCCCCTTGGATAACTCCTTCACCACTAGGGTTTAACGAAGCCGACTGATCGCGAATAACCGCGGATTGCGCCCACGCCGGGCGGTTTTCCATCAGCAGACAGGCAGACAGGCAGACAGGCAGACAGGCAGAATCATCTGCCGAAACGAAAAATTCCTCATTTTACTGAAGGGGGTTGGTGGAAAAACGTAAGTCCGTGAGTTGCTCGACTGAGGTAGAAAAGAAGAGCGAAGCGCTACAAAACTAAGGACGAAACCTCCGTCAAATGAGAAATATTTTAAAAAATCCGATTTACACGCCAAAGCTTGTTTTTATGCCTAAACGGTGGCTACCTGCGTGTGAGCGTCGCGCGTATGTGTGTGAGCGTCGCGCGCACAAGATGCTATTAGGCAGGTTGGATGTGACTCTGCCGCTGGCGAACGGCTTCGAAGACAATGACCGCCGCCGCTACGCTCACGTTGAGCGAGTCGATAGCCCCGTGCATGGGAATGATGATCGTCTCGTCGCACTGCGCTAACGTGGCCGGCGTGAGGCCATCGGCTTCCGTTCCGAGCAGCAAGGCCGTGGGGCCGCGGAAATTGGCTTCGGTATAGGGCCGGGCACGGTCGGTGAGGGCGGCGGCAAACGTCCGGATACCGCGCGCCGCGAGCCACCGCAAACCTTCTTCGCGGCCGCACGCGATGAGCGGCCGCGTGAACGCGCAGCCGATCGAGGCCCGAATCACGTTTGGGCTCCACACATCGGTGCGCGGGTCGAGCACGAGGACGGCATCCACGGCGGCGGCGTCGGCCGTGCGCAGCAAGGCACCGAGGTTGCCGGGCTTCTCCACCGCCTCGGCTACCAACAGTAAAGGATGGGGCGGCAGCCGCAAGTCGGCGAGACGGACGGCGGGCGGACGAACCAGCGCGATCACCCCATCGGACCCTTCCCGATAGGCAATTCGTTCGAAAGCGACCGGCGCCAGCTCCCAGACCTGCACGGCGAACCGTGCCAGGCTTGCCAGCTCGCCCGGGGGCGCGGCGTTGGGCAATGCCGGACAATGGTAGAGCTCGATGATTTCGACGCCGGCACCTGCGGCGATCGTCAATTCCCGCAACCCTTCTACTACTGTCAGGCCTTCTTCGCGGCGGTCGGCGGCTTTCTGTTGGAGACGAAGCAGGCGCTTGACGCGCGGGTTTTGGGCGGAAGTAATAACGTCCATCGCGGGAAACAGCAAGGAAAAAAAACAACGAGCGAAACCGGGCTAACCGGAATTGTAATATTTTTTGCCGAAATTCGCCCCCAGTCAGCGCCCACGGCGATATGCCTTGGTGCTGAAAATCGTGTAAACCGTCGTATCTGCCTGCCTGTCAGTGGAAACCGCCGCGCTTTTGGATGCCGTTACGCAGCGCGTGAGCGTGCTGCTAGCCGAACACACCGCTTTGCGCGCCCAACTTGGGGTGGCGCAAGGGCGGGTGCGCGACCTCGAAGACCAACTAGCGGAGCAAACCGACCGATTGCACGATTTTCAGAACCAGAAGAATATCACTAAAATTGCTGACAGTATCGCAGTAGATTCGTCTGCCGCGACAGAACTAAAACTTCGAATCAACGACTACCTCCGCGAGATCGACCGTTGTATCGCGTATCTCAAGGACTAGTCTTTCGCTGTGGCTGCTAACCGCTTTGGTTGGGCAGCTTTGACTTCCTGTTTTCCGCATTTCGTCGCTACCGCGACAAAATGCTTTCGTTTTTCCGCCGATGAGCGAATCGCTGATCAAGATCCGCATCAAGATTGCCGAGCGTGACTATCCCATGACGGTCACGCCCGAGCAGGAGGCCCGACTGCGGGCGGCCGGGCGGGTGCTCAACGAGCGGATCAAGCAGTTTCGTGATGCGTACGGCCTGCCTGATCAGGACGTGCTGCCGATGATTGCCCTGGAGGCGGTCGCCGACCAGCTACTTGCTGAGCAACAGCGCGACAACTCTTCCGGGGGCTTCCACCAACGCCTCGAACATCTCCACGAGCTGTTGCTGACCGTGCCCACGGGTCCGGCCGCAATGGGTGGCGGAGGTGGAGGCGGCTCCGGGCGCAACGAAACGGGAAATCAACGGCCTTCGGGCTCTTACACAGGTACTTGATTCATTTGCTACTTCTGGTCGCGCGCGGCTGACCTCCGCTGCTGTCTTCTTTCCCGTTCACCGGCCGCCCCTTGGGGAAAGGCCCCGAAGATAGCTTTTGTATGGATAGCACAACTTTGATTACCTGCCTGCTGGTAGCCCTCGTGGCGCTGGCGGCGGGCTTTTTTATCGGCCGCGCGCGCGCGCAGGCTGCCATTACCGACCACGAAGGCGTAGCCCGCCAGCGGGCGCAGCAGCTGATAGGGGATGCCGAAACCCGCGCGACCGATCTGCAAGCCCGCGCCGAGCAGCTCTGCCAGGAAAAAGTAGCGCGGGCCGACCAGCAAATCGCCGATCGCCAGCAGAGCTCGAAGGAGAAATTTCTGCGGTTGAAGACCGAAACCGAAGAGGAAGTAAAAAGCCGGAAAACTGCCGTCGTTGCCAACGAAGAGAAGCTTCGTCAGCAAGAGCAGCTCGTCGCCAAGCAGCTGGAGCAGACCACGCGCCAGCTCGAAGCCGCCACGC
>JBKJUQ010000049.1:0-1908 GCA_046590685.1 Hymenobacteraceae bacterium
CCCGATTTTGCTGCCCTCGTGGAGAAAAAGCTGTTCCGGCCGCTGCGCATGCGCGGCGCCACCTTCGCGCAGCCGCTGCCGGCCGCGCTGGCCGGTCGCGCCGCGTGGGCGTACTCCGAAAACGCGTGGTTCAAAGGCATGCCGTATGTGTATCCGCAGCAGGCCCCGGCGGGACTCTACGCCACGCCAACCGATCTGGCGCGCTTGCTCATCGAAATCCAGCAGGCGTACCGGGGGCAGGGGCAGCTGCTCACCCCCGCTACCGCCCGCGCGATGCTCACGCCGCAGGCCGACGTGTCCAGTGGCACCTACCGCGAGCAGATCGGCCTGGGCCCCTTTCTGCTGCAACGCGCCGACCGCACCGACGACGCCAGCCGCTATTTCGAGCACACCGGCGTCAACGCGGGCTTTCTGGCGTACGCCATCGGTAGCGTGACGGGCGGCAACGGGGTGGTCATCATGATGAACAACGACGGCGGCGCCGCGGAGCTTGGTAAGGAGCTGCGCCGGGCTGTGGCACGGGTCTATGGCTGGCCCGCCTTTCTGCCTGACTCCATCCGGCCCGCCACGCGCTCCTCGTCCACCCTCGATGCCTACGCCGGCCGTTACCAGCGCGGCCCCGATGACGTAGTGACTTTTCGGCGCGAGCAAGACCACCTCGTGGAGACGATCAACGCCGGCACTCCGATTCTGTGCTACCCCGTGGGCGCCACCGGCGACACCTTGGCCTTCACCGACTTCGCCCTGCGCGGCGTCTTCGTCCGCGATGCCACCGGGCAGGTCACGGGCCTGCGGATGCCCAGCGCCGACCAACCCCTGCCGCGCCTGCGCCCCGAGGCGCTGCTGCCCGGCGAGCTGCTGCGCCTCGGTCGCCTCCCCGAGGCGGTGGCGGGCTACCGGGCGCTGCACTACAGCGAATACCAGCTTACGTACCTCGTCTACGATCTACTGAACCCCAACCGCCGTCCGCGCCCCGCCGCCCCCGACCTAGCCGCCGCCGAAGCACTGCTGACGCTGGCGCGGGAGCAGTTTCCGCGGTCGGGCGTCGTGCTGGCGCGCTGGGGCGACCTCTACGCCCAACAAGCCAAGCCTACTCAGGCGCGCACCGCCTACGAAGCCGCGTTGCAGCTTAATCCTGATGACGCGGATCTCAAGGACAAGCTCGGCCGCCTACCCAAGTAGCTGGCGACCAATTCTCCGACAGACCATGGTCTACCCCCGAAACCGCCCCAGCGGCCACGCCTCGCCCGCGGCGAAGTGCTCCCGGTCAAGGAGCAGCTCCAGAAAGCCGTGGGCGGGCAGCAGGCTGGTCATATCGCCCGAAGAATTGGGGTACACGGGGTGCGCCAGCAGGTGGCCGTCGGGCGTGGATTCGAGCCGTACGAGCAAAAAGTAGGTGAGCGCGGGCGCGAAGCGCACGTCCCCAGCGAGCGTCGCGTAGTCGGGTGCCGCAGGGGCGGCCACCGGCTGTTGCACGGCCCGCAGCCACGGCGCGGCGTAGCGGTGGTACGTCACGAACGTGGAAACCGGGTTGCCGGGCAAACCGAACACCACCGCCCCGCCGGGCGCCCGGCCAAACCACAGCGGCTTGCCCGGCCGCTGGCTGACGCCGTGGAAAATCTCCTCGGCGCCCGCCGCCCGCAACGCGGCGGGCAGGTAGTCGGCCTTGCCCTTCGAGACACCCCCACTCAGCAGCACCGCGTCGAAGCCGGTGAGCAGCGCGGGTAGCTCGGCGCGCAGCGCAGCCGGGTCGTCGGGCAAGTGAAACTCGTGCACCTCCGCCCCCGCCGCGCGAGCAGCCACGGCCAGCATCAGCCCGTTGGAGCGGCGGATCTGGTGCGGCCGCGGGGTGGCCGTGACCGGCACCAGCTCATCGCCGGTACTGACGACGGCGACGCGCGGCCGGCG
>JBKJUQ010000065.1:0-7175 GCA_046590685.1 Hymenobacteraceae bacterium
GCGCTTCGGAGAGCGCCAGCGTGACGGAGCGGACGTCGGCCAGGGTGGTGCCGGGCGTGTGCAGCCACTGCCACACCTGCGCGCGGGAGATTTCGGCGGTCGCGGCGTCTTCCATCAGGTGATAGATCGGGACGCACCCGTTGCCACCGAGCCAGGACGCGAGATACTGAATCGCCACGTCGATATTGAGGCGTAACCCGGCCTCGGTAATGGTGCCTTCCGGTGCGCGAATCAGCTCGGCGGCGGCGGCTTCTTCCGCCAGCTCCTCGCCCAGGGCGCGGTCGAGCTGGTTGGGGCCGGGCATCAGCTCATCGAACACCGTCCGCGCCACCGGCACCAGACCCGGATGGGCCACCCAGGTGCCGTCGTGGCCGTTGCGCGCCTCGCGGAGCTTATCGTCGCGGACTTTGTCGAGGGCGAGTTGATTGGCCGCGGCGTCGCCTTTGATCGGAATCTGGGCCGCCATTCCGCCCATCGCGTGAACGCCCCGGCGGTGGCAGGCCTGCACCACGGCCCGCGTATAAGCGGCCATAAACGGTACCGTCATCGTCACCTGGGCACGGTCGGGCAAGCGGAATTCGGGTTGGCAGCCGAGGCGCTTGATGTAGGAGAAGATGTAATCCCAGCGGCCGCAGTTGAGGCCAGCCGAGTGGTCGCGCAGCTCCCACAGGATCTCGTGCAGCTCGAAGGAAGCCGGCAGCGTCTCGATCAGCACGGTGGCTTTGATTGTACCCTTGGGTAAGTCGAGTGCTTGCTGAGCCACCAGAAAAACGTCGTTCCACAGCTGGGCTTCCAGGTGGCTTTCGAGCTTGGCCAGGTAGAAGTACGGCCCCGACTGGCGCCGCAACAGCTCGTGGGCGTTGTGAAAGAAAAACAACCCGAAATCGAAGAGCGCCCCGCTGACGGGCTCACCATCCACCAGCAGGTGTTTTTCGACCAGGTGCCAGCCGCGCGGGCGGACCATCAGCGTCGCGACCTGGTCGTTGAGCTGATAGGTTTTGGTTGGCGTACTCAGGTGAATCGTTCGCCGGATCGCGTCGCGCAGGTTGCGCTGGCCCTCCACCACGTTGGCCCAGGTCGGCGCGTTGGAGTCCTCAAAATCGGCCATGAAGACCTGTGCGCCCGAGTTGAGCGCGTTGATCACCATCTTACGCTCCACCGGCCCGGTGATTTCCACGCGCCGGTCGAGCAGGTCGGCCGGTAGCGGCGCTACCCGCCAGGCACCCGCGCGGATGTGGCTGGTTTCGGGCAGAAAGCCGGGGCGCTCGCCCGCATCGAATCGCTGTTGACGGGCGACCCGAAGCGCCAGCAGCTCGCGGCGGCGGCCGTCGAACCGCCGGTGCAGATCGGCCACGAACGCCAGCGCTTCGGGCGTCAACACTTCCGCGTAGGCGGCCGAGTAGGCGCCGCGCACTTCGACTGCATCGGGCAGCATGTAGGTGGCGGCGGCAGCAAAAGCGGCGGTTTGGACGGTGCTCATTGGAGTTTGGGATAGGTGGCAGCGCGATCAGTACGTCAAAGGTACATTGAGCGAATTGTGAATTGCAAGCGAATTTTCGCTAAATTTATAAAAATCGCTTCAGCGCGTTCCAGAACGCCTAAAAAAAATTCGCGAGCTTTGTCCCGTTCGCGGCGCGGCGGGTAGCAGTATCGGCTTTTCGCGCTTTTTCCAGCTGCCTCTATGCTCACTCACGGCCAGATTGTCCGGCTTATTTTTGGTTTGAAGCTGCGCGAGCTGCGCACCGACCGCCACCTGACCCCCGCGGAGCTGGCGAAGGCGTGCGACGTGTCGGTTTCCTACCTAAACGAGATCGAGAAAGGCAAAAAGTATCCGAAGCCCGACAAGATTCTGACGCTGAGCCGCGTCCTGGAAGTGCCGTACGACCAGCTGACAGCCCTGACGCTGAGTCGGCGGCTGGCGCCGATCGGCGAGCTGCTGCAATCGGATCTGCTCAAGGAGTTTCCGCTGGCGATGTTTGGGCTCGACGCGGCGCGCATCGTGGAGCTGGTAGCGGAGGCGCCGGTCCGCATCAATGCGTTCATCAGCACGGTGCTGGAGATTGCGCGCAACTACGAGCTGCGGCAGGAGCATTTTTTTCTGGCCGCGCTGCGCTCGTACCAGGAGCTTCACCTCAACTACTTCGAGGAGTTGGAGCAGGACGTGCGCGCCTTCAGCGGCGAGCACCGCCTGACGTCGGCCGCGCCCTTCGACGTTGGCCAACTGGTGCGGGTGTTGACTGAGCGCTACGGCTACGTGATCGACCGCGAGGTGCTGCGGCAGCCCGACCTGCCCGCCGGCATCCGGGCCATCTTTCAACCCGGCGCGCGGCGGCTGTTGCTCCGGCCGGGGCTGACCGATGCGCAGGAAGCCTTCGTCCTGGCGCGCGAGGCCGCCTTCAACTACTTACAGCTCCGCGAGCGCCCGTACGTCAACGCGCCGTTCCCGGTGCGCTCCTTCGAGGAAGTGCTCAACTATTTCCGCGCTTCCTACTTCGCCGTGGCGCTGCTGATGGACGAAGAAATGCTGGTGCGCGACCTGCGCGCGTGCCTCGAACGCCCCACGTGGGAGCCCGACCGGCTACTGGCCCTGCTGGCGCGCTACAACGGCTCGCACGAGATGTTCTTGCAGCGCCTGACGAACCTGTTGCCGCGCCACTTCGGCCTCTCCAATCTGTTTTTCCTGCGCTTCGAGCAGTGCGAAGCGGGCGCGTCGTACGAGCTGACGAAGGAGCTGCACCTCACCCGTCAGCACAACCCCCACGGCAACGAGCTGCGCGAACACTACTGCCGCCGCTGGGTGTCGCTGCGGCTGCTGGCGGAAGCACGCGCGAACCCCGGCCGGTCGGTGGTGGGCGCCCAGCGCTCGCGTTACTACAACTCGACCAACGAATACCTGTGCCTGACGCTGGCCCGCGCCGGCGGGCCGCACGAGCCAGCGGTGAGCGTGACGCTGGGGCTGCTCTGCGACGAGGCGCTGACGAGCAAAGTCCGGTTTCTGGACGACCCGACGATCAGCCACCGCATCGTCAACGAAACGTGCGAGCGCTGCCCGATTACCGATTGCCAGGAGCGCGCCGCGCCCCCGACCGAAGTTGACCGCCGCCAGCGGCAGCAGGCCTTCACGACGTTCGTAGCGGGGCTGGTGGCGGGCTGAACCTGCCCGGACAAGGCAACGCCGGAAGCCGCTCCGGGCTCGTGGGCCTAAGCACGTTTTTTCGCTCAATGCTGCTCTCATCCCGGCCGGCTTCCCTCCCCGCCCCGTCCGCCCCGCTCGACCCGTTTCTGAGTCAGAAGCTCCGTTTCTGGAGCTTCGCGGCGATGGTGCTGCTCATCTACGTCCACGGCTTCAACCTGCACCCGCGTCAGCTCGACCCGTCGACCGTGGTGCAGGAGCCGCTGACGGTCGATAATTTCCTGCAGTACTTCCTGTCGAATGGGGTGCTGCGGTTTCGCATCCCGATTCTGTTCGCCATCTCCGGCTACCTGTTTGCGCGGAGCGAAGGCCGCGCCCCGCACCGCACGCGCATCCTGCAGCGTCTGCGGACGCTCGGGGTGCCGTATCTGCTGTGGAGCGCCCTCTGGCTCGGCATCGTGTGGGCGTTGGAACAGGCCCCGCTCACCCAGTGGGCCATTGTGAAGGCCGAAATCAGCCCGTTCTGGCCGCGCCAGCTGCTGAGTCAGCTCGCCCCGGGCGAAATCCTGGACCGCTGGCTGTGGCAGCCGGTGCCGTTTCAGCTGTGGTTTCTGCGCAACCTCCTCGTCCTCAATCTCGCGTACCCGCTGCTGCGCGCGGCCGTCCGGCGCCAGCCGAAAGTCTATTTCGGCGTGGTCGGCGTGATCTGGTTTCTGGGCATCAACTTCGGATTCGTCGGCGGCGAGGGGCTGCTGTTTTTCGGGCTGGGCGCGTGGCTGGCCCTCACCGGGCGCGACGTGCTGACGCCTCCCCGCTGGCTGCGCCTGCCCGTGGCGGCGGCGCTGTGGGTGGGCGCGGCCGCGAGCCTCACAACGGTGGCGTTTGCCGTGGAACCCGACCCGGCGACGGGCATCGGCGGCAGGTGGTTTTTCTCGATGCTGGCGCTTTACCGCCTCAGCGAAGCTGCCGGCGTCCTGACGGCGTGGTTCGGCCTCGATTGGCTTGTCCGCCGCGCGATGGCGCGGCGGTGGTTCGCGTGGCTCACCGGCTTCTCGTTCCTCATTTACGTCCTCCACGTGCCCACCGTGAACTACGCCACCGAGCTGAGCTTCCGGTTTGGGCGCGGCGTCCCGCACATCGCGCTGCTCACGTACCTGCTGCTGCCGCTCGTCATCGTGGCGGTAGCGGTGATGATCGGCGCGGCGCTCCGCCGCCTCGTGCCCGGCGCCTACGCGCTGCTGACGGGCGGACGGGGCTTGACGTAAGTGGCTCATTATGAGCGGTGGGGGCGCCCCACTGCTCTGCCGCAGCGCCGGTAAGGCAGTGGGGGAGCCCCACTGGCCTGCCGGCGCGTCGGTGAAGCAGTGGGGGAGCCCCACCGGTCTGCCGTAGCGCCGGTGAGGCAGTGGGGGCGCCCCACTGGTCGGCCCACCGGAGAGTGAAGGAGTGGGGGCGCCGCCCGGCCGCGCTAACTCGCGCACCGCGAACGTTTTGGCGCTGGGATGCCGTTGGTCGGGGCCGTACCTTTGCGGGCCGATTTTTACGACCAGCTCGGTCGAGGTGACGTGTTTGTAATGAGAAAATCTACCCGTATTGTGCTTCTGGCTACTGGGTTACTCCTGACAGCACTGGCGCCCCGCCCGCTTGCCGCGCAGGCGCTACCGTCGCGGACGCTGGTGTTCGAGGCCAACGGGAAGGATAGCGCGTCGGGGCACCCGATTGCAATCCGGCTGGTGGGGAAGTCATTGATGGCCAAGGGCCGCCACTACTCGGGTACGTGCAGCATCCAGGCGGCTAGCGGGCAAACAAAACCCTCCAATCTGGTGGGCGAGTGGCGGTTTGTGCAGAACTCCAGCACGGTGCTCGCGGGCAATCCGCAGCCCGCCATCGCGGGCCTTGGGGCCCGGGTGGGCGCCAAGGCGTTGCGGCCGGGCCAGAGCGCGACCGGGCCCGGGCAGGTCATCAACTTTACCATCGAGGCGCGGCCCGACGGGCGCTACCAGGTGCTGCTGATGGATACGTTCAACGACGACTCGCTGGAGTTCGACTATCTGGCCAGCGCCAAGAAATAACCGCGCTACCGGCCTTTCCGGTACGCATCACTTACCAACTACCGATCCTTGAAAGTTAAAGGCACCCGCGCCAATCGCGTCGACGTTATCACCCTCGGGTGCTCCAAAAACATCGTGGACTCGGAGGTGCTGATGGGGCAGCTCCGCGGCAGCGGCTACGACGTCACCCACGAATCGACGAAGAACGACGCGAGCATCGTCATCGTCAATACCTGCGGCTTCATCGACAACGCCAAGCAGGAATCGGTCGATACGATCCTGCGCTACGCCGACGCCAAGGAAGCCGGCCAGATCGATAAGCTTTACGTCACGGGCTGTCTCTCGCAGCGCTATAAGGATCAGCTCGAAGTCGAGATTCCGCAGGTCGATGCCTACTTCGGCACCCTGGAGCTGCCGCAGCTGCTCAAGACGCTCGGCGCCAACTACCAGCACGAGCTCGTCGGCGAGCGTTTGCTGACCACGCCGCAGCACTTCGCGTACCTCAAGATCGCCGAGGGCTGCAACCGCCCGTGCTCGTTCTGCGCCATTCCGCTGATGCGCGGGATGCACGTCGACCGGCCGATGGAAGAGCTCGTCGCCGAAGCGACCAAGCTCGCGCGAATGGGCACCAAGGAGCTGATCCTCATCGCGCAGGACCTCACGTACTACGGCCTCGACAAGTACAAGGAGCGCAAGCTCGCCGAGCTGGTGCGGCGCCTGTCCGACGTTAATGGCATCGAGTGGATTCGGATGCAGTACGCGTACCCGTCGCAGTTTCCGCTGGAAGTGCTCGACGTGATGGCCGAGCGCCCGAACGTCTGCCGCTACCTCGATATGCCGCTCCAGCACGTGAGCGATAACATGCTCAAGTCGATGCGCCGCGGCATCTCGCGCCGCCGCACCATCGAGCTGGTCGATATCATCCGCCAGCGCGTCCCCGAAATCGCGTTGCGCACGACCCTCATCGCCGGCCACCCCGGCGAGACCGAGCAGGATTTCATCGATCTCTACCGCTTCGTGGAGGAGACGCGCTTCGAGCGCCTCGGCATCTTCACGTACTCGCACGAGGAAACGACCCACGCCTACTCCCTGCCCGACGGCGTGCCCGCCGACGTGAAGCAGGAGCGGGCCGATGCCATCATGGAGCTGCAGCAAGGCATCTCGCTGGAGCTGAATGAGGCGAAGATCGGCCGCGAGTACCGCGTGCTGTTCGACCGCAAGGAAAGCGGCTATTTCGTCGGCCGCACCGAGTTCGATTCGCCTGAGGTCGATAACGAAGTATTGGTCGCTGCTACGCCCAACGTGCACGTACGCCTCGGCGATTTCGCGAACGTGCGCATCACCAGCGCGGCTGATTTTGACCTTTACGGCGAGCTGGTGAAGTAACGTGGCCGGCTCTGTCCCAGAGACGGTGTAAAGTCGACTACCAGGTTCCGAATCAACGCCGTCTCTGAGACAGTGCCGGCTACCATTCTTCTCCGATGAAAGCCCGCATCAACCAGCGCGAGGTCACGTACCACATTGAGGGCCCGGCGAGTGCGCCCGACGGGCGCGTGCTACTGGCCTCGGCCGTTGATCTGACCGCGCACACGGCGTGGGCGGCGGCTGGCTACACCGTGGCCCCGGGCCTGCATGCCGCCCAGCAAACCCAGCTGCGGACGGGCTTGGCCGAGCTGCTTCGCGGGGCGCTGCGCGAAGCCGGCGTACCCGTCGGGCCGGCATTCGACGTCAGCCACTACCACCACGCCATCGCCGACGACCCAGCGCGCCACCTGGCGGTAGTCGAGCAGATTCGCGGAATCCGGCAGGCGCGCCTGCCCGTGCCCGCCGCCGCGCTCGAAGCGCGGGTGAGTGAGCTGGTCGGGCGCCCGGTGCGCGCGCTGAACCCGTGGGACGGCGAGCGGTTTTTTCACTTGCGCATTATCCGCCCGCATCGGCCGGACAATAATCCGCTTCACCGCGACGTCTGGCTGCCCGACTACGACGACTGC
>JBKJUQ010000076.1:0-9772 GCA_046590685.1 Hymenobacteraceae bacterium
TCGGGCGCAGCCGCTGGTCCGCTCGCTCCGGCACGCGGTGCTAAGCGCCGCGTTTCTGGTAGGTGGCATCCTTCCTTTCGCCGCCCAGGCCCAGCTGCGCTACGGGCTCGAATTCACCGCTCAGTTCCCGGTCGTGGTCGGGGCCGACACCCTCCGCCAGCCGTGGACCGGGGGCTTCAACTCGGCGAGCTACTCCAAGATCGACCTCAACGCCGACGGCGTCGACGATCTGTACGTCCACGATCAGACCGCCCAGCGGCACCTCACCTTCGTGGCCACCAACAGCCCCAGCGGCTGGTACTGGCGCCACGAGCCGGCCTACGAAAGCGCCTTCCCCGACGATGGCGGCTTGTTTTACGTCACCCTGCGCGACTACGACGGCGACGGCCGGCCCGACCTGTTTGCCGTCCGCGACCAGCAGTTCTGGGGGTTGTACCGCAACGTGGCCAGCCCCTCCGGGGTAGGGTTCTCGTTTCAGCCCGTCTCCTACCGATTACTGCTCGCCGACAACGTCAGCTGGCTTTCCACCAGCATCTACAGCCAGCCCACCGTCGAGGATTTCGACGGCGACGGCGACCCCGACATTCTCGATTTCGCCTACGGCAGCGATTTTTTCAGCCTTTACCGCAACACGGGCTCCGTAGGCGCCGCCGAGCCCCGCTTTCAGCAGGAAGTGATGTGGAGTGGCGTGGTACGGTGCGCGGGCGCGGGTCAAAGCTGCCACACCTACGCGTTTCCGGGGATATTCTGTCGGCCCGCCGCGCCTACGCACGGCGCCAATGCCGACTATGCCCTCTGCGCGGCGGATATTGACGGCGACGGCGACCGCGATCTGCTCATCGGGCAGCAATACTGCCGCGATCTGGGCCTGCTCGTCAACCAAGGCTCTAACGCGACGCCGGTGTTCACCCCGAGCAGCTTACAGGTGCCGTATCCGGCCGGGCCGCAGCCGGCCTCGCTCGTGCACACGCCCGCCGCCACGTACACCGATCTGACTTTCGACGGCCAACCCGATCTGCTCGTGGCGCCGTGGTTTACGGGCCAGGAAGCAATGACCAGCCCCTACGCCGGCGATCAGTACGACACGCGCCACGCCGCGTGGCTCTACCGCCGCACCGCGCCGGGGGCGAGTGGTTTTCAGTTCGAGCGCGACGACTTCTTGCAGCACGAGATGATCGACGTCGGCAACCAGAGCGCCCCCACGCTTGGCGACCTCGACGGCGACGGCGATCTGGACCTGCTCATTGGCAACCAAGGCGACTTGATCTTCACGGCGCCGCCGGTCAACTCGTTTACCTCTTTTCGGGGCAAGCTGGCGTTTTACCGCAACATCGGGTCGCGGCAGCGCGCGGTGTTCCGGCTCGAATCCAACGACTTTGATTCGCTCAGTCGGATCAACCGGCGAGCGCTCGTCCCCGTCCTCACCGATCTCGACGGCAACGGCAGCCTCGATCTGGTGGTGCGCTCGACCGCCGACCGCTACGGCGGCAGCCAGACGGGCTTCCGCAATCAGATCGGCTACATTCTCAACGTTGCACCCGCCGGTCAGCTCGCCCACTTTCCGCCCGACAGCCTGAAGCTCGTGCGGTTACAGGTTCCCCCCGGCATAACGCTCGACAATATCGTGTGGGAACGGATGCTGCCGTCGTTTTACGATCTCGACGGCGACGGCGACCGCGACCTACTGCTGGGTACGCCCCAGGCGGCGGGCGGCGTGGCCGCGGGCGCGGTGCAAGTGTTCGAAAACCGGGGCGGTCCGCTGGCCACGGCATTTCTCTACAATCCAGCGCTTTTGGGCATCTTGCCGGGTCGTCTGAGCAATCCCGCGCCCACTGTCGCCGACCTCGACGGCGACGGCCAGCCCGAGCTGCTCGTGGGCACCGATGATGGTGAGCTGCACGTCTGGCCCGGCTTGCTGGCAGCGCCCGCCGCCCCGATTACGGCCCCGGCCCAGACCCACCTCGTGCGCAACAGCCTGACGGCGTACTACGGCCCCGCCGGCTTAGGCACCCGCCTCGTGCTGACCGCCGGGGATCTCGACGGCGACGGGCGCGCGGAAGTTCTCGCGGGCACCGCGGGCGGGGGCGTGCGGCTAATGCGTAGCCAACCCAACGGCCTGACCGGCCTGGGCGCGCAGGCAGCCGGCGGGCGCTCCGGCGGGTTTCAGGTCTACCCCAACCCGGCCAGTGGCTTCTGTAACGTAGAGCTGCGGCCAGGTACTGGCTTACCCGATCAGCTGGCTACGCTTCGCTTGCACGATGTGCTGGGCCGCTGTGTATGGCGAACCGCCCCCGCCAGCCCGACGTATCGCCTTCCGCTCACGGGTCTTGCGCCCGGCGTATACCAGCTGCTCGCGACTACCGCCAGAGGGCGTACTTTCACGTACCGCCTCAGCGTGGTAGCGCCTTAACCTGGCGGGGCTGCTCTAACTCTTTCCATCATCCATGCTGCAAGAGCTTTTCTCGACCCCCCACGTGCGGCTCAAGGTTGACGAGGCCGCTCACCTGCTCGAAACCGAGTGGCTCGGCTTCTGCAATTCTACCGAGTTGCGGGGCGCCCTCAACGAGGCCCTGGAGCTGGGTGCACGCTTTCGGGTCCGCGGCTGGGTAGGAAACAACCTGCAGATGCGCACGATCCGGCCCCAGGATCAGGACTGGATCAATACCGACTGGTTTCCGCGTTTCGCGCAGCTGGGGGTCGAACGGATGGCGTTGGTCGTATCGAACGACGCGCTCAATCGAATGGGCGTTGACCACATTATGAGTCGCGCAACGGCGCATACGCCCTTCGCGATGCAGTACTTTGATAACGCGGAGAGTGCGCGCGCGTGGGCCGGGTTTGCTAATGGCGCTACGCCCGACCCAGTCGATCCCTCCTCCGCCAGCTAACCAGCTGGCTTAACCTTAAGTAGACGTCGCGGTTTGACACCGCGGGCATTTCTGTTAGTACGCTTAGTCGATCGATGCAGCTTTTACTTGATACCCCTTCTATTGCCATTAGCTTCGACTCTATCGAAAAGTGGCTTTATGCCGAATGGAAAGGTCCCCAGGATGTGCGTTCCGTCCAATGGGGGGCGCTGGAGATGCTGCGGCTCTTGGAGCAGGAGCAGTGCGCCAAGGTATTGAACGACAACCGGCTCGTGACGACGATTTGGGCCGATGCGGCCGAGTGGGGCGGGAAAGTCTGGTTTCCGCAGATGACCGATGCGGGCTTGCGGTACTTCGCGTGGGTGTATTCGCCGAATGCGTACAGTCGACTGTCTACCGATCTGACGCTGGCCCACACCACCGGTGAGCTCCCCCACGTGGCGACATTCGACAACCTCGAGGCCGCCGCCGATTGGCTGCGCAACGCGGGCACTCCCGACTGATTATGGCGGGCCCGCGGCCGGCAACCATTAGCCGCGCTTGGCAGACTGCCGGGAGCGGATTGAAGCGCTTTACTACCGAAGCAGAAGCTTAGTTCGTGCTGCTGGCAATCGTAGCGGGCAAATCGACGCGGCCAGCCCCGCAAAAATTGCGGCCCCAGTAGCCTTCCTGCAACGAGGAAACGCGCACGCCAACGTGCGACTGGGAATGAACGAACTTGCCGTCGCGCAGGTAAATGCCCACGTGATAGATCGGCGAGCGGCGCGAGCGACGGAAGAAGACCAGGTCACCCTCCCGCATCTCCGTGCGCTTAACGCGGGCCGTCCGTTGGAACAGACCACCCGACGAATGCACCAGCGTGATGCCGTAGGCTTGCTGATACGCGCGCATCACGAAGCCCGAACAGTCGGTCCCAAACTGCGTGGAGCCGCCGCTGCGGTAAGGCGCGCCTAACCAGCGGGCCACGGTTTCGATGAGCGATTTATCGGCTTCGTGATCGAGCGCGACGCCGAGCTCCTGCGAGTAAAAGCCGTAAAAGAGGGAGTCGCGGAAGGCCGCCGATTCGGGAGCCGGGCCGCGGGGATCGGCTTCGGCGCGAGCGGCCGCAAGACCAACGGAGCGGGTAAGAGGGGGCGCTGCGGGGGCCGGCGCGACGCGGAAAGCGAGTGAGAGCGAGACGGCCACGGAGGCCAGCAGACACAGGATCGCGTTTTTCATTCAGTAACTTTTGGGGACGGCGGTCTGCCTCAACTCACGAGGCACAACTCGTACAAAAGGGCCGTGAACAAGGTCAGCAGGAGCTGCTCAGGGCCAGAAAAAAGGTCTTCGCTAGCGAATGCGGTGGGGCGTAAAAAGCCGCGTAAGTGGGCTTTGTATTTGCAAAGATAGCAACGGCAGCCCGGCCAAGCTACACTTTTCGTAAAAGCGAGGTGTTTTCAGGGCTCAGTGCTATCAAATCCGCTAAAAGCCTTGTTTAGCCTACCCAGTCACAAGCGCCTGACTTTCAGGGAATCCGGACAAACGATCGGCCCCGGAACGTCGTAAACAGCCGACTTGACCGACTGCCGCGCGCGCCCTTAAAACCGGCATCCGCCGCATCTTGCGCATCAATTTTCCGCTCTCATCCAATGCTCATTCGCGAACGTTCTTGGCTGGCTCGACTGGCGCGCTGGAAACTTGGCAACAAGAGCCGCGTGGCGATGGTCATCGGTCGCACGGTGCACCTGAGCGGCGCTACCCGCGCCGACTTCCTGGCCGACCCGGAATGGGTGGCGCACGAGCAGGTACACCTGCGGCAGGTCCGGGAGCTTGGGCTCTGGAATTTTCTGGCGCGCTACCTCTGGGAGTCGGCCCGGGTGGGCTACTACGCCAATAAATACGAAGTGGAAGCCCGCGAAGAAGCCGCGCGGATAGTAAAGGAGAAATAGCACGGAGATGTAGCGCGGGGCGCTGGCCCGCGACGAGCAAAGCGAGTTCCGCATAGTGCTCGGCGCGCCTTGAACTCGTAGCCGAGCATTACGCGAAAGCGCTTCCGCGCATCCGCAAGACCAGCGCCCCACGCTACGTGTTGTGCTACGTCCGCCCCTACTGTCCGCCGCCGCGCTTACCGCCGCCGCCTTTCACATCGTCGTTCGAGACGGACTTGCGCTGGCGCTGCTGCTGGGCCTGGCCAAAGCGCCACGTAAAGCCCAGGCGCACCGAGCGCTGGTAGTTGCGATACTCCTGGCGCTCACTGAAAGTCGGCGTGGTGAGCGAGTTGCGGTACCCCCAGTACGCGTTGAACGGGCTGGTGACATTGAGCGTGAGGTCGGCTTTCTCCTTGAAGAGCTTTTGTTTGACGCCCAGCGAGTACCACAGCCACGCCGAACCGCGGCCCTGCAAATCGGGGCTCGGCAGGGAGTAATTGGCGAAGCCCTGAAGCGTCAGGTCTTTGCGCACTTTGTACGAGGTGTTGAGGTTGGCGCCGCCCGTGAAGCCGGCGCGGCTGATGCCGAGCTGGGGGCTACTGCGGGTGACGTACTCCACGTTCGGCCCGCCGCTAAGGTCCCAATCCTTAAACGGCTTCACCGAGCCGTAGACGTTGAGCTGGTAAAAGGCATTGGTAGCCACGTTGGCGAAGGTGCTGGCCGTGACACCGGGCGTTTCCGTAGTCAGGCGCACGCTCTCGATGGCGTTGCCGGTGCGGCGCGCCGAAAGCGAGACGTTCAGCGTCGCTTCCTTGATGAGCGTGTTGTAGCTTAGCTCGTAAGAGTCGGTCAGCTCGGGGTTGAGGCGCGGGTTGCCGTACGAGAGGTTAAGCGAATCGGAGCGGTCGACGAACGGGTTGAGGTAGTCGATATACGGGCGGGTAATGCGCCGGCTGTACACCGCGCGCACGCTCGTCTTTTCCGTGAGACTGTACTGGACGCTGCCGTTTGGGAGCAGATTGTAGTAGTCCCGCGTAAAGCGTGTACCGGTCGTGCGGAAATCGGCCTGCAGCGCCGTGCGCTCGGCGCGGGTGCCGAGGCTGACGTTCGTTTTCTTGCCGAGCCCGAACGAGTACGTCGCGTACGCGGCCTGCACCTGCTGGTCGTAGTCGAAATCGGTGCGGCGCGCGGGCTGATCGACAAAATCCGCCGACTGGCCGGCGCGCAAAGCGCTAACGTCGGCCACCGAGCCGGTCTGGCGCCAGATAGATTTCAGGCCCGTCTCGATCGTCATCTTGTCGGTGAGCGGGTGGGTATAGTCGGTTTGGGCGGTGTACTCGGCCCCGGGGGTACGGCCCCGGCTGCGCTCGCGGTACGTCGCTTCGCCCACTGGCCCGGCCGTGGCGCTCGCGAACTGGTCGAGATCGTAGCCGAACGTACTGGTGTTGACCGCTGCCTGCCCGAGCACGCTCCACTCGCGACGCGCCTGGTCTTTGAACGTGCGGGTGTACGTGCCCGTCATTTCCCCGTTGAGGCCGCTGAAGAGGGAGGTAGTAGCGCGCGTGAAGAGCTGACTCCGCGCCGCGTCAGTCGCCTGGTACTGGTTGAACAGATCCTGCCGATTGGTGCCGCCCCACGTGTTGGCCGAACCCGCGAGCGAAAAGCTGTGGTGGTCGGCGGGGTCGTAGTCAACTCCGAGCGAGGAATACGACCAGAGACCCGCATTCCGGCCCTTCCCGCGCTGCGTGAGCTGCCCGAGCACGGTGCCCGCCGAGTCGGTATCGGTCCGGTCGCGGCTCGACGAGCCCGGCCCGAACCACTGGCCGACGCCGGCCCACGCGCTCGCCCCCACCTTGCCCTGCTTGAAGTTGAGCGACGCGTTGGCGTTCGTGTTCCGGTTACCGCCCGACGCACCCACGGAGCCGTTCAGCCCGCGATTCACGCCTTTTTTGAGGATGATGTTGATTATCCCCGCCGTGCCTTCACCATCGTACTTCGCCGGGGGCGTCGTGATTACTTCTACGGTCTTGATCTGATCCGCCGGAATGCTCTTGAGCGCTTCGGCCAGGTTCGCGGCCAGCGTCGGCGAGGGCTTGTTGTTGATGAGGACGCGGAAGTTGCTCGACCCGCGCAGCTTCGGGTTGCCATCGCCATCCAGGCTCAGCAGGGGTGCCTTGCGGAGCACGTCGGCCGCCGTGCCGCCGGCATTCGTGATGTCCTGGTCGGCGTTGTACACCAGGCGGTCGGACTTCACTTCCACCACCGGCTTCTGGCCTTCCACCACCACATCGGCGAGCTGCTGACCCGCCACGGGCAGCGCGAAAGTGCCCGCGTCCACCACGCCACCGTCGGCCACGGTCACGGCGCGGGTCTGGGCCGCGTAGCCCACGTACTGCACCCGCACGCGGTAGGTACCCGTCGCTATTTTTTCGATGCTGAAGCGTCCCTCGGCATTCGCCGCCACGCCCGTCAGCGGTTTGGGGGCGGTCAGTTCGGCGGCGAACAACACCACGGTGGCGTAGGGCACGGGCTGGCGCGTAGCCGAATCGAGCACCACCCCCGTGATGCGGCCGGTAGCAGCGGGCACGGGTGCCGCCGGCGCTGAAGCGGGCTGTTGCGCGACGGTGGCGGGGGCCGTCAGCAGCAGCGCGGCCAACGAGATAAGCGGAAGGGGGCGAACAGTGATTTTCAGCACGAAGCAGTGGGCAGATTAGGTGGAGGCCGAAGCGCGACTACATCGTTAACGCTTGGGCAGTGGTTTTGCGTACTCGGCCGCCGGCCGATAGGGGTGTTATAACAAAAAATGGTTGCCTCCGGGGCGTTGCGGGCCGGCTGTTTCGCCGCGCGGGCGCTGCCACTTGGTCGGTGCTCCCGGCTCAAGCTCCCCAGCGAACAGCTTGTGGCGTAGGGAGCACGGTTTAGCGGAGCCGCGCCTACTGCCGACCGGCCGTACTTTTCCGTCGTCCTTCCGTGCCGTCGTCCCCGCCCCGATGCTTCCTCGTTTCCCGATCGCGATCATCCTGCTTGTCCTATTGACGCTGACGTCTGAATCACCCGCGAGGGCGCAAACCGCCAAGCCGCCCGCGCAGGTCGCGGTGGGTCGGCTCGATCACCTCGCCAGCTTTGCCTCCCGGCACGTCAGCGCGCGCAACGTGGATGTGTGGCTGCCGGCCGGCTACCCCAAACCGGGCGTCCGCTATCAGGTGCTGTATATGCACGACGGCCAGAACCTCTACGACCCGCGCACCGCCAGCTTCGGCGCCTGCTGGGGCGTCGATACGACGCTGACGACGTTGCTGCGAACGGGTGCCGTAGCGCCCACCATCGTGGTGGGGATCTGGTGCACCGAGCAACGGTTTCAGGAATACTGCCCCGCCCGGCCTTACCGTGCCCTGCCCCAGGACCGGCGCACCCTGCTGGCCCGGGAGCGCGCCGGCGAACCGCTTTCGGACGAATACCTGCGGTTTCTGGTCGAGGAGCTGAAGCCCTACATCGACGCGCAGTACGCCACTGCTCCTGACCGCGCCCATACTTGGGTCGCGGGCAGCTCGATGGGCGGGCTCATCTCGCTGTATGCCGCGCTGGAGTATCCGCACGTATTTGGTGGCGCGGCGTGTCTCTCGACGCACTGGCCGCTGAGTCTGACTCACGACACCGAGTTTTTCACCACTGCGATGCTCGACTATCTGGCCGAGAAACTACCGCGCCGCTACCGGCCGCGCCTGTACTTCGACTTCGGCACCGCGACGCTCGACGCGCGCTACCCGCCCAAGCAGGCCCGCGTCGATGCGCTGCTTACGGCCCGGGGCTACACCGGCCGGCACCGGCTGACGCGCCGCTTCGAGGGCGCCGAGCACAACGAGGCCGCGTGGGCACGCCGGCTGCACATTCCGCTCACGTTTCTGCTCGGCCGCACGGCGAAGATTCGGGCTACGGCCGCCACGCTGCCCGTGCCGATGCGCCAGATGCCGTAAGCGGCAGGTCCGTACGAGTTCGCCGCCGAAACGGGCGTTCGCGCCGGCCCGTACCTTTACGTTCGTCGCTGAATCGCCTTTCTTCGCCATCCAACCGTCGCATCCCGATGCCTTTCTACCACCATCTCGGCGCCATTCCGCCCAAGCGCCACACCCAGTTTCGGCAGCCCGACGGGACGCTCTACCACGAAGAGCTGGTGGGTACGCTTGGGTTTTCGGGCGTTTCCTCCCTGCTGTACCACAAGCACCGGCCTACGCAGGTGAGTCGCCTGGGCAAGCCCACACCCTATGGTCCCGTCAAGACCGACGTCCCACTCCAACCCGCGCACCTGCGGCCGTTCACCGGGGAGAGCACTGGCGATGACTACCTCGACGCGCGGCGCTGGCTGCTCATCAATAACGACTGCCGCCTTGCTATCTGCCTGCCCAAGCAGCGCCGGATGGACTACTACTACAAGAACGCGCTCCACGACGAAGTGATCTTCGTGCACGACGGCGCCGGGACGCTCATCACGCCCCTGGGCACCATTGCGGTGCGACCGGGCGATTACGTAGTCATCCCGCGCACCATCATCCACCGCTGGGAATGGGACGAAGGACTGGTGCGGCTGCTCATCATCGAATCAGCGCACCCCATCGAGACACCCCGGCGCTACCGCAACCACTTCGGGCAGCTGCTGGAGCACGCGCCCTACTGCGAGCGGGACTTCCGCGGCCCCTCGGAACTGATTGAGGGCGACGTGCGGGAGTCGGGCGAGTACGAGGTGCGGGTGCAGAAGGACGGGCTGCTCCACTCGTTGGTGTATGGTAACTCACCCTTCGACGTGGTGGGCTGGGACGGCTATTTCTACCCTTACGCCACCAGCATCCACGATTTCGAGCCCATTACCGGCCGCATTCACCAGCCGCCGCCCGTGCACCAGCAATTCGAGGGCAAAAACTTCGTCATCTGCTCCTTCGTGCCGAGGTTGTTTGATTATCACCCGCTGGCTATTCCGGCGCCCTACAACCACTCCAACGTCGA
>JBKJUQ010000122.1:0-10005 GCA_046590685.1 Hymenobacteraceae bacterium
GTGAGCCAGCTACGGGTCCACGGCAAAGCCCAGCACTCGGTGCCCGATCTGGTGCTGTTCGTCAACGGCCTGCCGCTGGTAGTACTCGAATGCAAAGCCGCCGGGGCGGCGGGCGCCAAAGACCAGGCGTTGGGCGACCTGGGGTTTTACCAGACCAACTCCGAGCGCCTGTTTCACTATAACCAGCTGTGCGCGGGGCTGTGGGGCGGCGATGCCCGCTACGCCGCCATCGGGGCGGGGGCGGGCGCCTACGCGGCCTACAACGACACGACGGACGATGCCGCGCTGGCGGCGCTGCTGGCCGGTTCCAGTGTTTTCCCCGGCGCCGCGCCCAGTGCGGTGCCCACCCCGCAGGACCGGCTCCTCTACCACCTCTGCGCCCCCGCGCGGCTGCTGGAAGTGGTGCGCACCTTCGTGCTGTTCGAGCGGGCGGCGGGCGGGGCGGTGGTCAAGAAGCTGCCGCGCTACCAGCAGGTGCGCGCCACCAACCGCACCATCGCCCGGCTCCAGCAGCACGGGCAGGGGGGGGTGATCTGGCACACCCAGGGCTCGGGCAAGAGCCTGACGATGGCGTACCTGATCCGGCGCCTCCAGGCCACCGCCACCGGCTTCGCCAACCCCACGGTGCTGGTGCTCACCGACCGCCAGGACCTCGACCGCCAGATCACCGCCACGCTGCGGGCCGTGGGCCTCCCCAACGTGCAGCCGGCGCTGAGCGTGCGGCACCTCGCCGCCCTGCTGCGCAACGACTACGGCGGCATCATCACCACCACGCTCCAGAAGTTCGAGCAGCCCGACGACGCGGCAGCGGGCGTCGCGGAGGCCGAAACCGACGAACCGGATGCAGACGGCTTCACCCGCACGGAGCGGCAGATAGCGAACGGCTTCCTGATCGCGGCCAGGCAGGCGCTGCGCAACGATGGCAACTGGCAGGAAGTGGGGCGCACGGAAACGCCCATCGAGGTGCTGAGCGAGAAGGAAAACGTGTTCGTACTCGTCGACGAGGCGCACCGCAGCCACTACGGTTTCCTGGCGGCGTTTATGCGCACGGCGCTGCCCAACGCCAAATTCATCGCCTTCACGGGCACACCCATCGCCACGGCCGACAAGTCGACGCTCGCCGAGTTCTACGGCCAGGAGTACCTCGACGTGTACACCATCAAGGAGTCGGTGGCCGACGGGGCCACCGTGGAGCTGCTCTACGACGCGGGCGTGGCGCGGCTGGATGTGAAGAAGGAGGAGCTGGACGCGGCCTTCGCCACCGAATTCGCCACCGAATCAACCGAAAAGCAGGCGTTGCTGCGCGACGCCGCCCTGCGGCGCTACCAGCTCTCGCCGGAGCGGCTCACCGAGATCGCCAAACACCTGCTCGACCACTACCGCCAAAAGATTCGCCCCGAAGGGCACAAGGCCCTGCTGGTGTGCGCCGGTCGCCCGGCGGCGCTGCGCTACAAGCGCGTGCTCGACCAGCTGGCCGACGAAGGCTGGCACGACTTCCGGACCCGCGTGGTGGTGAGTCTGGGCGCGCCGAAAGCCGACCCGCTGGCCGCCGAGCACTACGAGCGCATCGCCTGGAACCGCGCCCACCCCCACGACCCGGTGCCGCTGCTGCTCACCAGTCCGGAGGACGTAAAGGCCGTGACCGAAGACTTCAAGCTCCCCTTCGCGCCCCCCGGCACCGACGAAACCGCGCGCACCCGCGGCGGCCAGAAGCAGTATGACAACACGGCGATCCTGATCGTGTCGGATATGCTCCTGACCGGCTACGACGCCCCGCTCGCCGCGTGCCTCTACCTCGATAAGCCGCTCAAGGCCCACAGCCTGTTGCAGGCGCTGGCGCGGGTCAACCGCCGGTGCCGGGGCAAGGACGCCGGCTACATCGTGGATTACGTGGGCATCACCGAAGATTTGCTCGAAGCGCTGGAGATCTACTCCGGCGACGTGGCTCCGGCGGACCTGCTGCGCGACCGCAACGAGGAGATTCCGCGCCTGGCGCTGCACCACGCCCAGCTGGTGGCGTTTTTCGGCCAGGCCAGCAAGCACGACCGCCGCTACGCCCGCGCCGCCTACCTCGACGCGGCCGTGCACTACCTCGAGCCCCTCGACCGGCGCGACACCTTCAAGGCCCTGCTGCGGGCGTTCAATAAATCGGTGGGGCTGGTGCTGCCCCACCCGGCGGCCATCCAGTACCAGACCGACCTGCTGCTCTTCAACGAGATCCGGCTGCGGGCCCGTAACGCCTTTCCGGACGACGACGAGCTAAAGATCAGCCCCGACGAAAGCCGCCGGCTTCAGCAGCTCATCGATGACCACCTGACGTCGACGGGCGTGCAGAACCTGCTGGCCGAGCCCGTCTCGATTATCGACCGCGAGAAATTTCGGGCCGAGCTGGCCGGCGCCTCCCCCGCCACCCGGGCGCTGAAGATGAAGCACCACCTGACCTACACCATCAAGGTAGGGCTCGACCGCAACCCCGATTTTTTCAAGCCGCTCGCGCAGCGCCTCGAAGACGCGCTGCGCGAATACGAAGCCGGCCGGCTGGCGCAAACCCAGCTGCTGCTGGTCTTCGACGAAATTCAGGACGCGCTCGCCAACGAAGCGCGGGAAGGCAAGGCTCACGGCTTCAGCACGGCGCGGCAGGTGGCGGTGTTCAATTCGCTCAAGACGCTGGTGGATGGGGAGGCCGCCGCCTTCACCACCCAGGTCTTCGCCGAAGTAGGCGGCGAGCTGGGCATCGTGGGCTGGGAAGACAAGGGCGAAGTCCGCAAAGACATCGAAAACAAGCTCTACCGGCTGCTGAAAGGCCCGCTGCCCCCCGACGACGCCCGGCAGAAAGCGAAGGACCTGGTGGAGCTGCTACGCAAAAACCCCGATGCCTGAGGTTCACTACGGAGACCACGTCATCACCTACGCGGTGGTGGAGCGCCCCAACCTGAAAGCCCACTACATCAGCATCGACCGCCAGCGGGGCGTCGTGCTCCGGGGCCGGGCGCTGCCCGACGCGCAGGCCGCGCGCCTGATTCAGGGCAAAGCCCGCTGGATTCTCCAGAAGCTGGCGCTCGTGCAGGCCCCGGCGCCGCGCGAGGCCATCGTCACCGGCTCGCGCATCACGTACCTGGGGCGCGGCTACTACACGGAAGTGGTGGCAGTGCCGGGGCTGGCGCGGGCGGAAGTCACGTTCAATCATTCGCGCTTCCGGGTGGCGGTCGATCCCACTTTGCCGGACGCGCAGGTCGCCATCGGCGCCGCGATCGACGCGTTTCTGCGGGCGCGGGCCGTGGAGAAGCTCACGCCCCGCGTGGCGCAGTGGGCGCGCAAAACCGGCCTGGCGTACACCGGTCTCCGCTTCCGGCGGATGAAGCGCCGCTGGGGCAGCTGCTCGGCCACCGATGCGCTGGTGCTCAACACCGAAGCCATCCACCTGCCCTACTCGCTGATCGATTACCTGATCGTTCACGAGCTGTGCCACACGCGGGTGAAGAATCATTCCCGCGCCTACTGGAAAGAGGTAGCCCGCTACCTGCCCAACTGGCGCGAGCTGGATAAACGCTTAGGGGCCGTGCGGCTCGGGGAGTGAGGGCAGGGCCGTTTTTCTTTCGCGGCTAGTGAGCCAAGTTGCGGCCAGCTGGGGGCGTCCCCGTCAGGGGACACCGTTCGGTAGTAGCAAACGCCCGCCTGAGGCGTGTCCCCGTCAGGGGCTACCCCCGGATGGCTTCGGTATCCCGTGACGGGGACCGCGGGGGATGAAAACGTCGGGTTGCTACCGCGCGATATCCTCTGACGGGGATACCCGAACTACGCCGCAACCTGGATTAAGCGAGCTGAAAATTTCCTGCAAAACCGCCCCGGTGCTTTCGAGCGCCGGGGCAGTTTCGTTTCCGGCGAGCAAGGCGCCCGTAGGGCCGCCGCCGCGCGGGGTGCCTGCCGACAACGACCACGGCCCGGCGCTCAGAGTGAGCGCCGGGCCGTGACGTGGAGGTAGGGTTAGAGCGATAGCCCGCGCGGCGGGAGCCGGAGTTAGCGGGTCGGGGCGATCATCGATTCGAGCGAGTACACCGTCCCATTAGCGGTCGTTTGGCCGGGGCCGGTTACGCGGTACACTCCGTTGAGCAGCACCGAGCCGTCGGCGCGCTTCACGACGTGCAGCACCTCGCCGCTCAGGGTCTTGAGCTCGGCGCCGTCGGCCAACTGGTCGAAATTGATGTTACCCGCTACCATGTGGCGGCGCATCAGCTCGTCCAGCCCGCGGTTGCCGCGCACGAACATCCGCTTGCGGATGTCGGCGCGAATCTGGCGCACCGCCGCGTTGGTCGGCGCGAACACGGTGTAGGTTTCCGTCGTCCGCTTGAGCAGGTGCTTGAGGTTAGCGGTCACGAGCAGGGCGTTGAATTCGCTCAGCTCCGTGGCTTTGCGCAGGACGGCACTCGTCGCGGCCGCCCCAGCGACGTGCGTCGGCACCTTGGCGGCGGCTACGTACTCGGTGCCGCTCGCGACGGCTGGCACGGCGCTGGTGGCCGTCAGAAGAGAAGAAAAAATGAAGAGGTGGGCGATGAAACGCATGGCGAAAAAAGAAATGGGGGGTTGAAAGATGACGAGTTAAAAAGGCCGGGCAACCGACTGGCGGCAAGCGTGCGTCCTGGTTGTAAGAGGCGAAGCAACCGGAAAGCGTTGTCTGGAATTGAAAAAAAAGTGCAAAATATTTTTACTCGCTCTTTTTGCTCGTTCACAGCCCGGTGCGGCGCTCTGATCCGAGGCGATCGATTTTCGCCTCGCTCGCTGCTTGGCAAAAGCGCGGCCAAATCAATCGTTTGGACTTAAATTGTGCTAAGGGCCCGTTTTCGTCGTCTTGCGGCTAGTAGCTCGTGCGCGAGGGTAGGGGAAGTAGTGTTCGATTTCGTACAGTGTTCGTTTCCGGACAATGTGCAATTTTGCTGCGGAGCGTCCGGCACCCGTCGGCTCTGCCGGTGGAGGGAGTGGGGGGCGCGGCCGGCGGGTAGCTCCCGAGGCCCGGCGCCACGCGCCGACGGGTTAGGGGCTGCCGTGGGAGCGTCGAGCGGGGCCTGCGATCCTGGTTGCAGGCAAGTAGCGACCGCCCAAAAAAAAGAGCCGTAGCCTCCTCTTTGAGCTGGCCCTACGCCTCGCAAAGCCTCTGCCTCGCCAGGGGTAGGGCCGGCTCTCGCGGGCGGCTAGCTACCCCCGGGAGGAGCCGTTGGTATCTTTGGCTCAACCGCTTGTTTTCGCCCCGTTATAGCTGTGCGCCTTTCCGTTTTGTCACTGGTTGCCCGCTGGGGGTTCCTGACCTTGCTCGCGAGCCCGCTGCTGAGCGCGGCCCAACCCGCCACCATGCCCGCACCGCCCGCGCGCCGCGTAGAGCAGCACCCGCTCCTGCGGCCGAAATACCCTGGTGGGCAGCGGGCCTTGCGGACGTACCTCACCAGCGAAATCCGCTATCCGCTGGCGGCGTATCGCGAGCATGTCGTGGGGAAGGTCTACGTTCAGTTCATCGTCGATGAAGCGGGCGTGGTGCGGGAGCCGGTCGTGATGAAAGGGATTGGTTTCGGGTGCGATGAGGAAGCCCTGCGCCTCGTGCAATCACTCCTCCTCTTCCGGCCGGGAACGAACGCGGCTGGGCAGGCCGTGGCCGTGTACGAGACTACTATCGTCGATTTCCGCCTCGATGGCTACGTGACGAGTGGCCACCCGATGCCCAGCAACTCGGGCCCCGTGCTGCCAGAATTGGGCGGCAGTACGCTGGTGCCCTTCATAAACCAGTCGCCGCTGGGCACGCCCCTAAAGGTCCCCGCGCCCGCCCCACTGGCCGGGGCCGGCACCCTCGCGGCGCAGTACCCCGGCGGGCTGAGCGAGCTGTTCGTCTTCATCGCCAAACACACCCACTACCCCAGGGCCGCGCGGAAAGCCGACGTGGAAGGCCGCGTGCTGGTGAGCGTGCTGGTCGACGAAGGGGGGCGCGTCACCAACCCGATCGTCACGCAAGGCCTGGGCTATGGCTGCGACGAAGAGGCCGTGCGGGTGATGGGGCTCCTGTTCTACCGGTTCAGCCCGGCGCAAAACAACGCGGGGCAGGCGGTCGCGTCGCGCGTCGAAGTGCCGGTCTTTTTTCCGAAGATGAAGCTCGGCAAATACCGCCGCTCGCAGGGGAAGGCCTGGCACCAACAATCGTGGGGCAATCCGCTGCCCGTGCCGTATCCGTAAGGGCCAAGCGGCCAGGGCGCGCCGGTGGGGTGTACCGATCGGCGCGCCCCGGCCGCGCGCAGCCAGAAAACACCGCTGCCGGGTTCGTGCCTGACAGGCGCGCAGGCTAGCTGTATAGTACCCGGGTTGCTACTGGGGGCTTGAGCCGGCCCAGCCCCCCGCTCAGGTCGCCTCGTCGGCCTCGCCTGCTGCCGCCAGCCACGCGGCCAGCGTAGCGGCTTCGGTTTCGAGGAAGCTGAGGCGCAACCCGGCCCGGGCGAGGGCGAGGGGCGCCAAATCCGGGCCGAGGCGCGGGGGGCGAGCGGCCCGCCGCGTCAGGCGGTCGCGCAGGAACGCCGTGTACTCGGGGTCCTCGTCGGGAAAGGTTTGGCGCAGGGCGAGGGCCTCGGCCGGCGGGTTCGCGAACGCCGCCGCGACCGCCTGGTGGTGCCCATGGACCTGCATCAGGTAAGCCGCCTGCGCCAGGCGTTGCTCCAGCGTATGACGGAGCAAAAAAGCCTGCTTCTGGGCAATGGAAGCATCCAGCTCCAGCCTGCGCCGCTCGGCGGCCGTCAGCGCGGCCGGGCCCGCCACCGGCACGGCCACCCCCACGGGCACCCCCACGGGCGGGGGCGGCGGAGTAGTGGCAAAAAGCGCCGCCGCGCCGGGCGGCAGCAGCAGAAACAGGTAGTGGAGCCGCGCCCAGGCGCCCGTCGGCAAGGCGCGCCGCGAGGCGGTGGTGGTGTTTTCGGCGTCGGCCACGCGGGTGCGCGCAATCCCTAGGTACAGCGACAGCTCTTCCTGGGTTAGGTTCAGGTAATAGCGCACCTGCACGCTTTGGTTGGTAGAGCGGAAGGCAGCATGACGCATTGGCACGAGTAGCAGAAAGCCGGAAAAAGCCGCGGTAGATGGACACGTACGCCAGCGGGACAATTTACCGTAATCAGCCTGACGTGTCCCGCCGGATTGGGACGCGAAGCTAGGGGACAAAAGCAAATGTCCCCAGCTTTAATGTCCCAATCCGGTGGGACAAAATAGTCAGTCTGGGCGGGTTTGTCCCAAACTGTCCGAGACGCCCGGCTCATCGTTCGGCACCAGCGCCTATTCTGTCCGGCGCGTTTTTGTGACGCGGCGATGTTGCGGTTCTCCTCTCGCGCGGGGTGCTGCCCCGTGCGTACGATTGGCTGGCCGCTGGCTGGCCTCCGCTGCGTGGCAGGCGAGACGCCTGCGAATAGGCCCACACGGGGCATAGCCCCGCGCGATTGGGATCTTTTGGGCAGATCTGCGCCCGCGGCTCGGCGGGCGACAGCGCGTGGTCGCAGCCGGTGCGGTGTATGGTACCGTAACCCACGTACCGCGGAGCTCCTGCTCCGCCGTCGCCGCGTGAACGACGGCGGAGCAGGAGCTCCGCGGTACGTGCCCGGCTGGCGCGCGGGCTAGCGTAGTGGCGGCCGCAAAGCCGGCCGCGCGCGTTGCAAACGCGCCCATCGGTTAGGCACACGTTACAAGCGCGCCAACGGGGTTTCTCGTCAGTTTCGCTTGCAATTATACCTTTGACCTATGCGGGTTATTTGCTTCTGGCTTTTACTCTTCCTACGCACGTCGAACGCCGTGTTAGCGCAGGCTGCAGCCGTCGAGTCAGAAGTTTGCCCACCCTTACCGACACCACAGTTTCCGGGAGGGCAAGCGGCGCTCGTCAGATTTGTAGCGACTAATCTTCAATGGCCCAAAAAATTGGGGGCCTGCACTTATGTTGAGGGTAGAGTTTACATCAGATTTGAAATTGATGAAGATGGAGAAGTACAGCGCCCCGTGGTGGTAAAAGGGCTGCATCCAGCCTTTGATGAAGAAGCATTACGAGTAGTGAGGATGCTTCCTCGTTTTATTCCCGCAAAGCAAAACGGGAAACCGGTGGCAGTTTACTACAATCTGCCAATTACCTTCTTACTCCCTTGAGGGAGGGCATTGCTTCCACCGCATCAGATTCAAGCCGTTTATGCATCACGCACTCTTCGCTTAAATTCAAATGGGCCCTCGTCCTTCAGCTTACGCTGTTACCTGGCTACTTGCCATGGCCAGCCTGCTACTCTTCCCCAATATTGGCTGGGCGCAGGCTCCCGTTTCCGCAAAGAAGGATTCGTCAGCAGGCGTGATGTATGAGGAAATGCCGGTGTACCCGGGCGGTAATGGGGAGATTATAAAGCTATTTGAGAAGAACATCCAGTATCCGAGCGTACCGAAGAAGCAAGCTGTTCAGGGTAGAGTGTACATCGGATTTATTGTGGACTCGACGGGTGCCGTTCGCAATCCCCAAATTAGACAGAGTCTTGGCGGTTTTTACGATCAGGAAGCGCTGCGACTGGTGGGTTTGCTTGAGCGATTCACCCCCGCAAAGGATAATGGAAGGCCAGTACCACGTTATTTCACTGTGCCCGTTTCTTTCACGGAACCACGGAAACGTAAGTAGCCGGCAGCCCCGCCCCACTCGCGCGGGGCTCTGCCCCGTGTGTACTACTCGCCGGCCTCTGGCTAGCCCCGGCCGCCGCGCAGGCGAGACGCCTGCCAATACGTACACACGGGGCAGCGCCCCGCGCGAGTGGGGGCAGCTTTCTACCTTTCGGTTATGCTAATTCTCTTTTTCCGACGTTCGGCCTGCTTGATAGGCTTACTCGCTGGAGCTTGCCACATTGCCCAATGTCAGCCAGCGCAAAAGGTGGCACATCGTTGTGGAGAACTGTATCACGTTGAAACGACCACCAATCAGCCGCCGCGTGCCGCTATGAATAGAATAAGCGGCACAGTGCTGGTGAAATGCGGTGTTGATTTATTTGGTCACATTAAAGCAACTGGTATCATCAAAGGCCTCGGCAGTGGGTGTGACGAAGCAGCTGTAGCTGCCGTTAACCGGCTTCCTCCTTTGCCGATGTTTTGCGCTGCCGATTCAGTAAATGCGCAACAGTTGAACACAATTGCAGTTATCATTCGACAGGTCAAAGTGACTTATGTTACGGAAGGGGGCGAGTGTCTGACCCTTGAGAAAATCCCGATCCGTAACGGCGTAGCGAGCGATACAGCGGCTCCACCTGACCTCTCTCCGCTCGGTGATAACCCAAGCATCGACCCCAACGCGCCGCCCGACGATAAGGTGTACACCTTCGTTGAGCAGATGCCTGAATTCCCCGGCGGCCCCGGCGAAATCCTCAAGTTTCTGGGGAGGTACTATCATTATCCGCCGTGCCCGATGGTTCCAGGCACCTTCCCGACCAATGCGAAGCTGCGCATCCGCTTCATAGTTGACAAAACCGGCGCCGTACGCGACCCGGAAATCATGCAAGGCTTCAGCTCCGCCCACGATGCCGAAGCCTTGCGCGTCGTGCGGCTGCTCCCACGCTTCCGACCCGGCCGGCAAAACGGCCGCCCAATGAACGTGTACTACATGGTGCCGCTCAGTATTGAAGTCAAGTGATCCCATTCGCGCGGGGCTCTGCCCCGTGTGTACTATTGGCCGGCCTCTGACCGGCACCCGCTGCGTGGCAAGCGAGACGTCTGCGAATAGGCCCACACGGGGCAGAGCCCCGCGCGAGTGGGGGGCGTTCTTTGTTAGCTTGCACTATGGTACCGCTTTTTCCTTCTTTCCGCTGGGCGGCCTGCTTGCTGGGCCTACTGGTGTTGTATGGGCCAGCCGTTAATGCTCAAGAGTTCGTCGATTCAGTAGCTCGCAGCCATCACGAACGAGCCTTGTTTGTCAAGTACGGTGTGTCAGCAAAACGCATGACGCGACCTGCACTGCCGCGATTAACGACGGGACTAATG
>JBKJUQ010000123.1:0-1884 GCA_046590685.1 Hymenobacteraceae bacterium
AAAGGTGCGCTCCCGATCGTATAGTCAGAAGCGCACCTTCGTGCTGCCAAGTTCGAAAACTCCGCCTTAGCCGCGGATCACGCCCGCCGCTCCGACCGACGCGTATCCGCCATCGACGAGAATCTCCTCGCCCACGACGTAGCTGCTGTCGTCGGTGGAGAGGAACAGGACAGCCTTGGCCACTTCCTCCGGGCGACCCTCGCGACGGATCGGTATTTCCCCCGAAACGTGCGAGAGGAAGCCGTCAATCTGCTCTTCGTTGAAACCGGCCTTTCCGAAAATCGGCGTCCGGGTGTAGCCGGGGCTCACCACATTGACCCGAATGCCGCGCCCGATGAGCTCGTTGCTCAGGTTGCGGGCGAGCTGCCGCACCGCCGCTTTCGACGCCGCGTAAAGCGACGCGTTCGGCATCCCGGCGTGGATAACGGTCGAGGCATTGATCACGATCGCGGCGCCATCGCGCAGCAGCGGTACCGCTTTCTGGATCGTGAAAAAGGCCCCTTTCACGTTGATGTCAAACGTCTCGTCGTAGAGTGCCTCCGTGGAGTCGGCGAGGGGCGCGCCCTTGAAAATGCCGGCATTGACAAACAGCACATCAAGGTGCCCGTAATCTGCCTTGATAGTTGCAAACAGCCGATCGAGGTCGGCCAACACTGCCACATCCGCCCGGACGGCGAGGGCGCCGGAGCCGATTTCCTGAACGGCGCTGTCGAGAGTGGCCTGATCGCGGCCTGTGATAATGACTTGTGCGCCTTGTTGAGCGTAAAGCTTGGCCGTAGCCAAGCCGATGCCCGAATTTCCCCCCGTAATGAGCGCTATTTTACCTGCTAGCTTTTGCATTTCAGTTGAAAGCTGAACGTCAGAGCTAAACCACCATGGTTCGTTGACGATGCAAAGGTGTGCCTGTATGGTATACCTTTGTCAAGTAGGTACCAAAAAGTGGGGTCGGTACCAAAAAGTAACTTTAGTTGATATTCAGCTATTTGTGTCGTGAAAAAAAATAAACAAAACCCAGTTTGTGCGATCACGGCTACGCTTGATGTGCTGGGTGGCAAATGGAAGGTGTTTATCCTAAGCCAACTTGTGCAGGGCACCCGCCGCTTCGGCGAATTGAAGCGGGCAATTCCGAACGTTACCCAAAAAATGCTGACTCAGCAGCTTCGGGAGCTGGAAGAGGTCGGGCTGGTGACGCGCCGCGTCTACCCCAAAGTGCCGCCACGCGTTGAGTACACGCTCACGGCACATGGCCTGACCTTAGGGCCGGTGCTGCAAGTGCTCAACGAATGGGGCCACCTGCACCGGCAATACCTCGGGGCTGACACTACGGGCCCGTGCGTGCTGGCAGCCGCAGCTGATGGATTTCAGATAGAAGCAGCGCGACCGATGTCCGCTACCACGCCTGCGCGCCATACGCTTTCAAGGGTGCTCGACTACGACCACGACGCGTTGACCGAAGCGGTGCGCGAGGCTGCGATGGGCTAATGACTGACGGCCGGCGCGTGGTGGCCGTCGCGGAAGAACCGTTACAGGACGACCGCACTCGATGCAACAAGTCGCTCCGGGACCGCCAAAACCGTGTGTTCAAGCCCTTCTTTGCCCCGTACATAAGTACGGTGCTACTTCACCGTCACCTCCACGCGGCGGTTACGCGCCCGTAGTAGCGGCTCCGGGCTGGTGCTCACCAGGCGTGTGCCGCCGTAGCCCACGGCAGTCAGCCGGGTCGAATCGATCCCGCGCTCAATGAGCAAGGCGCGCACCCGCTGGGCGCGCTGTTCCGACAAAATCTGGTTTGCCGTGGGGTTGCCAAGGTTGTCGGTGTGGCCGGCTATTTCGAGCGCGACGCGAGGATACTGCTTCAGGGCGGCGGCCAGCTGCGCGATCGCG
>JBKJUQ010000223.1:0-5762 GCA_046590685.1 Hymenobacteraceae bacterium
GCGGCCGACTTGCCCCGGCACTCATGGGCTTGTTACTGCTGGCCAGCTTGACTGGCTGCGGGTGGCGTAGTACCGAGCCTGAGCCGGCCGCACCGAACGCCCTGCGCCCGCCGGGCAAGCCACCAAGGGTAGTGGTGCGGAGTATCACCGATAATCGGGGGATGCACCAATACCGAAAGGCGCAAGCGAAGAACCACCGCAAGCCAAAAAACTGGCACTAGGGTAGTTTTGCACCACCGCCGCCCGGCAATAGTTCGGGCCGCGTTCGGGCAAGTCGCTCGAAAAACCACCTAAACAGGCCAGAGACGCAAATAGTGGCCCTTTTGCACTTTCGCGCCACGAAACTACCGCTTTAACCGGCGGACTGAGGTCCGCACCACGCTCGTTATCCAATGATTCAACGCATTCAATCCGTCTTCCTGTTTTTAATCGTGCTGGCGATGCTCGGCGTACTGGCGCTGCCGCTGTGGACGAAGACCGATCCGGCGACCGGCGAGGTGATGACCCTCACGGCGTTTGGCCTTACGTCGGCGCGCGGCGCGCAGGCGGCTGCCGGCGGTACCATCAGCGCGTCAGAACACGCGCCGGTTGGCACGTGGTACATCGCCGCTTTGGCGGTGGCGGCGGCGGCGGTCGCGCTCTACGAGATCTTTCAGTACCGCACGCGCCTTACCCAGATGAAGCTGGGGTTGCTCAACTCGGTGCTCATCGCCGCCACGCTCGGCGCAGTGGTGTACACGGTCATTTACACCGCCGAGCCGCTGATGGGCGCCGTGCCGGGTGCTAACACGCCCGCCCCGATGGGCGATAAGCTCCCCGGCTTCTGGCTGCCGATGGTGGCGCTGCTGTGCAACGTGCTCGCCAACCGGTTCATCAAGCGCGACGATGATCTGGTGCGCTCGGCCGACCGACTGCGGTAGGCTCGCCCTAAAACTGCCGCCCCTTACAGCAGCAAGGCCCGCGACTCGATGGAGTCGCGGGCCTTGCTGCTGTAAGGGGCGGCAGTTGACTAGCGGCTGCCCTGCGTGAAGCGCTGCAACTCTGCGGTGCTCGACTCAAACTCGAAGGCGTTGTTCACCTTGAAATAATTGCGCTGATCGCAGCAGCGGGCGTAGGCGAACTTGGCGAAATCGAGGCGGGTGCTTTCGTAATCGAAGGTTCGCAGGACGCGGGCGACGTCTTCGGCCAGAATCGTGGCGCTGCCGACGGCTTGCTTGGCGACGCTCACTTTAGTGGCTTCAAAGTCTTTGCCCTGGATGGTGCTGATCAGGGCGCTGACGTCCTGGGGCTGAAGCAGGCTGGCGCACTGGGGAGCGTAACCCGGCGCGGCCGGCGCCGGCGCGTAGGCGGTGGGCTGCTGGCCGGGGGCCTGGTAGCCGCCGGGGCCGTAGGTGGGGTCGTAGCCGGGGTCGACGTTGGCGTCGTACCACCGGTACTGGCGCGGATCGGGGTAGGTGGCAAGGGCGGTGCACGCCACGCGGGTGAACGTCATGCGAGCCCGCAGCGGGAACGGGTCGAGCTCGTAGACCGACTCGAAGCCCGGGGCGAACCACGCCTGTACGCGGTAACCGGTGACGCGCTCGGGCAGGCGGCGGTTGGGAAAGCGGAATTCGAGCCAGTGGTAGCCGGCCGGCAGGGCGGCAAGCTGCACATCGCTGCCGACGGGGGCGGCCACGTGGCCATCGATCAGCAAGCTGAAATTTTCGCGGCCGCGCGAGTAGATGCGGGCGCGGACGAGGTCGGCGGCTTGGGTGGCAAGGCCGGTCAGCAGAAGAGCGGCTACCAGTAGCGCGCGGAAGGGAGAGGAGCGAAAATGCATTGACAGCAAGGGGAAAGGGGATATTTCCGCCGAAGCCAAAAGTTGTGCCGAGTAAACGGGGGAGGGAGATGTGAGGATGTGTTGATGTGGGGATGTGATGATGCGCGCACATCTTTCACATCAACACATCTCCACCCTTCTACCCGCGCTTTTCCTTCCAGAGTTGGGCAAACGATTTAGGCGCGGCCTCCAGCGGGGCGCGCTTATCGGTCCAGCCGGATTGGCGCAGCAGCCAGCCGAGCGCCCAGTTCTTAACCTTGCCGGGCGCCAGATCGAGTAAACGACGACTCATCATCGCGCGCTTCCAGAGGCCCATCACGCGTTTTTCGCCGACGCCCTGGTGGCCTTCCTGCACGCTTTGCCGGCGGTTGAGGAGCAGCAGGTTGTGGAGATTGATGCGGACGGGGCACACGCTGGTACAGGCGCCGCACAGGGAAGAAGCGAAGCTGAGGTGGTTGGTTTCTTCCATCCCGACCAAATGAGGCGAGATGACCGAGCCGATGGGTCCGGAGTACGTGGTTTCGTAGGTGTGGCCGCCGATGTTGCGGTAGACGGGGCACACGTTGAGGCACGCGCCGCACCGGATGCACTGCAGCGCCTCGCGGCGGTCGGGTTGCGCCAGCAGCTCGGTGCGGCCGTTGTCGTGCAGCACGACCACCATCTCGTCGGGGCCGTCGGTTTCGGTGGGCTGGCGGGGGCCGGTGAAGACGGTGTTGTAGACGGTGAGCTTCTGACCGGTGCCGCTGGTGGAGAGCAGGGGCCAGAAGAGGTCGAGATCGGTGAGCGACGGCAGGATTTTCTCGATCCCCGCCACCACGACGTGCAGGCGCGGGAAGGTGGTGGAGAGGCGCCCGTTGCCTTCATTCTCAGTGACGGCGACGCCGCCGATGTCGGCGAGCAGGAAGTTGGCGCCGGTGATGCCGACGTCGGCCTGGACGTACTTCTGGCGCATCAGCTTGCGCGCGGTGCTCACGAGCACCTGGGCGTCGTCGGTGAGGGGGATGCCGAGCTTTTCGTGGAAGAGCTGGGCGATTTCGCTTTTCGAGAGGTGCATCGCGGGGGTCACGATGTGGTACGGGGGCTCGCCGCGCAGCTGCACGATATACTCGCCGAGGTCGGTTTCGACCGTTTCGACGCCGTTCTTCTCCAAGTAGTCGTTGAGGTGAATCTCCTCGGTGCTCATGCTCTTCGACTTCACGGCGAGTTTCGCGCGGCGCTTGTGGAGCAGGGCGCCGATCTCGCGCAGGGCGTCTTCGGCGGTGGCCGCCCAGATGACGCGTCCGCCGCGGGCCGTGAAGTTGCGCTCCCACTCGATAAGGTACTTATCGAGGTTGGCGAGGACGGTGGCCTTGACGTGGGCGGCGCGGGTGCGGGCGAGCTCGTGGTCGACGTAGTAGGTAAGGCCCTGGGTGACGGCCGCATCGTACTTGCCGATGTTGAAGCGGATGGTGCGACGGTGCGCCCGGTCGAAGGCTTTGACCTCCGAGGCGTTCAAAAATTGCTGGTGCTTCGCGGAAACGGCCATACCGCGAAGGTACGAGTTGGGGGGCGGGCGGGTCCGCCGCCCCCGGCTCTAGCGCTACCGGGGTGGGGAGGACGGTTGCCTGCGGGCGGCGGCGCTTGCCAAGGGCCGGGGAGGGTTTTAACGGGGCCGGGCGCGCTTACCAACCGCCGGAGTCCTATTTCCAAGGGCCGGGAAGCGTTTTCCAACGGCCGGAGTCCTATTTCCAAGGGCCGGGCGAGCTTTCCAACGGCCGGAGTCCTATTTCCATTGCCCGGAGTCCTGTTTCCATGAGCCGGAGAGGGGTTTCCATGGGCCGGGCGGCTTACCAACGGCCGGGTGGCTTACCAACGGCCGGGAGAATTTGCGAAATCGACAGGATTAACTGAGAACTGAGAGGTGAGAACTGAAAACTATGAGTTGCGCTGGACTCAGTTCGCAGTTCTCACCTCTCAGTTCTCACCTCTCAGTTCTCAGTTCTCAGTTCTAAACTCAGGGTTTGTTCGAGTCCACCTTCAGGCGCTCGTCGCGGTTCGCCAGCTCCCAGGCGGTGTGGAAGACGAGGCGGGTGATGCGCTCCATCTTCGGAAACAGGATCTTGTCAACTTCGTCGGTTTCCTGGTGATAGTCGGCGTGGACGCCGTTGAAGAAAAACGCCACCGGGATGCCTTTGCGGGCGAAGTTGTAGTGATCGCTGCGGTAGTAGAAGCGGTTGGGGTCGGCGGGGTCGTTGAAGGTGTAATCGAGCTTGAGGTGGGCGTAGTGCTGGTTTTGCGCCTCGTTGATGCGGTGGAGGTCGGAGGCGAGCTTGTCGTCGCCGATGACGTAGACGTAGTTGGCGTCCTGGGCGTGGGCGTCGTCGAGGCGGCCGATCATATCGGTGTTGAGATCGACGACGGTGTTGGCGAGCGGAAAAACGGGGTTATTCGAGTAGTATTCGGAGCCGAGGAGGCCTTTTTCCTCGCCCGTGACGGCCAGAAAGAGCAGGGACCGGCGTGGGCCGTGGCCGGCCTTTTTGGCTTCGGCGAAGGCTTGCGCCATCTCGATGACAGCCACCGTGCCGGAGCCGTCGTCGTCGGCGCCGTTGTAGACCTTGCCGTCGACGATCCCCAGGTGGTCGTAGTGGGCGGAGAGCACGAGCAGCTCGGCTTTCTTATCGGTGCCTTCGAGGTAGCCCAGGACGTTTTCGGTCTGGAACGGCTCGGTGGCGGCGCGCGCGCGGAGGCGGATCTTGCCCTTTAGCGGGCCATTGGGGCCGGTCAGGGGCCACGGCCGGAGAGCCTTGGTGGCGTACGGCGGGCGGTCGGCCCCGAGCAGGCTTGCCCCGACGCCGGGGCTCACGATCATCGCGGGGATTGAGTTGGACATGGCCGCTTCCGGGAAGCTGATGCGCGCCTCGCGTAGGTGCGGGGCGGAGCGCTTGAGCCAATCGACGAAGTTTTCGGGCGTGCGGTCGGAGATGATGAGGGCCGCGAGCGCGCCCTTCTGGCGGGCGAGCACCAGCTTGCGGGTCACGTCGGTGGTCCAGGTGGAGCGGGTGGAGTTGCCCGTGAACTTGCTGGCGCCGCGCTCGTCGGTCGGCTCGCCCTGCCAGAAAACGACGGCCTTGCCGCGCACGTTGACGTCGGCGTAGTCGGACTGGTTGCCTTCCTCGATTCCGTAGCCGACAAAGACCGGCTTTAGCTTGGCGCCATCGGGCAGATCGGTGGAGCCGACGGGGAAGAAATCGCGCAGGTACTCAAGCTGCTGGCCGTTGACTTCCAAGTGCGGGTCGGCCCAGGTGGTGCGCACCAGGCCGAAATGCTGGAAGTGCGGGCTGTCGGCGGTGCCCGTCACCGGACCGGTGAGGCCGTTGGCCGCGAATTCCTTGGCGAGGTAGACGGCGGCCATCTTCTGCCCTTTCTGGCCGGTTTCGCGGCCTTCGTATTCGTCAGAGGCGAGTACGCGCAGGTGCCGTTCGAGGTCGGCGGCGGTGATGGTGGCGGCGTAGCGACGGCTGAAATCGGTGGTGTCGGGCGCTTGGGCGGCCGCGGGCGCAGTCAGCAGCGCAGCCAGGCAGACGGAGAGAAATCGCATTAGGAAAGCAAGTGGCCGGCGCTCTCCGAGCGACGGCGTAATAAGATCAACCGGCACCACCAATCAACACCGTCGCTCGGAGAGCGCCGGCCACATCGTTTTTCGTTACCCCTTCAGCGCCAGCTTGGAGTGCTTTACGCCGTAGCCGAAGTACACGGCCAGCCCGATCACGAGCCACACGCCGAAGAGTATCCAAGTGTTGAGGACAAGCTGGGTCATCAGGTAGAGGTTGATGAGCAGGCCGAGGATGGGGAGCGCCGAGAGCTGCTTGCGGAAAGCGGCGATGCCGAGGTAAATCCAGAACCCGATGAATACCAGAAACGGAATCTGGTGGGCAAAGCCGCGGAACGCGCCCGACTGCGGGTC
>JBKJUQ010000396.1:0-12968 GCA_046590685.1 Hymenobacteraceae bacterium
GGTCCCTTATTTTAGCCGGTCCCAGCATTGCGAACGGCCTGCAACGGCCTCTGACAAGCGACGGGCTGGCCGGATAAAACGGGTGGCGGAAGTACGCCCCTAACTTATGATGACAAAATCATCGGTTACTTAAGGATTAGGTAGATAGGTCACGGCTTTGCGTTTAGGTCACGGCTTTCGGAGCTGGTCATGGGGGTTTCGGGGCTTGGCATGGTACTTTCTGGGGTTGGTGTGGTACTGTTGGCGTTTGTCATGGTACTTTCTGGGGTTGGCATGGTACTGTTGGGGTTCGGTGTAGCACTTTCTGGGTTTGGCATGGTACTTTCTGGGTTTGGCGAGGCGGTTTAGGGGTTTGGCGAGGTGAGATGGGTTGGTAACGGGTTGGTCAGGGGGTTGGTCAGGGGGTGAAACGGAGAAAGGACGTGGCGATATAGTGGCGGCGGCTTGCTACCTTGGCGGCCGATTCGGTTTCACCTTCACGTATTTTCAACCCATTTGCTGGCCTTATGAGAAATAACCGGTTAGATGCCCTGCTGCGCCGCGATGCGAACGTGCAGCTGGGGCTGAAGGAAGACAAGGCGCAGTACGCGCCGATCGAGGAAGACATCGCGCCGCTGCGCGAGGCGCACGCGCTGGCGCACGATCAGGCCAAGGCCCTGGCCGACGAGGTATTCGAGGCCGATGGCGATGATTCGTCGGGGGTGAAGAAGGGCACGCGCGGGCAGCTCAAGGCGCTGGGGGGGCGCATCGGGAAGGAGCTGGTGGCGCACGCGGCGTCGAAGTCGAACACGGACGAGGGGTTGGAGGAGCGCGTTAAGCCATCGCTGGTGGCGTTGAACAGCGCCGACAGCGGCACGTTTTCGCAGGGGGTGACGACGCTTCAGGCGGAAGCCGCGCCGCTGGCGGCCCAGCTCGTGAAGCGCGAAGTGACGGCGGACGACCTCGCGGAGCTGAACCGGCTGCTCACCAAGTTCAACAAGCGCCTGCCGACGGGCCGCGCGGCCGACGTAAAAGGCAAAACCGCCCGCCAGATCCTCGGCAAGCTGCTAAAAGAAAACAGCAAGCTGGTGAAGGAAATCCGCAAGCAGCTGGCCCCCTACCAGGGCACGGCGCGCGAAAAGGTCCTGCTCAACTTCGATGGGTACGCCAAGGTCATCGTCTTCAACAACGGCAGCGGCGGTAGCCCGGCCGGCGGCCCGGCACCCACCCAGTAGCCGCTAATCGGGTACGGCCACCCCGTACAACCACGCTACACACGCCGGCCCGGTAGGTACGCACCTGCCGGGCCTGCGTGTGTAGCGGCGGTTCAGCGGCCGGGCCGGGGCCGCTGCGCCGGCTGGTCGGGTTGGGGCGCCGTGGCAACGCGGCCCCGCCGCGGGAGGCGCGTTCGGTGGTGGAAAAATAGCGCGCGGCTATTCAGCATGCGTGGGCCGTAGCTTGCGGCTCCTGCCGGGATACCTGACGCGGCAAGCGGCAACCAGGCGCATGAACGACCCGCGTTACTGGGGCATCTTTGTACACCTATTTCCCTCCTCCCCGTCAATGCAGCCCATCACCCCGCACCTCTACCAGATCGGCCTTGGCGCGGTCAACGTGTTTCTGCTGGAAGACGCCGGGGGCTTGACGCTCATCGACGCCGGGTTTCCGGGAAGCGAGGAGAAGATTTTCGCCGCCATCCGCAAGGGCGGCAAAGACCCGCAGGAGATCAAGCGGCTCATCCTCACCCACTGCCACCCCGACCACGTGGGCGGGGCGGCCGCCATCCAGCGCGCCACCGGGGCGCGGGTGTACGCCCACGTCGACGACGCGGGCACGATCGAGGCGGGCGAGATCCGGGGGCGGGCGCGGCACCTGTCGCCGGGGGTGGCGAACTGGCTGATTTACCAGCTTTTCATCAAGCGCACGTCGCCGCGGTTCGCGCCGGTAGTGGTCGATGAGCGCCTGCGCGACGGCGACATGCTGCCGCTCGGCGGCGGGCTGGAAGTGCTGCACACGCCGGGGCACAGCGCCGGGCACATCGCCCTGCTGCTGCACCGCGAGAGCGTGCTGATCGCGGGCGATCTGTGCGCCACCCTCGCGGGCCTCGGCTACAGCACCGTGTACGAAGACCGCGAGCAGGGGCGCCAGAGCATCCTGCGCGCGGCGGGGTTCGCGTTCGACAAAGCCGTGTTCGGGCACGGCCAGCCCCTGAAAAGCAAAGCCAACGAGCAGCTGCGGGCGAAATTCGCGTAGCGCCCCGGGGCTTACGCCGGGCTGGCTGGGCTGGCCGGGCTGGCTGGGCTGGCTTTGGCCGCCGCTTGCAGGGCGCGCCACTCCTCTTCAAGTATGCCCATCTCCACCAGGCTCCAGTAGGTGTCGCCGTACTTGACGACATCGCGCAAGACGCCCTCCTTCTGGAAGCCACACTTGAGGTAGCACCGGATGGCGCCGTGGTTGAACGTGTAGACGCCGAGGCTGATGCGATGGAGCCCCAGCTCGTCAAAACCAATGCGGAGCACCTGCTCGATCATCTTGGCACAGATGCCCTGACCGCGGCGGGCGTGGTCGCCGACGAGCACGCGGGTAAGGCGCGCCGATCGGTCGCGCTCGCTGATGTTGCCCAGCGAGAGGTGCCCGACTGCCTGACCGGTTTTCGAGTCCACGGCCTTGTAGATGAACACGTCGGACTCGCCGGCTACGTTGGTGTCTTCGATGTACCAGTGCAGCGCGTCTTCGCTGAGCGGAAACGAGAACAGCCCGCCGCTCCACTCCGAGAGCAGCTGCGGCGTGGTGATCCAGGCTTGCAGCTCCGGAAAATCGGCGGGGGTAAAGGGTTCGAGAGCGATCATCGACGAGGGAGCGAGAGGAAGAGGCGAAGCGCCGGGGGCGGTGCCCAGGATCGGCGAGTAGGAGTGGCGAGTGCGAAAGATAGCATTTGCCGGGGGAGCCGGAAGCGCCAGGAAGCTGCCGCGCGGACGGCTACCCACATATAGGGGTGAAAATCGCACCGATCTCCCCCCCACACGCCTTCGCGGCGCAGTGCTTGTTTATCACCTGGCTCGCCCGATTAACCCTGTTAACTCCGCCCGCCATGACCCTCCCCTTTCGCCACCGTCTTTCTTTCGTCGAGCGCTGCGTGTGGCTCGCCCTCGCCCTGATGCTGGGCCTTGCCATCTCCGGTCACGCGCAGACGCGGCGCGGCGCCGCCCGCCCCCACGGGCGCCCTCCCCACCGGCTCGCCGCAGCCAACGACGACCCGCTGATCCGCAACCATGGCACGGGCGTCCGGGTGGGCCTGAACCTGAGCGCACTGCGCGGCAGCCGCGGCGCCGGGATTTTCGAGGCCGGCGCGTTTCATCAGCGGGCGCTCGGGCATGTGGGATCAGTGCAGGGCGAGGTGCTGTTTTTCCGACAGCGCGCCGATTCGGCCGCTACCGCCACGGGTTTGCGCCTGCCGGTGCTGCTGGTCCTCAACCCATTCGATAACGTGAGCTTCCACGTCGGCCCAGAGATGCAGTGGCAGTGGAATGCCCGTGCCGCCTCCACGACTGATGCCCCCGTTGCTCGCCCCACTACGGTGCTGGCGGCCAACTTCGTGGCGGGCGGCGAAGCCCGCGTGGGGCCTATGCGCGTCGGGGTGCGCTACGGCGTACCGATCGCAACCCTCGCCGACCTGCCCGCCCTGGGGCGTGGGGCGGCTCAGGCCTGGAAAACCGGGCAAGTGCAGGTTTACCTGGGCGTGGGGTTTAATCGGTAGGCTCCTGCCTCGGCAGCACGGCAGGAGATGGGGGTGGGCTAGCCCGCGGGCAGTAAGGCGCGGCTCATCGGCCCGAGTACCCGCATCCGGTAGGCCATCATGGCCGTCTGGCCGAGGTGCCCGACGAGGCGGTAGTTCGCCACGGCGCCCACCGCCGCGCCCACGACGGGCAGAAGCTGGGCGAGCTTGGCGAGGTCGATGTAGTCGCGGTATTCCTGCTGAAAAGTGCGCCAGTCGAAATCCTGCACGTCGGGCGGGAGCGCGGCGGCCGTGACGTCCCAGTCTTCGAGCTGCCGGAAAACGGCATTGCGGCCGTGCTGGCTCGAAAACGCGAGCTGAAAGACGAGCAGCAGGTACACCCGCTCCGGGTACTGGCGCACGTCGTAGCCGTAGAGCGCGGCAATCTCGAAGAGGAGCTTGAGCTTAAGGCCGAGCAGCAGCGGAAAGTCGGCGAGGCCGAGCAGGAAGCCCGCCGCGCCGGTAGCGGCTCCTTCGGCGGTGGCGAGACGACGGTAATGGGCAATGCGCTCCTCCACTACCAGCTCGCGCGCGACGAGCGTGGCTGGCCCCACCACCTTCGGGGCCGACGTCAGCTCCGCGCCGAACAGCACCCCGCGCACCATCGCCTTGATAGTGGCCGTGATGGCAACGTGGATTTTCTCCGGAATCACCCGATTAACCCGCGTTTGCACGCCGCGCGTGAGGTGGTCGAGCAGACTGGGAGGCTTCCGCATCCGGGTTTGCCAGGCGCGCAGGGTGCGGCGAGCGTGCTGGTCGTAATCAGTCATTTGAACTGAGAGGTTAGAACTGAGAGGTGAGAACTGAGAGGTGAGAACTGAGAACTGAGAACTGAGAGGTGAGAACTGAGAACTGAGAACTGAGTCCAGCGCAACTCATAGTTCTCAGTTCTCACCTCTCAGTTCTCAGTTAAATCACAGCGTTCCTTCATCGGCGAAGCTGTAGTAGCCGTCGTCAGTGAAGATTAGGTGGTCGAGCACGGGTAGGTCGAGCAGCGTGCCCGCGTCGCGCAGTTTGCGGGTGAGGGCGATATCGGCCTGCGACGGCCGGCGGTTGCCCGACGGGTGATTGTGCGCCAGGATGATGGCGGAGGCCAGATGATCGAGGGCGGCTTTGAAGATGAGCTTGGGGTCGGCCACGGTGCCGGCTACCCCGCCCTGGCTTACTTTCTCGACCCGCATCACGTGGTTGGCGCGGTTGAGGAGCAACAGCCAAAACTCCTCGTAGGGCACGTCGAGCAGGTGCGGCTTGAGGACTTCGTACGAATCGGCCGACGACGTGATGGTCGTGCGCGCGGCCGTAGGCGTGGCCTTGCGACGGCGGCCCAGCTCCAGCGCCGCCACGATCGTGATCGCGCGCGCCTCCCCAATCCCCGGCGCTTTGCACAGCTGCTTGACGGAAAGCTTCGCGAGCTCATTCAAGTCGTTTTGGGCGTTTTGCAGCACCAGCCGCCCCACTTCCACCGCCGAGAGCTTGGTGGTGCCCGAGTTGATGAGAATTGCGAGCAGCTCGGCGTCGGAGAGCGCCGCGCGCCCCTTCGTGAGCAGCTTTTCGCGCGGGCGGTCGTCCTCGGCCCACGCGTGAATCGGAGTGCGGTCGGTTTCCAACGGAAATAAATAAGTGGTGAGTAACAGGCGCAAATACGCGATTCGCGGCCGATTATGATGCCTGGCTTCTGCCCGCAGGACGCCCCACACAATATTACCCCGCGGTCCGCGTCTGGCGGCAGGTTAACCTTTAGGGGCTGGTTCGGGGTTATGGGGCGCACCCACAGGGTTGCGGCTTCGGTGAGGCCGGTCGTTTTTCTTTTTCTATGACTCGTCTTCTGCTTACGCTGGCCGTGTTGCTGGCCGTTGAAGTGTATGTTTTTCAGGCCGTGCGTACGGCCGCCAGCCCGTGGAGCCTGAATGCGCAGCGGCTCGCCGCGTGGGGGTACTGGGGGCTAACAGTCGCCACGCTGCTCGGAATCGTGCTGGTATTTACGTTGCGTGCCCGCGGCGCGGCGCCGGTGCCCTGGACCACCTACGCGTTCGCCACGCTCGCGGCGCTGTGGTTTTCGAAGATCGTGGTGGTCTTATTCCTGCTCGCCGACGACCTCATTCGTCTCGGCAAAGTGGCGCTGAATGCCGTCGCCAGCGGATCGGCGCCGTACGATCCGTCGCGCTCCCGGTTCCTGGCGCTGCTCGGACTGGGAGCCGCCGCGATCCCGTTCGGGGCGCTGGTGTGGGGAATGGTCAAGGGCGCCACCGATTTCCGCGTCAAGCGCATCACGCTGCGCTATCCGAACCTGCCCGCCGCGTTCGACGGCTTCAAGATCCTCCAGATCTCCGATCTGCACGTGGGCTCCTACAATACCAACACGGAGCCGCTGTTGCGCGCTTCCGCCCTCATCAATCAGCAGGGTGCCGATCTGGTGGTGATGACGGGTGACCTGGTCAACAACGTCGCGCCCGAGGCCGAGCCGCACCTCGAAGCCCTCTCGCGCATCCGTTCCAGATACCCGCTGCTCAGCATCCTCGGCAACCACGACTACGGCGATTACGCCTCCTGGGAAACCCCCGCCGCGAAGCGGGCCAACCTCGACCGCCTGAAGGAGCACCACAAAGCCGCCGGCTGGAACCTGCTGCTCAACGAGCACCGGATTCTGGAGAAGGACGGCGAGCGCATCGCGATTCTGGGCGTCGAGAACTGGGGCGCGCGCCTGGGCTTCCCGCGTTACGGCGATCTGCCGGCCGCCCACCGCGGCACCGAAGACGTGCCGTTCAAGGTGCTGCTCTCGCACGACCCCTCGCACTGGGACGCCGAGCAGCAGGTTGTTGATCGCTTCCCCGACATCGACCTCACCCTCAGCGGCCATACCCACGGCATGCAGTTTGGCGTAAATCTGCCCAACTTCAAGTGGAGCCCCGTGCAGTACGCTTACAAGCAGTGGGCGGGCCTTTACGAAAAAGGCCGGCAGCGGCTGTACGTCAATACCGGCCTGGGCTATATCGGGTACCCGGGGCGCGTGGGTTTCCTTCCGGAGATAACGGTAATTGAGCTGCGGCGGGCCGCCTGAAGACCCGCCAGTCCGGCCCAAACCCAACCTCGCGGCCGGTCGCCCCGTATGGGGGCTTCGATTCAAGTTTCCCCTACCCCAATTCCAACAAAACACCTTTCCCGATGAACAATCGAATGTGGATGGCCCCGCTGGCCGGCGCCCTGCTGCTCTTTGGCACCGTCTCGTGCGGCGGCAACGACAAGCCCGTAGAAGTGACGGCTGAAGATAATACGGCCTCCGGCGACACCGCCGTGGTGATGACCGACGGCACGGCCTCCGCCGACCCGGAAGCCATGTACCGCATGCGCAGCCGCCGGATCGCCGATAAGGTGTATACGGACATGAAGATGACCGACACCACGATGCGGTCTAAGTTCGCGACGACCTACTACAACCGCTCGAAGCGCTACGGCGAGCTGCGGACCAAGTACCAGGCCGACACCATGGGCCAGTACCAGGCAATGCGTCAGGCCGAGATGGAAACGGACAAGGAGATGCAAACCGTGCTGACCGACCCAAAAATGTACAAGGAGTACGAGACCCACCGGATGGACTACTCGGAAGACAAGTACATGGACGATGCCTCGATGAACGGCGGGGGCTCCGGCTCGATGTCGGGCGACGAGATGAACGGCGGCTCGATGTCGGGCGACAAGATGAGCGGTGGCTCCGACGCGGAGATGGCTGCCGGTAAAATGGAGGACGGCGACAAAGCCAAAGTCAAAATCAAAGGCGAGGATGGCTCCAAGCTGAAGATGAAGAATGGCGACGTCAAAGTGAAAGACGCCAACGGCGAGAAGACCAAAATCAACGGCGACTAAATAATCGTCGTGGGGGCAACGCCTCTGCTGTGATCCCGCTCCGGGGCCGTACGCGGTACCGGGGCGGGATTTTTGTTTTGCGCCGCCCCCCGACCCGAGCCGTTTCTTTGTCGTGCGCTGTCGTGAGCCGCCCGTACGACACGACGCGGGACACCCCCATTTTCCAGTTGCTCGTGCTCCGTAGCAAGTACTTCGTCTTCGCGTTTTTTCTGTGTGCCGCGCTCGCGCTGCGGCCGGCGCGCGGATGGGCGCAAACCAGTAAAGGGCGTAAGCCCACCAGTGGGCCCGCAACCGCCAGCCCGGTGCGCATCCGCGGCCTGGTGCTCGCCGCGCAGGACCACCACCCGATTCCGGGCGCGGGCGTATTCGTGACGGCCACCCGGCAAGGCACCGTGGCCGATGTGCTCGGCTCGTTTCAGCTCACCATTGAGCGCACCGATACGCTCGTGGTCCGGGCGATCGGCTTCCAGTCGCGCATCTTCACGGTGAAGCCGAGCACGCCCGAGCAGATCGCCATCGAGATCCAGCTCCAGCCCGACAGCGTGCAGCTCGGTCAGGTGAATATCACCGCCGACCGTCCCGACCGCGCCGAGATCAACCGCGCGCTGCGCGCCGTCCGGCGCCCGAGTACCGCCCTGCCGATGGCGCACCGCTCGGTGGGCAAGCCCATCTTCGCGCCGCGGCCCGTAGAAGCGCCCGCCGCCGCCGATGCGCTGCAAAACCCGGTCTCGTTTCTCTACGAACAGTTTTCGCGCGCCGGCCGCAACCGCCGCAAGCTCGCCGAGTGGGAAGAGCAGCGCGCCGCCGAGAAGGAGTACGAGCGCCAGCGGGTGCTGGAAGGGCGGTAGAGGGGCACCAGCGTGCTGAGGCAAGGTAGCAAGGGGCAGATTTTCAGGCTATTGAGGACACTGCAAAAATTATAGTGCTTTTTCAGCCACTGAGCCGGCAAAACGCAGCGTACAGAACATTCAGAAGTATTAAAGCAATCAGAGAGCGCTTAACCTTGTCGCGGCGATTTTGCCAATGTCAGTTATCCGCTCACTGTCCGTTTATGATTACGCGTTTGTTACTTTCTTTACGAGCCGCTCATCCGAGCCGCGTTTGCGCTGCTGCTCGGGGGAGCGCTGAGTTTGGCTACGCCGCCTGAAGCGATGGCGCAGACCGGCTGCTTCGATTTCCCCTCAGGGCTGATAATATCGCCCACTACCACCGGCGACGTTACCTGGACGACTACGCAAAGAATCAGAGGCACAGTGCGCGTCCAAAATGGCTCCACGCTCACCATCAGCACGCGGGTGGAGTTTGACGACACCAAAAAAACGCGACTACTCCCTTAACCACCAACAGCCCCTCACGCATTGTGGTAGAGCCAGGTGGCTACCTGCGCCTAATCGGCGCCGTGTTGACTACCCTCACCCCGCAGACCGGATGCCCGACGGCAGATATGTGGGATGGCATCGTTCTGCTCGGCGACCCAGCGTACGCGCAACCCGCCACCGCTTCGGATGCGCGAGATCTGCACCAAGGCAAGCTCTACTGTATCAACGGTAGCACAGCTAACCTCATTGAAAATGCACGGATTGGTGTGCTGATGGGTACGCCCACTTATTCTAGTACTAAACTACTCGGGGCCTCCGGAGGCACCACCAATGGGGGCGGTTACGGGCTGATTTACAGTACCCAATTTTTGAATTGCCACACCGGCATCTACGTGACGGGCTATCGCCCGACAGTCGACAACCGCACCACAATCGCCTCGTGTACTTTCCGGGGTAACGCCCCACTGGCCGATGCGGTTTACGCGAGCAGCGGCGTGACGCCGAGCACACAGTATGGCGTCCGCTTGTTCAACGTGGGAAGGGTACGACTCTTAAGCGATCTCTTTGAGTTGATCGACGGCACCGCTGCCTTCGGCAACCAGGCCCTGCCGGAGCACCAGCGCGGCTACGGCCTGTGGTCGACCGGCAGCGACGCGGCCATCACGGTCAGTACGTTCAACAACCTCTACGGCGGGGTGTGGGTCACAAACCCAACGCAGGCCTCCTCCACCTTCATTCAGGGCAACACCTTTGTGGGCAACGTGAGTGGAGTAATGCTCTCGGGAGTTCTCGCGCCGCTAGTACGCGATAATATCTTCAGGATCGGGCGCGGCAGCTACGCTTTTCCTTACGGGCTGGCGCTCTATAGTTCGCCGAGTGGTATCACCTACGACAATACGTTTGAGTCATCGACGCTGTGCACCACCACTATCTGCCCGTCGTCGCGTGGGCTGATCGCCTCGCAGCTCGACGGCCCGGTTTCGAGCGACGCTAACGACCCGATCTACCCGATCGCCAACGAGATCTACCGCAACAGCTTCAGCAACCTGAATACGGGTATCTACGCGCAACGAGGCAACTCCAACCTGTTGTTACGGTGCAACTCGTTCCGCGGGGCGAATCAGACGGTGACCAACACCCTGCCCCGCGCCGACATCGAGATCGCGGTCGGGCTATACGTCACCCAGACCGAGCAGCGCGACCTACTACGCAACTTGCGCAATGGTCTTTTTGTAGTCGGCCACGGGCAATGTGATGCGGCTGATCAGAGTAAAGCGGCCAACAACCTCTTCAGCTATTCGGGTAGTACGGCGCGCAGCATCTTGGTCGTCAATTCGCCGAACCAAGAAACCTTAAAGTACAACTATACGCTTGCGACGAACGGGATCACGACACCGCAGCTTGTTACCGGGGCGAACACCAGCAGCTTGAGTGGCATCAACCCCGGTGATTGCGGGGGGTCAGGTAGCTTCATTTACGCAACCGCTTGCCCGAACCGGTACGGCGGCGGCGACGGACGCTCGCCGAGTGTACTACGTGCTACCCTCGACACTATCACCGATCCGACGGAGCGTAGCATCGCCCTCAATGAGCTGCTGCGCTACTACCTGCACGATACGACCGGCATCGCGCGCCTCGACAGCGCCATTGCCGTACTAACGACATACGGCACCGCCGCCTACGCCGACATCGACGCGGGCCTGCGCGACCGAGCCGGTTATCCGCCCAGCAGCCTGCGTATGGGGGCGGGCACGCAGCTGCAAACCGCCGTGGCGCAACGCACGGCCAGCGCTTCGACGAGCCTGTACGACGAGGTTCGGGCGCTGCTCATCCCCTACGGCAACGACCCGGCGGCCGTGGGCGCCGCCGTCCGAACGGATGCCGTCCTGCAAGCGGCGTTGGTAGCGATTGCCAACGACACCACTACCTGGGGCTATGTGGCGGCTCAGGCCGTATTGAGTCAGCACCTTGGCTCGTCCTTCGGGCCGTGGTACGAGAACACCGACGCCGAAGTACTCACGCGCTCGGCACCGCTGGCCTTACAGCCGGAGCGAGTGAAGTGCGCGACCCTTTTCCCGAACCCGGCGACAGATGCCGTGACGGTGAGGTACGCGCTACCGGCTAGCGCGACGGCGAGCGAATTCGTCGTGTTCAATGCCTTCGGCAAGGAGTGTGCGCGGCTAACATTACGGGGTAAAAGTGGCGAAACAACGCTTTCGCTGGCAGCCCTAGCACCGGGCTATTACACCTACCGGGTGCTCGTGCGCGGTGCGCCAGTGCAGACAGGAACTATCGTCAAGCTGCCGTAAACCTCTAATGCCCGTGGCGGGGACACCCCGTTTCCGCCACGGGCGCTGGTTATGAACAGATACGTTACCTATGGGCTTTACGCAGCCCTTGGGCTGTGCTTACCGGGCGCTGCCCACGCGCAGACCTACTTCAATGTGCGAGCGCCAACGGGTGGAGGTAAGGAGTTCATCACATCGATTCTGCCGACCGATAGTGGCTATGTAGCCAGCGGGGAATCACTCAATTACCCCATCCCGGGAACCTACTCCATTTTCCTGCGGCACTTTAACCGCGCGGGCCAGCAGCAGCGCGCACACTATTTTGGTCAGACTAACTATTCCTACGGGGCCGGGGCCGGGGCAAATCTGCACCCTCTTCCCTTGGGCGGCTACGTGGTGGCTGGCGGGGTGCATCTGCCGGGCGGACAGGATGGGGCCAAGCTGTGGCGTTTCACCACCGGAGGCGATACGCTCTGGACCCGCACGTACTTACCAGGGCCATATACTTGGTTATATGGCAGTTTCCGAACGCGCGACGGGGGCTTTGCGCTGGTTGGGCAAGTGTTTGTACCTACCGTTACGCAGCAATTAATCTTGCTGCTGCGCACCGATTCAACTGGGCGCTTGCTATGGCAAAGTACCTACCGCTTACAAGACGTCAACACAGGCTGGACAGTAGCCGAGTTGCCGGATGGGGGCTTTGTAATCGGTGGAACGACGAGTGACTTGGGCTATGTGCGGCAAGGCACATATGTGGTGCGCACCGATGCGGCGGGCAATCAACTCTGGTCTAAACGCCTAGGCGACCCCGTGCTGCAAAACGGCATTGGCATCGTACGACTCACCCGCGATGGCAACCTCACTGTGCTCGCGTCAACCGGGCGGCCCGAACGGGTCGTCGATGTGGCGGCAGGGCGTGTATAAGTTCGACTTGCAGGGCAATTTGCTCTGGCGGCGCGAGATCGGGCCGGTCACGTACACGGCGTACGCGCCGGTACTATTAGAGCTGGCTGATGGCCGCTTGGTAGGGGGCGGGCAGGAGGGCGGCCCGGTGGGCGCCTTCGTAGCACCGCGGGCGGTGCTGTTCTCGCTCTGCCCCGATGGCGACTCGCTCTGGTACCGTACTTACCGGCTGCTCACAGGGATGAATACCGAAAACTACCTGCGCGGGCTGGCCGCTACCCCCGACGGGGGCTTCGTGGCCAGCGGCTTCGTACGAGTCAGCCCGCCCGACACCGGCACCAATGACGGCTGGGTGTTCAAGACCGATTCGGCCGGCTACCTGCAAGCCGGCGGCGCGCCGGTGGACGTGGGGTGCCGGCCGGTGGGGCTGGGAGTAGAGCCCCCCGCCGCTGACGCCACCCTCTCCGTGTGGCCCAACCCCGCCACGGGCGCCGTGCGGGTGCGGCTGGCCGAGGCGGGCACCGTGCGGCTGCTCGACGCCATGGGCCGGGTGGTGCGCGAAACCCGCGCCGCCGCCGGGCAGGAAATCAGCTGGGCGCTACCGGAGCTAGCGCCGGGGCTGTACGTGGTGCGCGCCGGGGGCCACACGCGGCGACTGGTGGTGGCGCGCTGACCCCGCGCGGCCGAGCCGGAGGCTCGGGTTACGTCCCCAAACGCCCCGTTGAGCTGTGCTCGGCGGGGCGGTTGGGTGAATTGTGAATTACGAATTAGGCCAGCGTAATTCGTCAGGACTTACGCACGGCGCGGAAACCGGCTTGGAAACGCGGTTTTGGCGGTCCCGGA
>JBKJUQ010000004.1:0-5976 GCA_046590685.1 Hymenobacteraceae bacterium
GCCCGCGCCGCGTTCCCCGGCAGCACCTTGGCCGACCTCTACGACCCCACCACGATGCCGCCTGCACTGGTCAAGGCGCACCAGACACTCGACCGCGCCGTCGACGCCGCCTACGGCAAACGCAACTTCAAGACCGACGCTGAGCGCGTCGCCTTCCTGTTCGAGCGCTACCAGCACCTGACCTCGCTGCTGCCGGCGGCGAAGCCGAAGACCAAGCGCAAGGCCAGGGCCACGGTGTGAACTGGCCGCGCTCGCCACCGCTCAGGCATCGCTGGGACGATGCGTTGTCGCGGCTGTCATGGCAGCAGGTCGAATGCCTGCTGGTGCAGCACTATCGAGATTTGGGTTTGCAGGTCGAATACAGCAGCACGGCGCACGCCGGAGCAGGTCACATTGACAGGCCTGCGTCGACCCGGCGTCACTGCCGGCGTGATCAGAGCTCGACTTCGGCGCAATCACTTGATCGAGGGGCGAATTTATCCCGTTGACCGGGCACAGGCCTCGCAGCAATGATCGGATACCACCCCCACTTTTGGGGTCTACTTAGAGTTAGCCCTAACTGGTCACATCGATGAATCCCCAACTATTCTTTTCCGACTATTTCGAGATTCAGCCCGGTGTACTCCAAAAGTTCGGAGCGTTGAACATCTGCCTGGAAGCAGACCTCCCCCTCTTCATCGACCCATTCTTGCTATTTGCTTCGAATAAGCCGGAATACAAATCGCTTCACGATAAAATTGTTGGGCACCTGATCGAGTTGAAGGGAGTAGCCCTTTCAACAAGCTCACCGAACGAAGAGCTCTTCAAATTCCCAGAGGTCAAGCAAAACTGGTTGGGCGTCTGCAAGTGGGGAAACAAAGGCCGAGGACTGGGGCCTAAATTTGCCAAGAGCTTAATAAAAGCTTTTCGAGGGTTCTACCGAAACTTCGGTGAGGAAGAGATTCTTGAATCGGCTCACATCGAAAAGCTGACCCTCGTAGGTTCAGGAATTGGGCGTGACTTCATCAGCGACTTCACTGCCAACTTGGGGCTTGAATACCTGCTCAAGTACACGGAGAGATTCGCAAAGAAGCACCTAAAGCCTAATCAGAGAGCACGGTTCAACGTCAGATGTTCGTATGATGCGGCGCTAAAGATATGGCAGCCGATAAATTTCGAACTCCCCTATTTCTATAGAGAGGGCGATAGTGGTGACTTCATCGTTTTGACGCCATTGGACATCTTGAGTAAAGGCGAAGCCTTCATCTCACACTCGAGCTTCGTGAATCAGTTCAGATCTATAACAAGTTCTCTGGACAACACATCTCTCCGAAATTCGATCAATGAGTTCTTCGCTTCGAAATTGCCGGCAAACCCAAAGCGTGATGAAATTGATTATGCGATTGAAAAGACAGTGGAACGGTTTCCGGAGATTCTTGACTACTACATTCATCACCAAGAGAAGAACAAAGATCGCGCGTCAGCCATCTCCGCAGAGAAGGTCGAAAAATTCAAGTCGGAAATCATTGAGACCATTGGCCAGCTAATTCGAGCTCTATTTAAGGATAGTGAGTTTTATAGAACGCCCACGACCAGCTACCGAGAAGCTCTAGCGAGAGCCATGTTTCTTAAGGATGTTATAGAGAACAATGACGGTTATAGAATCTTCTACAAAGACGGGAAACCGATAGCGCAAGAAGAGTCTATCCAACGCATATTTCGTCTTACCTGGTTTTCATCCCCCTACGACGTAAACTCGGAAGTGAATAACGGCCGTGGCCCAGCCGATTACAAGGTCTCTTTCGGCGAGAGAGACTCAACAATTGTCGAGTTCAAACTCGGCGGATCAACGTCTCTGGAGCGAAATCTCCAGAATCAGGCTGCCATCTACAAGAAGGCATCCAAATCTATCACCGATATCGCAGTGATCCTCTGCTACACAAAGCCTGAAATAGCTCGCGTTAGCAGGGTTCTGAAGAAACTCAAGATTGAGGACGCCGAGAACATTGTTGTAATAGATGCTTCTCCCAAAATCTCTGCGTCCAAGACATAAGGCGTTAGCTTTCATAGGAGGGGACATGGCAACTGCAAAAAGAGCAAAGAAGACGGCGTCAACGGCATCCGGGAAGAAGGCGTCAGTGCCTCGACCTAAGTCCACGGCATCGCCCTCTGCAGCAGTCTGGACATTTCCAAAGCATTCTCTTGAAGACGCGATTGCTATTCCAAAGGCAATCGAAGAGCAGAATGCTGGAAACCCTATGAAAGCGGACGAGCTTGTAAAAGCCGTGGGCTTCACGAAATCGACTGACTGGAGATTCCTGGATCTTCTAAGATCTGCGGGGCACTACGGTTTAACAGAAGGATCTGGCGCAGCAGCTACAGTGCGCTTGGATTTGATCGGCCAGAACGTAGTTGCGCCATCATCAGCACAGGATAGACAACAGGCCCTCGTAAATGCGTTTCGAAACGTCGAGCTTTTTCGCAACGTAGAGGAATACTACAAAGGTAAAAAGTTACCCGAAGACGAGTTCTTTGAAAATACACTTGTCCGTGAGTTCCAAATTCCCCGAGACCGCGTTCGTGTATTCATCGACATCTTCACTAAGAATTTGAACTACTTGCGAGCATTTCGTGGTGAACCAACCACTGAGCAAGAGACAAGCGGTGCATTAATTCTCAGCAAAGCAGAGCCGAAGCCTGATGTCGTCCACGACGCAGATCGAAGACCACGTTCTTTCTTGGATACGTGCTTTGTCATGATGCCCTTTGGTGAGTGGTACGACCAATACTACAAAGAGATATACATATCCGCTATTCAAGAGGCGGGGATGGAGGCGGTGAGAGCAGATGAGCTATTTTCTACAGGTAGCGTGATTGAGCAAATCTGGGAACAAATAGAGAAAGCGAAAATATTGCTCGCGGACTTGTCCAATAAGAACGCCAATGTGTTTTATGAGCTTGGACTTGCACACGCTGCAAGGAAGCCAGTAGTTTTCACTGCTGGATCGCTCGATGACGTTCCGTTTGATCTCAGGCACTTGCGTGTGGTCATCTATGACAACCGCGACCCCTTCTGGGGCGACAAGCTTAAGAAAAGCCTTACCGCATACCTCAAGGCGGCCAAGAGCGACCCTGCGAAATCCGTACCCCAGCCGTTTCGTGCGCTCTTGAATCCCGCGGATGAAAGCTAAAATTCCGTTCAAGCCGAAACCGCTTCGCGGATCGGCTTATTCAGGCGTTTAAGAAACAGGGGTCAGATTGCACTTTCTCCCCCTGACCCCAGTCCTGAAAGTGCACTTTGACCCCGGCTTTTCCAGGCGTTAGCTGCGCAAGAATGGCCGGAAACGGGGTCGGAGTGAATTTCCGCTTCAAATGGGAATCCACCCCGGCCCCTTTTCACGTTTTCGCGGAGAAACAGGGGTCAGGTTGCACTTTTTCCCCCTGACCCCAGTCCTGAAAGTGCACTCTGACCCCGGTTTTTGCGGTTTTTGACCCAAAAACAGGGGTCAGGTTGCACTTTCTCGCCCTGGCCCCTGTCTCGAAAGTGCACTCTGACCACGGTTTTTCAACGCTTGGCACGGTGCGCGGCGGGCCGGTTGAGTAAAATAGCGGTTGCCCCGGGAGGGGCTCCGTGGGGCCTTCGGGTGCCGGCGCCGGTCCAGCCGGTGTGTGCGCCATCGGCCCGTCCGCACCGCTCCGGAGAGATTGCCTTGAAGAAGACCCTGCTTTGCGTCGCCACCGCCGTGGCGCTTTCGATGGCGTCGCCGCTGGCCGCCCGTGACCACGACCGCTGCCTGGACGATGGCTGCGCGCTGCGCGCGTTGTTCGACAGCGCCGACGCCACCACTGGCGGCGGCAGTGGCGAGGCCATCGCCGCCAGGCGCTTCGGCGCCTGGGGCATCGACACCGACGGCATGGACCGTGGCGTGAAGCCGGGCGCGGACTTCTTCGGCTACGTCAGCGGCCAGTGGGCGAAGACCACGGAGATTCCCGCCGACCGCTCCAGCTACGGGGCCTTCATGATCCTGCGCGACCTGTCCGAGGCGCGGCTGCGCAGGCTGGTCGAGGGCTACGCGGTCGGCGACCCGGCCAGCGATGGCGACGCCGCGAAGATCGCCGCGCTGTACCGCGGCTTCATCGACGAGGTACGCATCGAGGCGCTGGGGGCCGCGCCGCTGGCCCCGCACCTGGACGCCATCCGCAACGCCGGCGACAAGGCCGCGCTGGCTGCGCTGATGGGCCGGCGCAACGGCAGCTTCGGCGGCAGCTTCTTCGGTGCCTCGGTGTCCGACGACCAGCGCGACCCCGACCGCTACGTGCTGTACCTGAGCCAGTCGGGGCTGGGCCTCGGCGATCGCGAGATGTACCTGGATCCCAAGTTCGCGCCGCAGCGCGAGCGCTACCAGGCCTACATCGCGCAGATGCTGGGCCTGGCCGGCTGGCCGCAGCCCGCGAAGCACGCTGCGGCGATCCTGGCGATGGAGACCCGGATCGCCGAGGCGCACTGGACGCGCGCGCAGAGCCGCGACCGCGACAAGACCTACAACCCGGTCACCCTGGCCGGGATGGATGCCCGGGCGCCCGGGTTCCCGTGGGCGAGGTTCTTCCAGGCCGCCGGCGTCGACCAGGCCGGGCGCGCGGTGCTGCGCCAGGACACGGCGTTCCCGACGCTGGCCGCGATCTTCAACGACACCGACCTCGAGACGCTGAAGGCTTGGCAGGCCTTCCACACCACCGACAACGCCGTGCCGCTGCTGTCGAAGGCGTTTGTGGACGCGGAATTCGAGTTCCGTTCGAAGTTCCTGTCGGGCCAGCCCGAGCAGCGCGAGCGCTGGAAGCGCGGTGTGGCGCTCGCCGAGTCCTCGATGGGCGAGGCGATCGGCCGCGACTACGTCAATTTGTACTTCCCGCCCGACGCCAAGGCCAAGATGGACGACCTGGTCAGCAACGTGAAGGCGGCGATGGGTGCGCGGCTCAACGCGCTGGAATGGATGGGTCCGGAGACCCGGGCCGAGGCGCTGGCGAAGCTGGAGACCTTCGGCCTGAAGATCGGCCATCCGGAGCAGTGGCGCGACTACAGCGGCCTGCAGGTGGTCAACGGCGACGTGTTCGGCAACGCCGAGCGCGCGCGCCAGTTCGAATGGGACTACCGCCGCGACCGCATCGGCCAGCCGGTCGACAAGGCCGAGTGGGGCATGACCCCGCAGACGGTGAACGCGTACTACTCGTCGGTGAAGAACGAGATCGTGTTCCCGGCCGCGATCCTGCAGCCGCCGTTCTTCGATCCTGACGCCGACCCGGCGGTGAACTACGGCGCCATCGGTGGCGTGATCGGCCACGAGATCATCCACGGTTTCGACGACCAGGGCCGCAAGTCCGACGGCACCGGCCTGCTGCGCGACTGGTGGACGGCCGAGGATGCGGCGAAGTTCGAGGCGCAGGCGACGAAGTTGGGCGCGCAGTACGAGGCCTACGAGTTCCCGCAGTTGCCGGGCATGCGCATCAACGGCCGCGTGGCGATGGGCGAGAACATCGGCGACCTCGGCGGCCTGACCATCGCGCTGGAGGCCTACCGCCGCTCGCTCGACGGCAAGCCGGCGCCGATGATCGACGGCTTTACCGGCGAGCAGCGACTGTTCATGGGCTGGGCGCAGGTCTGGCGCACCCTGTGGCGCGACGACGCCCTGCGCCAGCAGCTGGTCAACGGCACCCACTCGCCGGGCCACATCCGCGCGTTCGCGCCGCTGCGCAACATCGACGCCTGGTACGACGCCTTCGGCATCACCGCAGCCGACCCGCTGTGGATCGCGCCGGAAGACCGCGTGCGGATCTGGTGACGCGGCACGTGCGACGGGGCGCCTCTGGCGATCCGAAGCTCGGAAGCACAAAGACCTTCGTTTGCGAGGGAAAAACAGGAAAAACAGGGGTCACGAAAAACAGGGGTCAGGTTGCACTTTCCACCGCAAAGGGGACGGAGGCAATTAATCGGCCCTAATT
>JBKJUQ010000005.1:0-1693 GCA_046590685.1 Hymenobacteraceae bacterium
GCAATTCAGCGTCGGCTTCGCGTTAGAGACCAACGACGAGCTAACCCACGCCCGCGCTAAGCTGACGCGCAAGCATTTCGACCTGGTCATCCTCAATTCCCTGGCCGACCCCGGTGCCGGGTTCGGCCACGATACCAATCAGGTAACTTTCGTGGATGCGGCGAGCGTCACCCCGCTCCCCTTACAACTCAAAACCGACGTGGCGCAGCAGATCGTGGCCACCGTGCTCGCCCGGCGCAACGGGTAGCAGCGCGGCCGGAACCCCGTTCGCCGAAAACTCCTTTCCCCGTCGCGACCTTCGCGAACCCTTTAGCGCCCTTTGCGGCAAACTCCGTTGCTACGTACCGTCCTTGCCTGCTGCTTACTGAGCCTGTTTGCCCTGCTGCCAGCCCGCGCCCAGGAGCTGTCAGTGGAAGTCCGCCTCAACTCCGAGCGCGTGCAAATCACTGATCGCCAGCTGCTGACGGAGATGGAACGGGCGATGGCCGATTTCCTCAACACCCGCCGCTGGACCAACGACGTGGTGCGGCCCGAGGAGCGCATCAAGTGCCGAATGGTCGTCACGTTGCAGGAAGTCCCGCAGGTGGGCTCCTACAAGGCCATCGTGCAGGTACAGTCGCAACGGCCGGTGTTCGGTACCGGCTACGAAACCCCGCTGCTCAGCGTGGTGGATAAGGCGTGGGAGTTTGACTACCTGCCGTCGCAGCCGCTGCAGTTTGCCGAGAACTCGTTTACCTCCACGCTCGCGTCGCTGCTGTCGTTCTACGCCTACATGATCATCGGGATGGACCACGACTCGTACCAGCGGCTTGGCGGCTCGCCTTACTACGACCGGGCGTTGCAGATCCTGACCAACACGAGCGCCCAGGCCGGCGGCAACCCCGGCTGGAACTCCCGCGACGACACCCGCGCCCGCTATTGGCTCCTGACCAACGTGCTCGATCCGCAGATCGAACCGTTCCGGGTAGCCCTCTATCAGTATTTCCGCCTCGGCCTCGACCGCTTCGCCGAGAAACCCGAGGAAGCGCGGGCTTCCATCGTGCTCGGGCTCCAGGGGATTGAGCAGGTGGCGAATCTGCGCCCCGGCACGGCCATTCTGCGCGCCTTCTTCGAAGCCAAGGCCGACGAGATCGCCAACATCTTCAAGAACGACCCCAAGCGCGACGAGAAACGGGCCATGTTCACGCTCCTCACCGAGATCGACGCGCCCAACACGCAGAAGTATCAGGTCCTGGCGCGCTGATGAGCCAAGGGAGACCGCTTTGCTGCGCCTGCCGCAGCACACCGCCCCCAATACCCTGTGCTACTTCGTCCCGCTAGGGTGCAGCTGCTGGTAGAGCAGTTGCGCGGCGGCATCCAGCAGGGGCTGGTCGGTGGTGCGCTCCTGGCAGCGTTGCAAGTCGTAGTGGCACAGCGTACCGAAGGCTTTGCCCTCCCCGTCGCGGATGAGCGCGCCGCAGTAGGAAATAACCGGCGTTTCGATGCCCAGCGCCTGCGGGTCCACGGTGGCGTCCAGAATCTGCACCGGGGCCTCGTAGCGGCCCACCAGCGAGCAGTACGTAGCGGCCATCGGAGCATCGGCTCCCTGCCGCACATCGGGCATTTTCCGGTCAAACAGTACCTCGCTGCGCAGCATGTCCCCGTCGAAACGCCACACGCCCGTGTAGCGGTGGGGCGTGCGGCGGTTCAGATA
>JBKJUQ010000053.1:0-9080 GCA_046590685.1 Hymenobacteraceae bacterium
ACTTTGTACGTTACGGTACCGCCGCTGCCGGTAGTGCCGCCCGTCCGGACGGTAATGTTGCCCAGCTTGGCAGTATCGCCCGCAGCGATGGTTTTGGTTTGCGGTGCCGGCGCGGCGTAGCCGCTGGCGGGCGTGAAGCTCACGACGTAGGTACCCGCCTTCAGGTTACTGATGCGAAATGCGCCATCGGCGTCCGGGTTGTCCGTGAACGGTGCGTTGAGGGTATCGGTCGCGGTCACCTTCGTAATCGCGGTGGCCGGCGAGAATTTGCCCGTGATGGTGCTCGTCGGCTCCGGTGCGTCTACCTCATTATTTTTTTTGCAGCCGCTCAGCAACAGCATCCCTCCCGCGAGCGCGGCGAGCAGGTTAATCGACAGGAAGTTTTTCATCTCACAAAAATATCATGGCGCGCGGGTAACCGAATAGTATTGCCAGGCGCTATGCTGGCCGCAAATCACCCGTCCATCCCCGCCCGAGCGGTCGCGCAATGGCGGGCTTCGGGAAGCCAGACCGCAGTCGCGTGGTTACTTATTGCCAGCCAGGTCGTTTACTCCAGATCGAGCTGCACCGATCGATCGAGCGTTTCTTCAAGCGCGATGAGCGTTTCGGTGCGCTCAATACCTTCCACAAGCTGAATCTTGTCGTGCAGCACCTGCCGCAGGTGGTTCGTGTCCTTGCACACCATCTTGCAGAAGAGGCTGTAGTTGCCGGTGGTGTAATGGATGCTGATGATCTCGGGGATCTTCTTCAGCGCCTCCACTACCTTATCCGACAGTGAGCTTTTCTCCAGGTACACGCCAAGGAAGGCCGAGATGTCGTAGCCGAGCTTCGCGTAGTCGATTTTGAGGGTGGCGCCCCGCACGAGCCCCATCTCTTCGAGCTTATTCATGCGCACGTGCACCGTGCCGCCGCTTACCATTACGCGCTTGGCGACTTCGGTATAAGGCATCTTGGCATCTTCGATGAGGAGGGCCAAAATGCGGCGGTCGATGCTGTCAATTTCGTAATGGGAAGCCACGTAGCAGGGGGGTTGTTAATTTTTTCGCAAGTTATGCAAAATAATGTTGATTATTCTGTAAAAATTATGGTTATTTACTAGCAAATTTGTAAGCAACATGCCGTTTGCCTACCTTTGTCGCAATCAATGACGGGTAGGCTGGTTCGCCAGTCGCATCAGCGCGAGGCTTTGGCTTCGCCGCGGCACCTAAAATTGATTGGTTGATTGGTGTGAAAAAGGCGGCCTTTTGGGCCGCCTTTTTCAGTTAATACGGCTTCCTGATTGTCCCTATTATGGGCTATTGCGTCGCCACGGCAGGGCCCCGGTGGTAGGCAGCCACTCCCTCGTCAAGGAAGCGGGCGAAGGCGGCGGCATCGAGGTCGTAAGCGCGCGGCGGAAGCAACGGCCGCAGCTGGTCGTCGGCGGGGTCGAGCAGCACGTAGTACGGTTGGGCATTGGCGTTGAAGCGCGTGATCTGGAGGTCGAAGTTGCGGGCGCCGATAGTGGCCTTGAGCTGCTGGTCGCGCGGGCTCGTCACCTGTTCGGCGGCGGGCAAGTCGGTTTTGTCATCCACGTAGAGCGCCACGATCACGTACTCATCGCGCAGGCGCTGGAGGACGGCCGGGTCGCTCCACACCCGCGCTTCCATCTCGCGGCAGTTCACGCAGCCGTGGCCGGTAAAATCGATGAAGATGGGCTTGTTCTGGGCGCGGGCGCAGCGGCGGGCCTGTTCGAGATCGAAGTAGCCCGGCAGCTGGTGCGGCAGGTGCAGGAAGTCGGCGTAGCGCGGCGATTCGCAAAGGGAGTTAGGCGATGTCTTAACCGCCGGGCCGCCAGCACTAGTCAGGCCACCCGAACGCGTCAGATCGAAGGGCAAGGAAGTTTGCGGCGGCAGGAACCCCGCCAGCGGCGCGAGCGGCGCGCCGAAGAGTCCCGGAATCAGGTACACGGTGAAACCGAGCGCGGCCGTCGCCATCAGCAGGCGCGGCACGCTCAGGTAGGGCAGCTCCGAATCGTGCGAGAGCTTAATCTTGCCGAGCAGATACAACCCGAGCAGCCCGAACAGCACGATCCAGAGCGCGAGGAAGACGTCGCGGTTGAGCAGGTTCCAGTGGTAGACCTGATCGGCGGTGCTCAGGAATTTGAGCGCCAGCGCCAGCTCCAGGAAGCCGAGCGTGACTTTGACTACGTTGAGCCAACCACCGGAGCGCGGCAGTGATTTGAGAAGCGTTGGGAATATAGCGAACAGCGTAAACGGCAGCGCGAAGGCTAGTCCGAACGCCATCATCCCGAGGGCCGGTAGCAGCGTCTGGCCGCGCGACGAGAGCGCCAGCAGAGAGCCCACGATTGGGCCCGTGCACGAGAACGATACGACCACCAGCGTGGTGGCCATGAAGAAGAGGCCCGCCCAGCCGCCCTTGTCGGCCTGCTGATCAATTTTGTTGACGAACGACGACGGCAGCGTCAGCTCAAACAAACCAAGAAACGAGAGTCCAAACAGCACGAACACGGCGAAGAACAACAAATTCGGCGCCCAGTGCGTGGCGATAAAATTGGGGCCTTCCTCGCCCAACACTTTCACCACCAACACGCCCACTAGCGTGTAAATAGCAATGATGGACAGCCCGTAAACGGCCGCTTTGAAGATGCCCCGCCCCCGCGAATCGCCCGAGTTGGTGAAGAGCGAGACCGTCATCGGAATCAACGGATACACGCACGGCGTGAGCAATGCCAGCAGCCCCGCACCGAACGCGCCGAGCAGAAACGACCACAGGCCACCCGGCGCGGGCTCGGCGGAAGCCGGCGAGGACGTGACGGCCGGCGCCGGCCGATCGACCGCAGCCGGGGTGAGCGGCAGCGCAGCGGGAGGCGCGACGGCCGTCGCCGCCGAATCTGTGGGGCGAGCTGCTAACGGGTTAGAAGGGCGGGCAGGCGCGGCCGGCACCACGGAGCCGGTCGCGGCCGCTCCGGCCAGGGAAGCAGGTGTTTTGTCGGGAACGAGAACCGTCGCGGCAGCTTTGCCCTCCGCTTTCAGATCAAAAGAAAAAGCGCCATTCAGCGGGACGCACTGGCCACTCTTTTCCGAACAGCTCTGGCCTTCGTAGGTGCCTTTGATGACGACCGGCGAGGCGAGAATCTTCACCCGCTGGCGGAATTCGCCGGTGTTAACGAAGTACGTCACGTCGCCGCCGAACACGTCGTCAAACTTCTTCTTCGGGTGCTGCGGCTCCAGCTTGCCCACGAGCTGATAGCTCGGGTGTGGCGCAAATTTCACCGTCGTGACGGTCGGGCCCAGATCCGGATCGAAATCCGAAGAGTAGAGATACCAGTCGGGGACAATCTTCGCTGAGAATATCAGCTCTACTTCCTCCCCCACGGGCACGACCGGCTTGGCCGGGCGGAAACTCCAGGTGGTCGGGGTGACGATCTGCGCCGCGGCGGGCACGGTCAGCAACCCCAAACCGGCCAACAGCCAGCCTACGAGCACCCGGCCGACGCGGGAGCGGGAATCGGCAACGGAAAAAGTCATCAGTAAAACGAATGAGCAACGGGCGGCTCGTCGGCCCGCTAGCGAAGGTCAAAAGTACGCGGACAGCAACGGGTAATAAGAGCCAGCTAGCCCAGCCCAGCGCCCGGGAATCACACCCGACGCCTGCGCAATTGGACGCCGCCGCCCCCCGTTTCCTTACCCAAACAACCGCCGAACGCGGCGGAAGTCGAATTCCTCCCGTACTTTGCTACCGTTACCCCCTCCCCCGACCCCCGGGTGCGCGCATTGCCCCGGAGCGGTCACGTCAATGCTTATAAGTATATTAGCAACCCTTCTGCTGGTCGCGCTGAATGGTTTTTTTGTAGCGGCCGAGTTTTCGCTCGTCAAGGTACGAGCGTCACAGATTGAGTTGTTGGCCCAGTCCGGCAACAAGCTGGCGCGCCTGACGCGTCATATGCTCCAGAATCTGGATGCGTACCTTTCGGCTACCCAGCTGGGTATTACGCTCGCCTCGCTGGGGCTGGGCTGGATTGGCGAGGAAGTAGGCACCGAGTTGATGCTGCGCGCGATGCACGGCCTCAACGTGGCGATTACGCCGGCCCTGGCCCACACCATCGCCAGCGTGACGGCCTTCGTGCTGATCACGATCATGCACATCGTATTTGGCGAGCTGCTGCCGAAATCGCTGGCCATTCAGAAAGCCGAATCGGTCACGCTCATCACGGCGGCGCCGCTGGAGTTCTTTTACTTCGTGGGCCGGCCGCTGATCTGGCTGCTCAAGAAGCTGTGGTTGCTGACGCTGCGCATCGTGGGTCTGCGGGCCGTTTCGCACGTGGAAAGCCATTCGTCGGAAGAGCTGCGGATTCTGCTTGAGCAGAGCAAAACCTCCGGCGAGCTGCACGACGACGAGCACGAGCTGATCGAAAACGTATTCGAGTTCAACGACCGGATGGTGAAGCAGATTATGGTGCCACGCACCAAGATCGCCGCCATCCCCGTCACGCTCAACGAGGAAGAAGCGCTCGACAAGCTCCTCGATGAGGGCTTCTCGCGGGTGCCGGTCTACGAAGACGTGATCGACAATATCGTCGGCGTGCTGTACGTAAAGGATCTGCTTGCCAAAGCCCGCCGGCAGCAAGAACCGGTGGTGCTGAGCCAGATTATCCGCCCCGCTTACTTCGTGCCTGAGACGATCAAGATTCATACGCTGCTCAAGCAGTTCCAGAGCCGCCACCTGCACATGGCGATCGTCACGGACGAGTTCGGCGGGGTCAGCGGCCTGGTGACGATGGAAGACGTAGTAGAAGAGCTGGTGGGCGAAATCCAGGACGAATACGACAACGAAACGGCGCAGGTCGAGCAAACGGGCCCGCACGAATACCGCGTCGATGCCTCGCTCGCTATCCCGGATGCCAACGAGGCCCTACCCTTCCCCCTGCCCGAAGCGGAGAGCTACGAGACCGTTGGCGGCTACCTGCACTTATTGTACGAAGGCATTCCCGACGTTAACGACTTGGCGCAGAACGACGACTACGAGTTCCGCGTGCTTCAGCGCTCGCAGCGCAACGTCGAGTTCGTGCAGCTCAGCCTGCGCCAGCGCACGGAAGCCATGGAGTAACTGCGAACTGAGAGGTGAGAACTGAGAGGTGAGAGCCGCTTGCCATCCACAGTTAGTTCTCCGTTCTCATCTCTCAGTTCGCAGTTAATCAAACCACCCCGCGTACGTCTGGTAGTTGGTGGAAGTACGGGCAATCATGGCCCGTTGCTCGTCCGTGACGGGCTTGATGCGTTTGGCCGGCACGCCCGCGTAGAGGTAGCCCGACTCGCAGACCTGATTTTCGAGCACCACGGCGCCGGCGGCGATGATGCAGCCGCGCTCCACGCGGGCGTGGTCCATCACGATCGCGCCCATGCCAATGAGCACATCGTCCTCGACGTGGCAACCGTGAACGAGGGCGCGGTGACCGATGCTCACGCGCGCACCGATGCGCAGATCGGCCCGCTGGTACGTGCAATGCAGCATGGCGCCGTCCTGAATGTTGGTATGGTCGCCGATGCGGATCGCGTTCACGTCGCCGCGCACCACCGCCCCAAACCACACGGTGCAGCCTGCGCCGAGCACCACATCGCCGACGAGGGTCGCGTTCGGGGCCAGCCAGCAGCCCGGGCCGAGCTGCGGGGTGAGGCCATTGACGGGGAGAATCAAAGGGGTAGGCATTAGAGATAAGTGGGGGATGAGCAAACTATTTTCGGCGGCAAGGTAGGACTCCGGCCCGATCACCCGTCCTGGGGGCACCACCCCGGAATTTACCAGTACTTTCCCGCTGATGTCGGCGCGCCCCCTTCCTTCCGCTGCTCCTGCCGCCCCGTTGGCCGAGCTGCTCGCGCGGTGTCGGCGCTACGAGCCCGCCGCGCAGCGCATGCTTTACGATCGGTTCGCCGGGCCGATGCTCGCGCTCGCCCGCCAGTACGCCCCTACCGCCGCCGACGCCGAGGATGGGCTTCAGGAGGCGTTCATCAAGGTGTTTCAGCGATTGCCCGACCAGCTCGTCGATGGGGCGTTCGCGGGGTGGGTGCGGCAGATCGTCGTTCGCACTGCCCTCGACGCCTGGCAGCGCCGCCGGGCGCGGCTTCCCACCTTCGATCTCGACGCCGCGCATCACCTGCCCGCCCCCGACGCGTCGGCGGTGGAGCAATTGACCCTCGACGAAGTCCGCGCGCTCATCGAGCGCCTGCCCGACGGCTGCCGGCTGGTGCTGCTGCTCTACACCGTCGAGGGCTACTCGCACGCCGAGATCGCCGCCGCGCTCGGCATCGGTGAGAGCGCCTCGTCGGCGCAGCTCGCCCGCGCCCGCCAGCGATTAGCGGCCCTGGTAGCCGCCGCCACGTGCGAGAAGCGCCCCGCGCCACCGGGGCCGGCCCCGGTGCTCGAAGCTCGCCCGGTTCCTTTCTATCCTCTCACTACGCTCCTGTTCCAATGAACGCTTCCGATCAACTGCCGCCCGATGCCAACTCTGAGCCGCTCGACACCCGCCTACGCGAAGCGTTCGACTTTCTGAGCGCGCCGCCCGACGCCGTACCGCCCCCGCCGCCGCGCCTGTGGGCGGGCGTGGAAGCGGGGCTGCGGCCCGTGTTAATGCCGCGGCGACGGACCGTTGGGCAGCCGGTCTTCACGGGGATAGTGGGGGTATTGCTGGGGCTCCTGGTCATGTGGGGGGCGCTACGGCCCGCAACCGGCCCCGCCCCGCGGCCTCACCTGGCCCTCGCAACGCCACCTCATGACCTTGTAGATCAACCCAATAACCTTGTAGCCCAGCCCAATGACCTTGTAGACCAACCCAATGACCTTGTAAACTTACCCCATGACCTTGTAGACCAGCCCAATGACCTTGTAGCCCCACACGGCAGCCTGACCGAGGCGCTCGTGGTAGCCCACTCGGCAGCCGTACCGTCGGTCCCCGCCGTACTGGAGCCGTTGGTTCAGGCAGAAACCGTTTTGGGCAGCTTCTTCCCTACTGATTCGTCCGCTGAGACCCGCGCCGTCCGCCGCCGCGCGCTGCTGACCGAGCGCGCCGCCTTGGCGGCCCTCACGCACCGCACCGACTCGTTGCTGCTCACGCTGGGCGTGCTGCCCGAAGCGCCGCCCGCCCTGGCTCCCCCCCCCGCCGAGTCGGTCGGCGATTCCGTACCGCCCGCGCCGCTGCACCGGTGGTCAGTGGCGGTAGCATTCGCCCCGGAGCGCAACTTCTTTGGATTGCAGAGCGCCGCGGGCGATACGCTCTCCGCCCTGCGCCGCACCCACGAGATGGGACGCGCCGGCTTCAACGCCGCCGCCCTGGCCGAGTATCGACTCTCGCCGCGCTGGAGCGTGGGCGCGGGGCTGGGCGTAGCATCGTATGGGGCCGAGCTACGGCTCACCGACCGCCGCACCAACGTGGCGGTGGCCTACGATACGCAAACCACGCACACCACCCAGACCACCTTGGTGGAGTGGGATACCTACTCGCTTCGCATTGTGGTGGATTCGGTACCATCGCCCATTTTCAACGCCAACTACCAGATTATTGGCTACGAGCTCGTGGCGGTGCCGCGCCAGGATACTGTCTGGACGCACCTCGTCACCACCAGCACAATCGTGAAGGACAGCGTCCGCACAACCCCCACCGTCACTACACGCCAGGAAGTGAGTAGCCGTATCCTGCAACCCAACTACCGGTTCCTCACCGTGCCGTTACTGATCCGCTACCGCTTCGGCACCGAGGGCGGTACGTTCCGCGGCGCCAGCACCAATCGGTGGTGGGCGGATGTGGCATTCGGCGCGCAGACGCAGTTTTTTCTGGGCGGCACGCAGCTCGTCAGTGCCGACGGGCGGACGTGGCGCACCGAGCGCGTTAGGGCCGGTCAGGGGCCGTTCCGCCCCCTCACGGTGGCCCTCACCGGCGCGCTGGCCCTCAACTACGCCCTCACGCCGCGCCTGAGCGCCAGCCTCGCCCCCACGCTCCGCTACCAGACCGAATCGGTGTACAAAGCTGCCACGGGTCTCACCCAGCGGCCGGCGGCCTCGGGGGTGATGATGGGGCTGAAGCTGGTTTTCTGAAAATAAAGTGGCGGCGGCGGGTAGGCTTCTCCCCCGCCGCGCGGTCTTTTGATTGAGCTTGCGAGGGCGCGGCGAATTGGCCGACGCGGCGCTCCGGCCAGTTCAACGGACACGAGTCCTTCCCTTCTCACGCGTATTTTTTCCGCTGATGAAATCGTTTCGCCTTCTCTTCGCCCTGGCCGCCCTGCTGCTCGCGGCGGGCACCCACCCAACCCACGCGCAGCGCTACGAGTGGCTGCAGCCATTCCAGAACGCCTACTTCGGGACCCGATCGGCCACCGACGCTGCTGGCAACACCTACGTGGCCGGGTACTACTACGACTCCCTCGTCACTACCGCCGGCACGCTGCACGGCGCCGACCGAGGCTTCAAGCAAGGCGCCTACGTGGCGAAAATCAGTCCCTCGGGCGTGGTAAAATGGCTGCGCGACATCAGCACTGATTCTTCGGTCGGCGTCATCTGCAACTCCCTCTCACTCGACGGGCAGGGCCACCTGTACCTGACGGGCGGGCACGGCGAGGCCGCGCACTTCGGCTCGATCACGATGCCTGGGCCGGGCGTGTACTTGGCCAAGTACGACACCGCCGGAACGGCCCTGTGGGTGAAAGACCTCCAAGCCACGGTGCGTAGTCCCGCGCGCGGCGGCTTCGAGGTGATTACGGCCACGACTGACGAGGCCGGCAACTGCTTTCTGAGTCTCAGGGCCAGTTACGTGAACACGCTCGAAGGCTTTCCGCTCGACCGGCGCGGCAGCTTCGTGAGCGTCATTGCCAAGTGCGCCCCGGATGGCACCGTGCAGTGGATTCAGCAGCTCATCAACCCTCGCTGCAGCCCCAACAACCCCAATACCTGGTTCTGGGAGCTAACTGCTGACAACCAAGGAAACTGCCTGGCCGTCGGGCAGCAAAACAACGAAACCACGTTCGGCACGGGCCCCAACGCCCGGCAGCCAAGGCGCGTGGGGGCGTTGGGGCCCGTGCCGAACGTGGTTTCGT
>JBKJUQ010000306.1:0-16476 GCA_046590685.1 Hymenobacteraceae bacterium
CTGTGCGCTAATTTAATTGAGCCATACACCGGAGGGACTACCCATTTCGACCAGTGCGTAAGTCCTGCGATTATGTTTCCGCCTACTCCTCCAGCAGCGCCAGCTCGACGTGCGCGACGTGCCCCGTCTCGTTGCGGAGCACCAGCTTGGAGCCGGTGCCGGCCAGGGCGGCGAGGGCGAACTGGTGCAGCGCGTCGCCGGCGGGAATGATCGTCACGTCTTTCGGCTCGGGCCCCGCGGGATCGGTGGCGCGGTAGAGCTTCACGGGGCCGCCTTCCTTGAGGCGTACCTGCACGGTGGCGTAACGGTCGGGGTTGGTGTAGGTATCGAGATCGACGAGCACCTGCACGGCGCCGGCCTGAATGCTGCGGCGGCGCTCGCCGGCGGGGTTGCTCAGGCGGCGGCGCTCGAAGTAGCGCTGGGTGTAGTACACCTTCACCTGCGCACGGGCGGCGGCGTAGATGAGGCTCAGCAAGTGGTAGTTGTCGGTGAGCTGGCCGGTGAGGCGGGGGCGCAGCACCCGGCGCACCTCGCGGGCTTTGCCCGTGTCGGTCTGGTCCGTGACGTGCTCGGTGCGCGAGCCGGTGAAGGCGGCAAAGGCGGTCGTCGTCTCGTTCACTACGGTGTCGCCCATCACCCCGAACGCGGCTTTGTTGGCCGTCAGTACCGTCAGGAAACCGGCGAGCAGCGTGGGCAGGTCGCCGAGCTTGGCATCGGTGTACTGGTTAGCCCCCTGCGGGAAGAGGAGCTTCCGCAGCCGGTCCTGCTCTTTGTGCTCCGTGACGACGCCCGTGATCAGGCCATTGACGCGACCGAGGGCTTTTTCGGCCGTGGCGCGACCATCACCGGCCTCGTCGCTGGCGGCGCCCTGTTCGCGCTCGGCCACGTCGAGAGCTTTCTGGGCGGCGCGGGCCTCTACGGCGAGGGCGGCGCTTTTGGTCTTCATTTCCGTCGCCAGCGTACCGAGGGGGCCGGTGGTGGGCAGGTCCGTGGCGGCTTGCACTTTGTCGTTGTGGTCGAGAAAGCCGGCGTACAGCGCGCTGTGCGGCTGGTCGGCAACCTCGAACTGGTCGGCACAGAGTTCATCTAGATTGGGCACTGAAGTAGGGGGTAAAACGTGAAAACAACGCGCATCAGGAAGGCAGACAGCTTGACGCGCCGAAACTACTACCCAAGACGGCCCCGCCATGTGGCGGCGGGCTCTCCGGCGCGCGGGAGACGGCACCGCCACCGGGCGGCGGGCCTTCCATCGTAATGGAGACGGCACTGGCAGGTGGCGGTGGGCTTTCCATTCGGATGGAGACGGCACCGGCAGGTGGCGGTGGGCTTTCCATTCGGATGGAGACGGCACTGGCTGGTGGCGGCGGGTTTGGTTCCAGATCAAGCCGGCGCAGCCTCTTCGGGCAACTGGCCGGCCTGCGCCACGAGCCGCTCCAGCGCCGCGTCGCTGATCGTATCCTGGTGCGACTCATCGTATATGACCAGTCAGGATCAGGCTCGAAGCTACGGCGGGGCGGCAGGTTAGTCCCAGACGTGGGCCTCATCCCACGTCAGGCCGTGGGCACGGAGCAGACGGCGGTATTCGTCCTGAAACGACTCCTGCCGGTGGTGCGCTTCCTGCTGCTGCACGTAGGCGCGCGCCACCGCCAGGTTGCGCTCGCTGATGGAAAAGACGCCGTAGCCGTTCTGCCAGCCGAAGCCATCGCCGTCCGGGGGCAGGCGGGTTTTCGCCCACGCGCTGCTCACCCGCTTGACTTCCTTCACCCAATCGGCAATGGCGATGGTGCGCGCCAGCTCCGCCAGCACGTGGACGTGGTCGGCCACCCCACCCACTTCGAGCGCCGCGCACTTCAGCTCATTGGAGCAAGCAGCCAGGTAGCGGTGCAGCTCGGTGCGGACGCCGGCCTCCGCCAGCCACGGATACCGATTTTTCGTCGAAAACACCAGATGCAGGTAGACGCGGGCAAGGGACTGCGGCATCGCGGGGAGGGGGAAGGGGTTTCCAGGTCCCAGGGTAGATTTTTTCAAAATCAACCCTGGGCTAATTTACACAACCCCGTTGGGGTTGCTGGTCGCAATGATACGTACCCGATTCGTATCACGAACCCCAACGGGGTTCTGTAGGCGAGCCCAGGGTTGCCGAAGCGAAGCGTAGGCTACCCTGGGAACACGGCGAACACGGCTACCCTGGGAACACGGCGAACACGGATAACTTCGGCGGCCCGGCGCTGCCGCCCCCCCTACTCCACCACCACGCGCCGCGTCGCCACCGCGTCGGCGCTCACGACCCGCAGCACGTACGTGCCCGCCGGTACGCCCGCCAGCGGCAGGCGCGTGTCGGCGGCCGTCAGGGGCCAGCGCCGCACGGGCCGGCCGAGCACGTCGAGCAGGGTGGCGGTGGCAGGCAGCGGGGCGGGGCGGCGCACCGTGAGGGCGCCGTGGACGGGGTTCGGGAACACGTCGAGCACGGCCGCGCGGGCGGCGAGTGGCGCGGACCGCCCCGTGACGACGTCGGCAAACCGCACCACCGACGGGCGCGGCTGGCCATCGACGGTGGCGAAGCCCCCGCCCACCACGAGGCGGTTATCGGACTGAAACACCGCCGCGGCGAGGCCCGTCACGTCGAACGCGGGCAGCCGGAACGTGGGGTCGAACGCCCCGGTGGCCGTCAGGCGGCGCAGGCTCCCCCCCGGCTGGTCGCTGAACGTGCCGAGGACGAGCAGCTGCCCGTCGGGCTGCGGCAGCACCTGAAACGGGTGCGCGAGCATGGCCGTATCGGGCGCGAACGTGGGGTCGTAGGCACCGGTGCGGGTCAGTTTCTGCAACGCCCATACCCGCCCGCTGCTCGTCCAGATCTGCGTGCGCACGAGCAGGGTGGTATCGGGCAGGGCCGCGACCAGCTCCGTCACCACGGAGTCGGGCAGCGGCTGCCCGCCGTTGATTGCCGGCAATGGCTGGCCCGTAGCGTCGAGCCAGTACAGACTACCGTGGTCGGCGGAGGGTGGGCCGGGCGGGATTTGCGGGTTCGGCGGGATCGCCATCGTCATCACCCCCACGCTCCCATCGGGCAGCAGCACGACCCGCACTACCCGCTGGCCGGCCATACTGGCCGGCGGCACGAAGCTCGGGTCGAGGGCGCCATCGGCGGCAAGCAGGCGCGCCAGCCCCGGCCGGGCTTGGCCGTGGTACGACGTGAAATCGCCGCCGACCAGCAGCCGGCTATCCGGGTAGAGCACGACATGGAGCCCTTGACCTGTACGACTACCGCCGCCGGGGCCGGGAGTTACCGGAAAGCTGCTATCGAACTCGCCATTAGGCAGGTAGCGCGCCGGGAACTGATTTTGCAGCACGGCGATGACGCGATCGGCCCCATCGACCAACAGCGGACCGGGGTAGGCATTACTTTGGAAAATGGAGGCGTCGGGCTGAAAGCTCGGGTCGGAGGTGCCGTCGGCGAGCAGGCGGGCTAGGCCGCGCGCGGGTTGGCCGTTGATGAAGTGGAAGTACCCGGCCACGAGCAGGCGATCGCCCGACTGCCGGTGCAGCCCCGTCACGTAGCCCCGCACGTCGAGCGCCGCGACGGTGAACGTCGGGTCGGCGGCACCCGTCGGCGTGAGGCGGCCGAAGCCGACGGTGGCGTGGCTCCAGAGCCGCTCGAAATCGCCAGCCACCACCAGCTGCCCGCTGGGGTCGGCCGCGATGGCGCGCACGCCGCCCGAGTGGTAAACGTCCGTCAGCTTGGGGCCGACGAAGGTGGAATCGTTGGAGCCATCGGCGCGCAGCCGCCGCAAGCTCACCGGCGTGGAGAAGGCGCCAGTGTACAGGTCGTTGCCGCCGAGCAGCAGGCCCGCCGACGTTTCCTCGATCGTGCGCAGCGTGAAGCCTTCCACATTACAGGTAAACGACCTATCGAGGGTGCCATCGGCGTTGAGGCGCGCGACGTTGGTCAGGTCGACGCCGCCGAGCGTCGCCGTACCGCCGTAGTGCATCAGCATGATCTGACCATTGCGGAGCACCTTGAACAGGTGAATCCAGCCGCCGGACAGCCGCCCCCCACCCGCGGCGAAGGTGGTATCGAGGGCCCCGGTGGGCAACAGCCGTTCGAGGGTGCTCACCCGCAGGGCGTCGTAGCGCGCCACCAGCACCCGATCCGTGGCATCGACCGCCAGGGCGTAGGGCGCGCCGCCGCCCAGGTCGATAGCGGGTTGAAAGGTTGGGTCGAGGCGGCCGGTCGGCAGCAGCCGGATTACCCCCGTCACGGGCTCGCCATCGTAGCGGTGGAAGTTGCCGCCGAGCACCACCCGCTGCCGCGAGTCGAGGGCGAGGAATTCGACCCGCGCATCGAGCCCGTCGCCCACGAGGAAAGTGGTATCGAGGGCACCGTCGGGCAGCAAGCGGGCCACGTGGTGCGTCGGCTGGTCGTTGTAGTGCGTGAACTCGCCCGCGATCAGCCAGCGCCCGTCGGCCAGCGCCGCTACGTGGTAGACGGGCCCGTTGGCGCCCGTACCACCGGGGTTGAACGAGGGGTCGACCGTGCCATCGGGCAGCAGGCGCGCCACGTTGCCCGCGGGCTGGCCGGCCACGAACTCGAACCGCCCCCCGACCACCACCCGCCCTTGCCCGTCGCGCGCGATGGCAGTGCCGGACGCCGAGCGACTGATGCTGGGCGTGCGGATATCAACGGGCTGAAAGGTGGGGTCGAGCGTCTGCGCGGCGGCCGGCAGCGCCAGCAACAGGCTGCCCTTTAATAGCCAACGGCGGAGGGTAGTCAGTAGCAGCATATGGAAGATCCGGCAGGAGGTTTTGGTAAGTATACCGTCGGCCAGCTTCCGAAAGATACGCCGGCCGATCGGCGGGGTGCTTACATCCCCAGCAGCTCTTCGAGCGCGACCCGCACCTTCTCGGTGCTGGGCAGCATGGCCGCTTCCAGCCCGACGTTCATCGCGATCGCGGGCAGATTGAGGGCCCCCAGGGTGAAGACGGGCGCATCGAGGTCGCGGAAGCAGTGCCGCTGAATCCGTCCGGCGAGTGACTCGGCGAACGAGTTCAGCAGGGGCTCTTCGGTGAGGACCATCACCTTGTTGTGGCGGCGCACGGCCCCCACGACGGCCTCCCAGTCGAGCGGGTTGAGGGTGCGCAGGTCGAGCACTTCGACCCGATTGCCCAATTGCTTGCTCGCGGCGGTCGCCCAATACACGCCCATTCCGTAGGTGATGACGACGGCTGAGTCGCCTTCGTCCACGGCGTCCTCGTCGGCGGCGAAAGCGATGGCGGCCTTACCAAGCGGCAGGATATAATCGGCGGCCGGCTCGATGGTTTTGGCTTCCTCGGTGCCGGGCACCTTGCTCCAGTAGAGCCCTTTGTGCTCCAGCAGCACCACGGGGTTAGGGTCGAGAAAAGCGGCTTTCAGCAGCCCTTTCATATCGGCCGCGTTCGATGGGTACACCACCTTGATGCCACGGATGGTAAGCAAGGTGCTTTCGATGGAGCCCGAATGGTAGGGCCCGCCGCCGCCATAGGCCCCGACCGGCACCCTAATCAGCGCCTGCACCGGAAACTTGCCCATCGAGAGGTAGCACGACTTCGAAAGCTCCTCCACGAGCTGGTTCAAGCCCGGCCAGATATAGTCGCCGAACTGAATCTCGACAATCGGCTTCGCCCCTACCGCGCACATGCCCGCCGTCGAGCCGACGATGTACGCCTCCTGAATCGGGGTATTGAACACGCGCGCGTCGCCGTACTTCTTCGCCAGCAAGGCCGCTTCGCGGAATACGCCACCAAGCTCACCGCCCACATCCTGCCCGTAAAACAGCGCCTCCGGGTATTCCTTCAGAATATCGTCGACGGCGTGGAGGGCGGCATCCACCATCACCACTTTCTCGCCCCCGGCCGGGCGGCGCTCGCCGCGCTCTTCCGTAACGGGCGTCGGCGCGAACTCATGCAGCGCGACGCTGGCGGGGTCGGGCGAGGGGGCGGCCACGGCGCGGGCAAAATCGACTTCTACCCGAGCGCGAGCCTCCACCACCATGGTAGTGAGTTCTGCCTCGGTCACCCCCGCTTCGAGCAGCTGCGCGTGCAGGCGCGGCAGCGGGTCGTCGAGCCGATGGGTATCGAGGTCGTCGCCGCGATACCACTCGCGCCGGACGCCGCTGGTATGGTGGCCGAGCAATGGGCACGGCGCGTGCACGAGCACCGGTCCGCGCCCGGCCCGGCAGTACGCGAAGGCTTCGGCCAACCCGGAGTAGGCGGCGGCAAAGTCGCGACCGTCCACCCGCAGGCGGTGTAGCCCCTTGAAACCCGCCGCGAACTCGTAAGCATCCATGGCGCGCATCTCGGCGGCGGTCGCGGAGATCCCCCACTCGTTATCCTGCACCAAATAGATGATTGGCAACCGCTTAAGCACTGCCATCTGAAGTGCCTCACTCACCTCACCTTCCGTCATCGCCCCATCACCAATCGAACACAGAACGATCGACTGGCCTTCTAATGGCGGGTGCAAGGCGTTCAGCCCGGGCAGCGGGGCGCCCGATTCATAGAATTCGCGCGGGTCGGCCGTGAGCAATCCCTGGCCCTGACCGAGCAGATACGCGATGCCGTGCGCCATTCCGGTGGCGGGAATCGCCTGCATCCCGGTAGCGCTCGACTGGTGCGGAATCGTAGGAAACCCGGCCCGCCGCAAGCTGGGGTGGCCGTAATAGGAACGTCCACCGCTGAACGGGTCATCGGCCTTCGCCAGCAGCTGCAACATCAGCTCATAGGGTGCCAGACCGAGGCCGAGCAGCAACGACTCGTCGCGGTAGTAGGGGGCGACGTAGTCAGCGGGCGTCAGGTAACAAGCCGCCGCTAGCTGAATGGCCTCGTGGCCCCGGCTCGTCGAATGCACGTAGCGCGTCGTGGGCCGCTCGCGGTCGTAGAGGTCGGCCATCGCCTCGGCGGTGCGCATCAGGGTGTACGCTTGCCGCAGCAAGGCAATGGAAGCGCCCACGCTGTCAGCAGCAACGGCAGATGAGTTGGCAGATCGGGCGGCAGCAGTCGCGATTCGGAGGGCAGCTTTGGGCATAGAGCAAAGGTCGGCTTCGGCGGGCGTTCGGCGAATTGGTCCGACGAAAACTATCCGGTCGGGCGTCCCCTACCCCGTTATTTGCGGGTATGAAAGTCGTCGGCGTCTCCTTCATCCGCAATGCTATTCGTTATGATTATCCAGTTGTGGAATCGTTGCGCTCGTTGTTGCCCTTGTGCGACGAGGTGATTGTGGCAGTCGGCGCTTCCGACGACGATACCCGATCGTTGATCGCCGGTATTGACCCACAGAAGATCCGAATTATTGACACCATTTGGGATGATTCGCTCCGCGAAGGCGGCCGGGTGTTAGCCGTTGAGACGGATAAAGCCCTCGCGGCCGTGCCGGCGGATGCCGACTGGCTTTTCTATCTCCAGGGGGATGAAGTGCTGCACGAGCGGGATTATCCTGCCATCCGGGCCGCGATGCAGGCTAATCTGGCCGATACCCGAGTCGATGGCTTGCTCTTCGACTATCACCACTTTTACGGCTCCTACGACTATCTTGGCGTGGCCCGCCGCTGGTATCGCCACGAGATTCGCGTGGTTCGGGCGGGCCGCGGCGTGCACTCTTACCGCGACGCGCAAGGCTTCCGCAAGCCCGAAAATCAGAAGTTAAGGGTTCGTCCCGTGGCTGCCCATATTTACCATTACGGCTGGGTAAAAGAACCCGCCGCGATGCAAGGCAAGCAGGAATCGTTTAATCGTTACTGGCACGACGATGCCTGGACGGAGGCGAACGTCGTCAAAGCCGCTGAGTTCGACTACTCGGGCATCGATGCGCTGATTCGCTTCTCCGGCAGTCATCCAGTTGTGATGGCCGATCGAATCCGGCGGCGAAACTGGTCGTTCGACCACGAGCCTACTCGAAATCGAATCCCGCTGAAGGATCGAATCAAAGCACTCGTCGAGCGCTGGTTTGGCTTACGGCTCGGCTACAAAAACTACGAGCTACTCAAACCTGATTGAGTCATTTAAGCGCTCGGCGGGACAGCCCAAGGAGATCAGTTCTTCTCAGCCAGCAGCTGCTGTAGCTCGTCGTAAAGCGATTGGGCGGCGCGCGAAACAGGCGCCCCGTTCGCTCCCCAAGTGAGAGCTACGCGGCGGCCGGCGGCCGTTTGGCCTTCAAGAAAATAGTACATATTGCCCGGTTGCTGCAACGTGAGCGAATCAGCGGGGAGGGCGTCGAAGGCCTTAAAATACTTAGCTACTACCGCAGCTGGTTGCGTCGGGAAGGCAACCGGCGCGGGCGCGGTACCGCCCGGCGCGCCCTGCTGGCGTTCGAGGCGCCCATCGGCGTGCAGGGAGTAGCGGGTAGAGGTCCCAGCGAAACCGCCCCCGGAGCCGAAGTACAGAACGCGCGACAAACTTGGCGACGCGGCCGCAGTTGCTTGGCGCTGACAAGCCGTAAGAAGGCACCAGCCCAGCAAGCCAGCAGCGAAGACGAAGAGGCGAAAAAATCTCATTTGCCGAAGGTACGCGTCAGGAGATTGGCCGAAAAGAAAAAAGCCAGACATTGCCCGGCTTCTTTCAGAGGTTCAAAAACCTGTTCTTATGCCCGGCAAAGGTCCGCGTCCACTCTGCGGCGACCAAAGAGTAGGGGTTGATTTAACGCAATCGTAACAAGGAGCGGCGCAGCGGCCGGTCGGCCCGCCGCTCAAACTGTACCGTGATCATCGGCGGGAGTGGGGGCGTAAAGTCGGGCGCATATGGCCACAAACCCGGCAACGCATCGACCGTCGGCTAGCCAGCAAAGCGCGTTCTGTAGCCAGATTAGCGGCTTTTTCGGCCAAGTAGTAAGTAATGGTTGTGACCCCATTTGGATTCGAACCAAAGGCCTACTGCTTAGAAGGCAGTTGCTCTATCCAGCTGAGCTATGGGGTCATAAATCAAAAAACCCGAACAAAGCTCGGGTTTCTGATTTACTAAAAAAGTCGGGGTGGCAAGATTCGAACTTGCGGCCTCCTGCTCCCAAAGCAGGCGCGATACCGGGCTACGCTACACCCCGAAAAAACATTAGCCGATGCCGGATGCCGGCAGGCTGCAAACATACGCGGAGAAGGGGGGATTCGAACCCCCGGTAGCCTTTAGAGCTACGGCAGTTTAGCAAACTACTGGTTTCAGCCACTCACCCACTTCTCCGAAAAGATCCACCACCCCCGGCCGGGGCAATGTGCTGCGGTTGCTACGCCGTAACGGGTACAAAGGTAGACCCACAACGTCGGCTTAGGCAAGCTAGTAGTGGATTTACTGGCTAATTTTTCTACTGCGCATTGCTGCGGCCTACCTTCGCGGCCCGTCGCTCGGTCATCCTGCGCCTGCTCCGCCCGCTTCAGATGAACTGGTTCTACCCTCCCACCCTGCTCGATGGCCTGCTGGCCCTGGCGTTGGTACTGGGCATCGGCGCGGCGGCGGTACGTACCTGGCGCGTAGGACGGGCGCTAAGCCAGTCGAGGCGTGGTATTTGGTGGAAGCTGCCCGTGCGGGTAGTGACGGTGGGTCTACTCTTGACGGCCCTTCTAGGCCCCGCACTTGGTACGACCCGTAAGCAAGTTCGCTCAACGGGCAAGGATGTATGGGTGCTAATCGACGTATCGCGGTCGATGGACGCGCAGGATGTACGCCCCAGTCGTTTGGAGCGTGTCAAAGCCACGCTGGCGCCCCTACTAGCCGCCACGGGCGCCGACCGGGTCGCGTTGATCGCTTTCGCGGGCGAGGCCGAGCTACGCTGCCCGTTGACCTTCGACCAAGCGGCTCTGCTGTTGTATGCCAGCACCTTACAGACCGGCCAGCTAGCGACCGGCAGTACCGACATCGGGGCCGCCCTTGATACGGTGCGAGCGGCAATCCGTGCCGAAACCAGTGGCCAGTCAACCGCGGGAGGTAACTCGCCGGTGATCGTCCTCATCACCGACGGGGAGGACTTTGGTGACCGCGCCACCGACCCTGCTGCTCTAAAAGGAATGATGCGGGAGCGAGTGCCCGTTATGGTGCTGGGCGTAGGCACGCTCACGGGGGCACCAGTACCCGGGACGCGGCGCCCGCCCACCGATGAAACGCCGGGCCCGCCCATGTCGCGCCTGCGGCCGGAGGGGTTGCGAACGATTGCGGAGTCAACCGATGGACGCTACTTTGAGCTTTCCGACTACCGCGATGAAAGCCGGGAACTCGCGACCGCCGTGGCCGGATTGCGCGGCCAGATGCGAGAGGTAAAGCTGCTGCAGGTCAGGGCCAACAAATTTCAGTACCCGTTAGTGGTGGCTCTGGCGCTGCTGATAATCGACATACTGGTAACCGTCCGGTTGTTCCGACTGGAAGCGTGATCGTCCGGAATGCCAAACGCCCCCAACGCTGGGCAGCGTTGGGGGCGTTATCCGGTGAGGTTTGGAGCCCATTTAATCTACATTATCGTGCAGGTAGCGATTATCACCGAGCAGCTCATTGTCATCGCTTAAGCTGAAGCGGGAGATTTTTCGCTCGGCACTCGGCACAGACTGATCCAGAGCCACGTGGCGGCGCAGGTACGCTGGCTGTTCCATTTGCTGCTTGAACTCCTCACTCGTCACATCGGTACCCACAGACAGGTCACGTAGGCGGCGGCGGCGATCTTCGGCCTGGGCCGCAAACCGCGCCTCGTCGGGCTGTAACCCATTGGGGCGCCGAATAATGCTCGGCTCAGGCACGGGGCCTGAGCGCGTCGGCTGCAGGGATGCATCCGGCCCAGCCCCCGCTGGCAGGGGCTGATCGAGGCCAAAGGTGATCCGCGTGGCGGGCTCTTCCGGCGCCGGTGCGGCCGCTTCAAGGGCAGGCACCACTGGCAGCGGCTCCGTGACGGCCGCAGCCGGCTGAATCAGCATTACGGGATGCAACGCGGGTTCGGCGGTAGCCAACGCGGCGGCGTAGAGCTCCACGGGCAGGGCGGTAGAACGCATGGGCGCCGACTGCGCCAGCACGCTCGCATCGCGGGTAAAGCCCGTGGCGATGACCGTTACCCGGATGCTTGAGCCGAGCTCGACATCAATGCCGTGGCCGAAGATGACATCGGCGCCATCGCCCGCCTTTTCGCGGATAAACTCCGTGATCTCCGTCAGCTCATCCATTTCCAGCTCCGCATCCTCGCCCGACATGATCGAGAGCAGGATTTTTTGGGCGCCGAAGATGTCCGTATTGTTCAGCAGCGGCGAGGAGAGCGCCTCCTCGGCGGCCCGGCGCGCGCGATTTTCGCCTTCGGTTACGGCCGAGCCCATTACGGCCGCGCCCGAGTCCTTCATCACCGTTTTCACGTCTTCAAAGTCGACGTTTACTTCGGCTGTTACGGTAATGATCTCGGCGATGGACTTTGCCGCCGTCGTGAGCACCGAGTTCGCCTTGGCGAAAGCGGCTCGGACGGCCATTGCGCCGTACATCTCCTTGATTTTCTCGTTGAGAATGACGAGTACCGTATCGCAGTTCTCGCTCATCTCGCGGATGCCCTTCTCGGCGGCCTCCCGCTTCTTGGGGCCCTCAAACTTGTAGGGCGCCGTGACGATGCCCACCGTCAGGATGCCCAGCTCACGCGCGACCTGGGCGATGACCGGCGCGGCGCCTGTACCGGTGCCGCCGCCCATCCCGGCCGTAATGAACACCATCTTGGTGCCCTGATTGAGCAGCTCGCGAATCTCCTCTTTGCTTTCGAGGGCCGCAGAACGCCCGCGCTCCGGGTTAGCGCCCGCCCCCAGCCCTTCGGTCAGGTTGTCGCCGATCGACATTTTCGTCGGCACCGGCGAGGCGAGCAACGCCTGCTTGTCAGTATTACAGACCACGAACTCGACGTCCTTGATCCCCTGCTTGAACATATGGTTGACGGCGTTGGAACCACCGCCGCCGACCCCAATCACTTTAATGATGGAGCGCCCCTGCGTGGGAATATCGAATTTGTAGGAAGAAGCCATTGAGAGGGGGATGATGTGGGGATGTGGGGATGTGGGGATGTGGGACCGCGCACTTCGTGCACTCATCACCACATTATCACATCAGGCCCTAATACTGTTTATCGTCGAAATCATCGATGAGCAGCCCTTTCGTGCGCTCGATGATGCTCTTGAAGAACCCCGAGCCAGTCGACGCTTCTTTGGGCGTCTTCGGGGTTTCGGGGCGTTTTTTCTCTTCCGGGCGTGCAACCGGCTTGGCCGCGTGATCCTGCTCGGCGGCTTCGAGGCGGCGCGAGAGGCGGTCGTCGAGCGAGGGCCGGTAGCCCGCGAGCACCAGTCCGACGGTCGTCGCATACATCGGGCTCTTCACTACTTCAATGCGCGACTTGCCCAAGTGCTCGTTCGGCAGCCCGATCCGGGTTTCGAGGCCCGTGAGCTGGTCAGCCAGTGGCAGTAGCTCGCGCAGCTGCGAGCCGCCGCCGGTGATGACGAGACCCGCGGGAAGGTCGATGTGGGAGTAGCCGGTACGCTCGATCTCAAGAGCGACTAACTCCATAATCTCCTCCATCCGCGCTTCGATGATGTGAGCGAGGTTGCGGCGCGAGATTTCCTTCGGCGCGCGGTCGCGCAGGCCGGGGATCGAGATGTATTCGTCTTCCGACGTCTTCTCCGCTACCGCGTTGCCAAACTTCACTTTCAGCGCCTCGGCCTGGGCGGGGAGCACGGCGCAGCCTTGCTTGATATCATTCGTGACAATAGCGCCACCGAAGGGCAAAACTGCCGTGTGGCGGATAACGTGGTCTTTGAAGATGGCGATGTCGGTAGTGCCACCGCCAATGTCAACCAGCACCACGCCCACTTCCTTCTCCTCATCCGAGAGCACGGCCATCGACGACGCCAGCGGTTGCAGGATCAACTCGTCGAGCTGCAGACCCGCGCGCTGTACGCACTTCTTGAGGTTGGCGATCGCCTGCGACTGCGCCGTGATCAGGTGAAAGTTGCCTTCCAGCCGGACGCCGTTCATCCCGACGGGGTCGGCCACGCCCTTTTCGTAGTCCACGGTATACTCCTGCGGCATCACGTGGATGATCTCGGAGCCCGGCTGCGTAACGAGCCGGTGCATATCGTTCGTCAGGCGATTGACGTCGGCGAGGCTGATCTCGTTGTCCGACGTGCGCGTGATCGAGCCGCTGTGCTGTACCGAACGGATGTGCGAGCCGGCGACGCCGACATTGACCACCTTAATGTCGATGTTGGCCTGATCCTCGGCAATCTTAACGGCCCGCTTGATGGCCTCGACCGTTTTATCGATGTTCTGAACCGTGCCGCGCACGACGCCCTCCGACGGCGCTTTGCCCATGCCTAGGATTTCGAGCTTACCGAATTCATTACGACGCCCGACCAGGCAGCAGATTTTAGTTGTGCCGATGTCGAGACCGACGACGATTTTGTCAGGATTCATGGGCAATGCAGGAAATATCGATGGAGCCCAGCGAGGGGCAAAAAGTTCAGGATACGAAGGAACGGCAGCGAGCCGGGACGGGCAAGTTAACGAGCAGTAAACCGTCGAAAAAGGCCCTATTGACAGACGACTTGATTGCGGTACTCGACATTAACGCGGCGGTAACAGTCCCAGCCCGTAGCTGGTAGTACGTGGCGGTAGAAGGCAAGCAATTTAGCGAGTTTTTCACTGGCTCGGTCCGCGTAACCAAACTCGATGAGCTGCTCGCCGACCTGCGGCCACAGCACCACCTTGCCCGACGGCAGCAGCGTAACCTGTGCCACCTGCGCGCGCCAGAACGGGTCGGCCTGCAGGAGCTTCAGGAGTTCCAGGTACGAGCGCCCGGCTGAGTCCTGAAAAAACGTGGGAGTCAGCTCGGGGCCGCCGGAGACACTCGTCAGGGGCAGCACCCGGGCCGTAAACCGCGGCGAGAGTGGCAGCAGATGGCCCTCTTCATCCACGTACTGATCCTGCGATGCATCGGGATGGATGAGCCGAGCGAGCGGTCGGTTCTGGCGAATGCGGACCCGGACATCCCCGCTCAAGCCCCGATACACTTCGGCGTGTTGCACGAACCGATTGGCCTGCAGCTGCTTTTCAAGCTGGGCGAGGTTGAGCTCAGCGGGCGTCCGGCCCACAAGTGGCGCGGCGCCGTCGCGGGTGAGCAAGGCCGTTATCTCTTGTTTGCCGACGAAAAAATTGTTCGTCTCGTTGTCGATCCGCAGCCGCACGCCGGTGCAGGGCCGCGCCGCCTGCCGGGTCCGTCCGAAAACGGCGCCGCCGACCAGCAGCAGCAGGCAAGCGAGAGCGAAAAGCGAGTAAGTAACGGACCGCGACACGGGTACTGGAAGTAGGCCCGCAAGTTAGGTCCGTTCCGTGGAACGTCAGTGGAACATCGCGGAAAAAAGTAAAATTTCTTACTCACCGACCGTAATTCCCCCCGAAAGCCACTCCCGTAGGGGTCCCACCAGGGTATCAATGTCGCCGGCCCCAATGGTAGCCAGCACGGCGGGTTGGGTCCGGGCAGTGGTGAGCAACGGCAGTAAAGCCGCCTTATCCGGAAGCGACGTCTTCGCGGGGGCGGTCAGGGCGTCATAGATCAACGCTGAACTCACGCCGGGGATCGGCTCCTCCCGCGCCGGGTAAATCGGCAGCAGCAGCACGTCATCCGCTAAGCTCAGGGCTTCGGCGAAGCCGGCGGCAAAATCGCGCGTCCGGCTAAACAGGTGCGGCTGGAAGACGGCGGTCAGCTTGCGATCCGGATACAGCGCCCGCAGCGAGCGCAGAAACGCCTCAATCTCGCGCGGATGGTGCGCATAGTCGTCCACGTACACGGTGTGAGCGTCTTCGTACACGAACTCAAACCGGCGCTTCACCCCCGCATAGGCCGGAACGGCGGCACTTACGGCGTCCTTCCCAACGCCCGCGTGCAGAGCGACCGTGGCGGCGGCTACCATATTTTCCACGTTGTGAAACCCCGGCACGCGCAACGCCAACGCTTCCAGCGCCCCGAAAGGGCTCGTCAGATCGAACACGAACGTGCGGCCCTGTACGTGGAGTCCACTGGCGAGCGCGTGTTCCGCCCCCGGCGAATGACGCGCCGCCAGCCCGTAGCGAATGACGCGCACCGTGGGATCGATCTTCGTCAACACATGCTCATCGGCCGTATGATTGAGCAATAGCAGCCCCCGGGGTTGAATCTGCGCGATAAAGTCACGGAAGGAATCGAGCAGCGAGGCTTTGTCGCCGTAGATGTCGAGGTGGTCTGCATCGGTGCTCGTCACGATGGCCACCGTCGGGTAGAGCGTCAGAAAAGAGCGGTCGTACTCGTCGGCTTCCACCACAGTGAGCAGGCGCGGCGGCGGGTTGTTGGCGGACGCGTCCGTCGGGTGGTCAAGGGAGTGCGACTGGGCGGGGGGCAGCAGCAGATTGGAATTGAAGTTCGTCGCGATGCCGCCCAAAAACGCCGCCACGGGCACTCCCGCGTGGTGCAAGAGGTGCGCGACCATCGACGAGGTAGTGGTCTTTCCGTGCGTGCCGGCCACGGCGATCAGCTGCGTACCCGCCGTCAGCATCCCCAACACCTCACTGCGCTTCCGAATCGAGTAACCCTGCAAATTGAAAAATCGCCCTTGCGCGTGGCCCACGGGTACGGCCGGCGTCCGGACGATCAGGACGGTGGCCGGGTCGGCCGTTACCCAAGCGGGCAGGGCGGCGACAGCTTCGTCAAAAATCACGGTGATCCCCTCCGCTACCAACGCGGCCGTGAGCGGCGTGGCCGTCCGGTCGTACCCGCCGACCCGGTGACCGCGCGCCCGAAACCAGCGGGCCAACGCACTCATCCCGATGCCCCCGATGCCGAGAAACCAGATATTTGGGGGAAGTTTCGAGTTTCGAGTTTCGAGTTTCGAGTTATCGGTCACGGTAGATCTCAATAGGTTGTGCTTCATTCGCGGCAGTTGCCACTCGAAACTCAAAACTTTACCCTCAAAACTTCTTAACCAGCGCCAGCACTTCGTTGACGATGGCCGAGGTGGCATTCGGCCGCCCCAGCGGCAGCAAATGCTGGCGCAGCGACGCCTGGCGCGCCGGGTCGGCCACGAGTGCGAGCACCTCATCGATCAGCCGGTCGCCCGCCTCCGCGTCAGGTATGAGCAGCGCCGCACCGCGTTGCGCGAGCGCCTGGGCATTTTTGGTCTGGTGGTCTTCCGTCACGTTCGGCGAGGGCACCAAAATGCACGGGTGGCCCGTCAGGCTCAGCTCGGAGATCGCCAGGGCTCCGGCCCGGCTCACCACCACGTCGGCGAGCGCAAAAACCAAATCCATCCGCTTGATAAAGTCGAACACTTTCACGCCGCGCATCACGAACGGCGCCGCGATCGACGTTGCCTCCGCGTGGTACGGCTTGCCGGTTTGCCACATCACCTGGCAGCCCGCATCCACGAGCCGGCGCAAGCCAGCAGCCATCGCGTGGTTGAGCGTAGGCGCGCCGAGCGACCCGCCGAT
>JBKJUQ010000311.1:0-1664 GCA_046590685.1 Hymenobacteraceae bacterium
GTCGGTGGGATTCCTGCTGTGGCGGTTCGCCCCGACGCCGCGCCACTAAAACGCTCGGGCGTTCCGCGGACTTCTGCCCCCGGCCCCCTTTCCGAAGAAGTGGGGGCCAGGGGTGAGGACTACCGAAAGAACGTGAAGAGAATGATGAACGTCAGCAGAAAGACGAGGTACATCAGTCCATCCGTCAGGAAATAGGCCTTCCAACGGTGGAAGAAGCGGCGGAGTCTCAGCATGGCTCGATTTAAGGCGCCGAAGCAGCTCCGATAATCAGCCCCAGCAACACCAGACCGCTGACGTACCCACCTATTACCGGCCACGTCTTGCGTTTGCGGGCCGTCAACTCATAGCTCTGGACGTAGCTCGGATACGCGAGCAGCGTGGGGTCCAGAAGCTTATTCTTCGACGCCTTTGGCTTCACCAGGGCGATGATCAGGCCGGGGTAGATCCCCCCAAACGTGCCCGCCGTGCCGAGCATCGTGCCAATGAAGGGGCCCGTACGGTTGTAGTAACGCCGCGCGTCGTCGGCACCCCGTTGGCGCAGTTGTTCCTCCTGCTCCCGGGTCAGGTTGATGGACGAAGCCGGTAGCGTTGTGGCCGCGTACCCTTCGTCGGTAGGGGCTATTTCCACGGCGGGCGCGCTCGGCGGACTAAACACTTCTTTGGTGCCATTGGCGAAGCGCACCATGAACAGCGTATTCTTATCGAGCACCGTCGGCGGCAGCGTCGGATCCGAGTCCGCGGTGCGGTACACGACCTTGGTCGGCGTGATTTCCAGCACCTGACCCGTCAGCTCGGCGCCGGCAAGGTCGGTGATGATATCCTGGGCCGATACGACGCCCGGAGCAGACCACAGCAGCGCTAGTAGCGTCAGGGTCAGGAAGAAGGGAGAGCGGAAAAACATCTCGGTAAAGGTACTGCCCCGCCCCTAGCGCGGGTGACTGCGGTAGGTAAAGCCGAGCAAAAAGCTGAAGCGCGCGCCCTCCCGCGACGGCACTACCGCGAAGTTGATGGGCACGTTGATAAACCGGCTCTGCACCGTGTGGCCCACGGCGAGCACCAGCCCCGCCCCCGCCAGCGACAGGTTCGGGCCAACCCCCACTTCGAGCCCCGTCCGGCCGCGGATTCCCAGAATGCCGCTCACGCTCGGCAGAAACAGCCCCTGCTCCAACCCCCCGATCAGCGGAATAAACTCGAATAGCCCCGTCGGCCCCTGCGGCAGCGAAAACAGCCGCTGCTCAAACTGCCACCCGAACTGCGAGATGAAATACGTAGCGTCGAAGTCGTCGCGCAGGCGATTCCGCAGCTTACCCGGCCCGATATACGTCACCCCGATCCGGGGCCCACCGGCCGCTACGTGGGCGAACACCGTATCCTCAGCCGTTTGCTTCGGGGGCGCGGGCGGCGGCAGCGACGAGTACGTGGGCGACGGCGGTACCCGGTCGGTGATGGGGGGCGCGACTGCCCGCGGGGGTCCATTGAATACGTCCTTCGTGCCGTTGGCGTAGCGGATCATAAACACCTCGGCGCGGTAGAGCGTGAATAACGGCCCCTGTAGATTATCGACCCGACGGTATTTGATGACTTCGGGCGTCACCTCCACGATCTGCGCCGCGATATCGTCGCCGTTGCGCTTCACGATGATGTCAGCCGCGGGTGGGTTGGGG
>JBKJUQ010000548.1:0-4746 GCA_046590685.1 Hymenobacteraceae bacterium
CCCTGCCGTCAACAACGCCTGCCGGTGTTTCCCCCCAACCGCTTTACCTTGCCGCCCTGTAAAGTCTAATCCGGATTACCACCTCCGCCTGTAAAGTCTAATCCGGATTACCACCTCCGCCTGTAAAGTCCAATCCGGATTACCACCTCCGCCTGTAGAGCCCCAGCCGGATTATCACCTCACCCGGTATAGCCAGGGCCGGACGAGACAGTTACGTAGGCGCGGGCCAGCTGACGCGAGGCTGTACGTCGCTCTTTGTGCTTGTTCCGCCCAATCTCATTGAGCAGCTCGTCGGTAATGACTAAACGGATCTCTTCGGCCAGCCAGTCGGCTTTGAGCGCGAGCACATCGGCCAAGGGGTAGAGGGGCGTTTCGCAAATGTCATAGAAAACGTTTGCGTCCATAACGACGTCGACCCGGTTACTGCGATACTCCGAGAACAGGTTACTCGATTTATAATCGAACCACCAGACCGTGAGAATACTGTCTTGCTGACCCCGGCCAGGGCGCTCGTCTACCGGGACGAAACCCAAGCGTTCCCATAGGCGAGAAGGGTGCTCGAAATCGCGGCGACAATTCAGGCTGACCCCGTTCAGCCCCATTGTCAGCCTCCGCATCTGGCGGAAAAGCGCGTCGGCTACTCCCTGGCCTCGATGTTGTGTATCCACGCAGAGGTGGACGATTGACGCGCGGGATTTGGTTGGTACGTTGCGAAACAGCAGGTATCCATGAACAGCACCCTCGTGCTCAGCCACGATGATGGAGCCAGCCGTTGCATATTTTCCAATTACACTCGCGGGCAAAAGCCCCAGTTGCGCTTTGTTCTGATCCCCCAGTTCAACGACCTGCCGTAGCAGGTCGCGTTCTATACTGCGTAAGACTCTTACGTCGAAGGGCATCTGGCTTGTTTCTACAGCTTAGGGTCGGTAGAGAGTAGCTGTAAAGTTGCATGATCGGCTGCATAACTACTTCGATAAATTGCTGAGTAGTGCTGTGGCTATTGCAATGGTACTCAGCGCGCGTGAGAGTTGGTCGATTATGCGCAGCACTGTCTGCATCATTCGCTCGGGCTTAGTCCCGGCGTGGCCCGCCCGGTGGAAGAATTACATCGGCTCCCAAGTAAGTTACTCCAATGGCCAGCCTTCTGTCCCCTAAACTGTCCCCTGAAAATGAAAAAACCCCATTTCCGGGCCGGAAACGGGGTTTTTGGTAGTCCGTAGGGGAATCGAACCCCTGTTGGTAGAATGAAAATCTACTGTCCTAACCCCTAGACGAACGGACCGTTGTCGGTTTTGACGGTGCAAAGGTACGCCGCTGACGAAAACGCGCAAGCCTTAGCTAAAAGTTTTTCCTGAAAATGGCGAATCTGCGGTGCAGGCGGGGATGAAGGTAGGGTACGGGCGCGAGGGCGTACCTTCGCGGCGCCGGACGGGAGGCACATTTCCCGGGGTTTCATCTCATTTTTCCAGTCAACTGCAATGGCGAAAATCCGCGTTGCCATCAACGGGTTCGGCCGCATCGGCCGCCTCACCTTCCGCGCCCTACTGGGCAAGGAGAATGTGGAAGTCGTGGCTATCAACGACCTGACCGATAACAAAACGCTCGCGCACCTGCTGAAGTATGATTCCGTGCACGGACGCTTCAACGGTACGGTGGCGTTCGACGACGAGAGTCTCACCGTCAACGGGACGCGCATCGCCGCGCTCGCCGAGCGGGACCCGAAACTGCTGCCCTGGAAGGCAATGAACGTGGATGTAGTGCTCGAATCGACCGGGCGCTTCACCGATGAGGCCGGCGCGGGCCAACACCTGACGGCGGGCTGCAAAAAAGTAGTGATTTCGGCGCCTGCTACTGGCAACATTGCCACGGTGGTACTGGGCGTGAACGAGGAAACGCTCACTGGTGCGGAAACAATGGTTTCCAATGCCTCCTGCACGACCAACTGCCTGGCTCCAATGGCGAAAGTGCTCGACGATATGTTCGGCATTGAGCAGGGCTATATCACGACAGTTCACGCCTACACGTCGGACCAGAACCTGCACGACGCTCCCCACAAGGATCTGCGCCGGGCGCGCGCTGCCGCTTACTCAGTGGTGCCCACCAGCACCGGCGCCGCCAAAGCCGTTGGCTTGGTGCTGCCGCACCTGAAAGGCAAGCTCGATGGCATCGCAATGCGTGTGCCCGTGCCAACCGGCTCGTGTACCGACTTGGTGGTGACGCTGAAAAAGCCGGCTACCAAAGCGGAGATCAACGCCGCGATGAAAGCCGCCGCCGAAGGACCGATGAAAGGGATTCTGGAGTACACGGAGGATGAAATCGTGAGCATCGATATCGTCGGCAACCCGCACTCGTGCATTTTTGACGCGGGTTTGACTTCCTCGATGGGTACCTTCGTGAAGGTGGTTGGCTGGTACGATAACGAAGCCGGCTACTCGAACCGCGCGGCGGACCTGATCGCCCGGATCGGGTAAACTTCTATGACGTGTAGCTGAAGGCCGAAAGAAACGACTTCAGCAACTCAACGGCCGCCGTTTTCTTGGGGAAACGGTGGCCGTTTGGCGTTCGGGTAAGGGCTCAGTCGAGGGCTAGAATCTCCCGAAGCTCGGCTTCCACGGCGCCCCACGCTTGGTTGAGATTAAGCGTGGCGATGCGGAAGTAGTGGTTGGTGGCATTGGGCAGCGCGTATGCCTGCGCCAGGGCCCCGCTGTGGGCCAGCGGGTAAAGCAGAAGCGCGTCGAAAGGCGCCGTGGACGACGGGGGTGGGTCCAGGTGACGGTAGTAGGCGTTGAGTTGGTAGAGGTGAGCGGTGTGGAGCTTTTTCTTATGGCCGTGCGCCGCGTCAGTGAGGGCTTTAGGGTAGTATTTACACTCGATCAGCAGGCGCGGCACCTGAGTGGCACGGTGGCGGACCAGCACGTCGGTTTGCATCTGGGGCACGTGCGCGGTGTGCGCGTCGGCGGCGTCGGGCGCGAACCACCACCGCATCGTAGTGGCGCTGGTGCGGTAAGCGGTGGCGTAATGGTGAGCACAGAAATTCCGCACGAACTTCTCGAACAGCTTTGCCATCCGGCGATCGTCGAGCAAAAGGGCGCGGAGCCAGGGGTCGGGGTCAGTAGGGGATTCGGCCCCGGCCTGACTCAGCAGCCAGATCAGCCGGCACAACCGCAGCGGTAGGCGATAGGGCGCAGTGGCGCGCGTGGGCCGTATGGTGCTGAACAGGCGCGCTCCCGCCGTCGTCACGGGCAGGAGGGGCCCCGGTGGCAGGCGTGGGTATAGCGCGGCCAGCCGGTGGCGCAGGGTCGCGGTAGCGGGCGCATCGAGGACAGCCAGGGCGTCGGAGTGCAGCAAGTAGTGCACCGTGCTGCGGATAAGCCGATTGGACAACGTATCCGGCACGAAGTCATCCGGGGCGCACCACGCCCGGCCGCGCGTCAGGGCGTGGGTTCGCAGGGTTTGGGCTATGAGTAGCTTGCCGCGCAGCCGGGACAAATCTTCGGCTGGCTGCGCCACGTACTGGTGCAACAGGCCGCGCCGGAGCAGTTGCTCGGTGGTGCGCGCTAATTCGGTGGCCAGCAGGTGCGGCAGACGCGTATCGGTGGGCAGCGGGGCGGCGTCGCGGGCCTCATCAGGGTCGCGCAGGGCGGCCCAGGCGTAGGTGAGCAAGTGGAAGACGTTGGCGACGGGAATACTCACGGCGCGGCGACGGTGGGTAGAGTGACAACCGTTTCGCTAACCGCTTCTCCAGGTGGCTCGCCGATCGCCGGTTCGGTAAGCAGCGCGGCGGCGGGCGCCAGTAGCTTGCCAGTCCATTCTTTCAGATTCTGGACGCCTTTGGGGTCGCCGTCCCAATACTCTTCCAGCAATGGCAGCAACTCGTGGTTGACGATATCGGCAAACCACTTCGCCACATTGTCAACCACTTGATTCTTGTCGGCGGGGCAGAAATAGGCGTGACCGATGACGAAACCCGGCCCCAGCAGTGGCTCTTTTTTGAGGTTGCTGAGGCGGGCGTTGAGCTCCTGCACCACGGCCAGGCGAGGCGCCAGGGCCGCCGCATCGGCTTGGTGGTACCGGGCCAGAAAGTCGGTCAGCGAGTCGTCTAGATACGGGCGCAGCTCGAAAAACCGGAACCGCCGCCGTAAGGCGTAGTCCACGAGTGCCAGCGAGCGATCGGCGGTGTTCATTGTGCCGATCAGATACAGATTCGGCGGCAGAAAGAATTTTTCGTTCGGCTTTTCCGGGTTCGGGTAAGTGAGCCGGACGCCGTATTTCTCCTCCCGCTTATCGGCTTCGAGTAGCATAAACAGCTCGCCGAAAATCTTGCTCAAATTCCCCCGGTTGATTTCGTCAATAATCAGCACGTATTTCCGGTGTGGGTCGGCGCGGGCTTTCTCGGCGAGTTTTACCAGCGGGCCGTCCTCAATTTTAAGCGCGCCGTTGGTGTCGCCCGGCCGCCAGCCGCGCACGAAATCTTCATAAGAAACCGACTGGTGAAATTGCGTCAGCTCAACGCGGTCTTTATCTTCCGTTTCAAACAGCACGTACGCAAGCTTGCGCGCCACGAACGTTTTGCCCACGCCGGGCGGGCCTTTAAGGATGATGTTCTGTTTGATTTTTAGGGCTTCCACCATTAGACTTGTTGCGACGCTGCATCAGTGACTTAGCTGAAAGTTGTGGATACCGACACATACTTCCAGGAGTAGATCATAGTGTATGAGGTTATGCATACGCAAGCGATCAGACAAA
>JBKJUQ010000247.1:0-1091 GCA_046590685.1 Hymenobacteraceae bacterium
GGGCAGCCGTAGTTGGGCGCAGCCACGGGCGGGGTATCGCACACCTCATCACCATCGGAGCAGGTATCGGTACCGCAGCCGTTCTGGAACGTGTGGTACAGCCCCGCCCAGTGGCCCAGCTCGTGCGTGGTGGTCCGGCCGCTGCTGCTGGCCGAGATACGTCCGAAGGCATCGGCGCGCATCACGGTGCCGTCTTCGCCGGCCGGCCCACCCGGAAACGAGGCATACCCCTGAATGCCGCTGCCCCCGTCGATGGAGGCCACCACGTACATATTGAGGTAGCGGGTGTTGTCCCAATAGCTCAGGTTTTTGAGTAAGCTCCGCTGTGCCGAGAGGTGGTAGGTGAGGGGCGACTGCACGCGCACGATGCCGTCGGTGCAACGCCCGTCCGGGGTGCGCCGGGCCAGGCAGAAGCGGAGCCGCGTGTCCACGCCGGGGCCAGCGCCGGGCGTACCCGGCAGACGACCGTAGTCTTCGTTGAGCACGTCGATCTGGCTGCGCACTTGACTGTCGGAGATGTTCTCCGCCCCGCCGTCGTGAATGACGTGCACCACCACCGGCACCAGCAGCCGCGCCGTATCGTGGCCCAGCACATTGCGGCGGGCAGTCGCTTGTCGAATGACCCGGCTGGCGGCGTCGTAGAGGGCCTGATGGCGCCGGTAGGCCGCATCGAAAGCACACGGGGCGGTCGTTTGCGCTTGCGCAACCAGGGCGGCTGATACCAGCCAGCCGACCAGCGCGGCGGAACGGAAACAGGTGAGTGACACGGCGATGGAAGGAAATGAAATCGCCGTTACTGCCGACATCGGCCAATAAGTTAATCGCATCCAGTCGAAGGAAGTGGGGGGCGAAAGGCCGGCCAGCCGCAACGCGCGCGAAACGGGGCGTTGCGATAGCCTAAAATTACGGCACATCCCCGGAGCCGGTACCTGAATCGCTACCGTAGGCGGCACTTTGACCGGATTATACAAGCCCGCCCGCCACTGGTGGTAAATCCGGCCGCCGAAGCTCGACCGCTATTGTCGGCTGGACCGGGTAATCTTTGGCACTCGTTTTCCACTCATACGCGCCATCCGATGCTCGCCGACCTG
>JBKJUQ010000399.1:0-2795 GCA_046590685.1 Hymenobacteraceae bacterium
CTTCGCGGCGGGCGCCATCCTCGCGATGCTCGCCGATACGATGATCCCCGAAGCGTTTGCCGACGAGCATACGTTCACAGGGCTCATCACGGTGCTCGGGTTTCTGGCGGGCTTTGCCCTCGACAAGCTCGGGGGCTGAAGGAGCAGCGACTGACCTTTTTTACTTGCCGGGCGCGTTGGCCGCGCGGGGTATTTTCATAGTTTTTACGGGACTTCGGATGCGCTTATTTTCTCTTTTCCTGCTGCTGCTCGTCAGCGCGCGCGCGGCGGCGGGCACGGTTACGTTTCGGGTCGATATGCGGCAGCAGACCGTCGACCCGGCGGGCATCCACGTGGCGGGCAATTTTCAGGCGCTCGCCGGGTTCGGGGCCGACTGGAATCCCGCCTCGACGACCCTCACCGATGCCGACGCTGACGGCATCTACGAAACCCAGGTGACGCTGCCCGCGCCGGGGCTGTTTCAGTTTAAGTTCGTCAACGGCACCACCTGGGCGGGGGCCGAGCTGGTGCCCGCCGCCTGCGGCGTCGTCGACGGCGGCGGCAACATCAACCGCGTGCTCGACGCCACGGCGCCCACCACCGTCCTGCCGACGGTGTGCTTCGGCGGCTGCGCGGCGTGCGGCGCTCCGGTCGTCGCCTACGACACCCACTGGTGGAACGACGCGGTGTTCTACGAGATCTTCGTGCGCTCCTTTTACGATTCGAACGGCAACGGCACGGGCGATTTCGCCGGCCTCACCGCCAAGCTCGACTACCTCAACGACGGCAACCCCGCCACCACCACGGATCTGGGCATCACCGGGATCTGGCTGATGCCGATGATGCAGTCGCCGAGCTACCACGGTTACGACGTGACCAACTACAAAGCCACCGAGCCCGATTACGGCTCGATGGTCGAGTTCGAAGCGTTCCTGGCCGCCGCCCACGCCCGCGGCATCAAGGTGATTATCGATCTGGTGCTGAACCACTCGTCGAACCAGCACCCGTGGTTTGCGCAGGCGGCATCGTCGCCCACGAACCCCCGCCGCGACTGGTACCGCTGGTCGGCCACCAACCCCGGCTACTCGGGGCCGTGGGGCCAGAACGTGTGGCACCAGCGCAACGGCGCCTGGTACTACGGCATCTTCTACGACGGCATGCCCGACCTCAACTGGTCGAACCCCGACCTGAAAGCGGCGATGTGGGATGCCTCGCGCTTCTGGCTCGCCAAGGGCGTCGACGGCTACCGCCTCGACGCGGTGAAGTACCTCGACGAAGACGGCGCCGTACTCGAAAACACTCCAGAGACCTTCGCCTTGCTGGAGGAGTTTCACGACTCGGTGCGCGCCGTCAATCCCAATGCCTTTACGGTCGGGGAGGCCTGGACCAATACCACCGCCGTGGTGCCCTACGTGCAGAACGAGCGCTTGGACGCGTGCTTTGAGTTCGATCTGGCGTCCGCGATCCACAACGCCGTCAGCACCGGCAACCCCAACGGGCTGCGCGCCCAGCTCCACCTCGTCAACTCCGCCTACCCCACGCTTCAGTACGGCACCTTCCTCACGAACCACGATCAGAACCGCATCTTCGACGCGCTCGGCGGCAACATGGCCCGCATGAAGCAAGCCGCCACCCTGTACCTCACGATGCCCGGCGTGCCGTTTCTCTACTACGGCGAGGAAGTGGGGATGTCGGGCACCGGTCCCGACGAAGACAAGCGCCTGCCGATGCAGTGGTCCGCCGGCCCGCAGGCGGGCTTCACCACCGGCCGGCCGTGGCGCGCGCCCAACGCCAACTACGCCCAGTTCAACGTGGCGACGATGGCCGCCGACCCCGCCTCGCTGCTCAACCACTACAAGCAGCTCATCGGCCTGCGCACCGCCTCGGAGGTGTTGCGCAAGGGCTACTACCTCCCCGCCACGGCCCCGACGGCCCCCACGGTGCTGACGTACGCGCGGGTCTACGGCCCGGACGCCGTGGTGGTGGTGGCCAACGTGGCCCCCGCGGCGGTGAACGCCCCGCAGCTGTCGCTGACGATCTCGTCGCTCCCGGCGGGCACCTATACCGCCGTCGACCTCTACTCGGGGCAGGCGGCGGGCACCGTTACCCTCAACGCCCAGGGCGGCTTCAGCACCTGGACGCCCGCGCTCGCCGCCTTGGGTGCCAACCAGACGTGGCTGCTGCGCCTCACCCCGCAACCCACCGGCGTCGCCACCGCGTCGGCCGCGCCCGCGCTGCACCTGTACCCCAACCCCGCCACCGACCGGGTGAGGGTGGAGCTGGCCGGCACGCCCAGCGCTCGCGCCCAGCGCCTCGCCGTGTACGACCTGAGCGGCCGGCGGCTGCAAACCACGGTGTTCGTCGGCGCCACCACCGAGCTCGACGTGCTCGACCTCCCCAACGGAACGTATTTCGTGCAGATAACCGGGACCGATCGCGCCACGGTGCAGCGCCTGCTGGTGGCCCGGTAGGGAGTCGCACGAAAATTTTGGTGGGGCGGCGTCCTGAATTTGTGACATCTAGCGTTGAAACCCCAATGCGGTTCATCATCTTACCCCTCTACTGCCTGGTGCTCGGCGCACTGCTGGCTGGCTGCAATTCTGATTCTAACCGCGCGGCGTCGACTCCGCCCGCCCCGGTATCCGCCAAGCTCATCGGTGCTGTAAGTGATACTGGGGCGGTTATGCTTCCAGTTGATTCAGCAGCCGAGGATGATAATCTCGACGGAGACGGGCTGGGCGAGCCGTGTGACCTGGACAATGACGGGGACGCGCTTGGCAATGCGCTGGAGGAGTCCATGGGCTTGGACCCGCTGC
>JBKJUQ010000460.1:0-3492 GCA_046590685.1 Hymenobacteraceae bacterium
GTTGAGAACTGAGAACTGAGAACTGAGAACTGAGAACTGAGAACTGGGAGGGGAAGTAACGATGCGCGGGCATTGCTGGTTAGAAGTCCCAATCACTCGTCGTTTCTCACTTCTCACCTTTTACTTCTCACCTCACACCTCACACCTCTCAGTTCTCAGTTCTCAGTTCTCACCTCTCCGTGGCCCGCAAGCGATTATCCGACGCTGAGCTTTACCGGCACTCCGCCCCGCCGTAGCCGCTCCGGTGCGGCTTGTGCGAGCGCGAAGTGCGTGAAACCTCCCGCCACCACTTGGTGCCGCGCGTGGAAGGCGGGCGGTACGGCCCGACGGTCGCGTTGTGCCAGCCGTGCCACAGCAGCGTGCATCGCTTCCTGACCACCCGCGAGCTGGCGCGCTGCTACCCCACCGTCGAAACGCTGCGGGAGGCCCCGGAGCTCCAGACCTACCTGGCGTGGGTGCGCCGGGGCCGGGTGGAGCAGATCCGCCACCGGCGGAGTGGGCAATGAGCAGATTTTTTTTGAGCGTTGGGTTTGAAAAACAAGCAGTTAGCGGCGGTGCGAAAAATATTTTAGCCGTACCCATTAAGTTTTGGGGGTGATTTTCCATTAAGGGTAACGGCAAGCACCAACGACGGTCGCCCCGATTTCTTTTTCACGTTCAACTTCCCCTCCTAGTATGGACCCCATGCAGATTCCCGGTCCCATCCCGGCGGCCGTGCAGGCCGAAATCAAGCAGCACCTGCAAGCCGCCCTTGCCCTGCTCAAACCGTATCACCTCGACCTCACCGCCGCCGACCGGCAGCGTTTGGGCCGCGAAGGGGGCCTCGGTCCCGAAAGCCTCCCGTTCGCCGAAAGCGCCCGGCAGCTGATGAAATCCTTCCCCAGCGTGCTGCCGCGCTCGATTTCCGACGCCGACATCGCCACCTACGGCGAGCGCCTCGACACCGTGAACGCCTGTCAGGATCTCAAATCCGATACCCACGCCGTCTACTCCATCCTTAATAACCTCGACGTCGCCGCCGGCTCGGGGCTGATGAAGCTGGCCCGCGTCACGTACCGCTCCGGCCAGGACGATGAAGGCCGCACCCCCGGCGTCGAGCCCCTGATCGGCACGATGGCCGAGCGCTACGCCCGCGCCAGCGCCTCGGCTCCCGCCGCCGACAACGCCACCCCCACCACCTAAACCCCGAACGCCCGCCGCCGCTCCAAACGCCCGGCGTTCCGCTTGATTCAAGCGGAACGCCGGGCGTTTTAAGTGAATGACCGCTTGATTCAAGCCGTCCGCCGCTTTTTTGACGCGGGGCGCCGCCCGTTCGACGCGCCGCGCCGCTTGATTCAAGCGGGTCGCGGCTTGTTTGACTCGGAGCACGGCTTGATTCAAGCGAATCGCCGCTTGTTTTAAGCGAATCGCCGCTTGATTCAAGCGGGGGTTCGCTTATCCCCGCCTGTCCTTGCGAGCGGAGCGAAGCAATCCGGCGAATGCAGCCGGATTGCTCGCGTCGCTAGCCTTCGCCCTTCGCGCGGGACTCCAGCCCCGTGCGGGCTATTGGCCGGCCTCTGGCCGGCGCGGGCGGGACGCCCGCTAATCCGGCACACGGCGCTGGAGCCCCGCGCGACACGAAGGAGGTGTCCTTGCGAGCGGAGCGAAGCAATCCTCGTTTGCTCGGCGCGGTTGCTTAGCCACGTTGCCTAGCAAGCGAGGATTGCTTCGTCGTCGCAGAGCCTCCTCCTCGCAATGACAATCTTATGGGTTACTTATGATTGGGTACTTAAAGCTTTCGATTATTCGATGGTAGGGCACGAAGAGCACGGCAGTCCAAGCGCCAACTGTAATCAGAAGAGGAAGCGCAATCTTGATTGACCACTTCTTGCGAAAGGCGCCGATTTGCAATACCCCTACTATAGCCAGCGGGAGAACAACGATAGTAACTGCACAACGCACGAGCAATTCCAGCGCACCACTTGATGTCATCCAACTACTGTAGACTCCCACGAGGACGAAAAACAGCATAAGCAGCGCACCAAATGCTTTCCGTGTAGACCAACCTTCAGTCAAAACGAAAATACGCGTCGTGGCGAGCAGGCTCAGGGCTACACCTGTGCCGATGCACCCCAGAAAGGCCAGGCCTTCGCTGCCGTCTTCACCCACTAACGAGCCGACATAACAAGCTACGAAGACGATAGCCAGCCCGATGGTGACGCGCGTCAGGCGGTCCATTATTCCTCGGTGGTCACCATCAGCCGCTCCAGAATCTTCGTCGCTGCCGTGGCGATCACCGTGCCCGGGCCGAAGACGCCCGCTACGCCGGCGTGGTGCAGAAAGGCGTAGTCCTGCTGGGGAATTACGCCGCCGGCCACTACCAGGATATCGGGCCGTCCCAGGTCTTTAAGCTCCTGGATGAGCTGGGGGATGAGGGTTTTGTGGCCGGCGGCCAGGGAGGAGATGCCGACTACGTGCACGTCGTTTTCGACGGCCTGGCGGGCGACTTCGCCGGGGGTCTGGAAGAGGGGGCCGATGTCGACGTCGAAGCCGACGTCGGCGAAGGAAGTGGCGATGATCTTGGCGCCGCGGTCGTGGCCGTCCTGCCCCATCTTGGCCACCAGCAGGCGGGGGCGGCGGCCTTCCTGCCCCGCGAACGTATCGGCCAGCGCCTGGGCCTGCTGGAAAGCGGCGGCTTCGTCGGTGCCCTTCGCGCCGCTCATCTCGCGGCCGTAGATGCCGCTCACGGCAGTGGATTCAGCCTGATGGCGACCCCAAACGGCTTCGAGCGCGGCCGAAATCTCGCCGAGGGTGCAGCGCAGCCGGGCCGCTTCCACGGCGCGGGCGAGCAAATTCGACGGATCGGCGGCCAGGTTGGAGTTGGTGGGCGTGGTGCGGGCCGCTTCGGTCAGGGCCGCGAGGGCGGCCTGAGCGGCGGCTTCATCGCGGGTGGCGCGGATAGTCGTCAGGCGCTGAATCTGGCTTTCGCGCACCGCGCGGTTATCGACCGAGAGCACGTCGGGCATCGCCGTATCGTCGAAGCCCACGCGGTACTGGTTGACGCCGACCACCACATCCTGCCCCGAGTCGATGCGGGCCTGCTTGCGGGCCGCGGCTTCCTCGATGCGGCGCTTGGGCAAACCCGTGGCGATGGCGGCCGTCATCCCGCCTAATTCCTCCACCTCCTGCATCAGGGCCCACGCTTTGGTGGCGAGCTCGTGCGTCAGCGTCTCGACGTAGTAGGAGCCGCCCCACGGATCGACCACCTTCGTGATATCAGTTTCCGCCTGCAGATACAGCTGCGTGTTGCGGGCGATGCGGGCCGAGAAGTCGGTCGGCAGTGCGATGGCCTCGTCGAGGGCGTTGGTGTGCAGGCTCTGAGTGCCGCCAAGTACAGCAGCCAGGGCCTCCACGGCCGTGCGGGCCACGTTATTAAACGGGTCCTGCTCGGTCAGCGAGTAGCCCGAGGTCTGGCAGTGGGTGCGCAGGGCCAGGCTTTTGGGGTTCTGGGGG
>JBKJUQ010000565.1:0-6534 GCA_046590685.1 Hymenobacteraceae bacterium
CTAACGAGTACTTGGGGGTTTACACCGGTGAAGCCGTTCGTGTTTACGATACCCGACAACGTCCCTGTACTGCTGGCTTGTGAAATATCGATGATCGTGTTGGTCGAGATATTTTGAATCCCGGCAGCGGCGGACGACCCGTTGTTGAAGTAGCCCCGGAACGCCCCGCTCGAACCCGTGCGCGTAACATTCTGTACGGTATTACCCGTGAAGGTTAAGTTATCCGTATCGCTGTTGAGTGCGCCAAAATCAATGGCGCCCGTGGTTGCCAGCGTCAGGCCGGTGTTGTTCCAGTTGTTGTTAGTGATGTTCAGCGCCGCGTGTTTGCTGCCAATTGAGCTGTTGCTAACCCCAATCAGGTAGATAGAGCTGGATGAGCTACCCGCAGGAATAGTAACGGTGAAGGCGTTATTGTCGATTGTCACCGTAGCGCCGGAACCCAGTGCTGAGCGGACACCCCGAATTTCCGAGTTCGAGCTGGCCGACGAAGCCAACGTGAAGATGTTGTTGGAGATGGTTGCTGTCACGGTGGCGCCGGTTGCGCCGTTGTTCACAAACACCCCGTTGAGCTGGCGCAAAGCGGCCGAACCCGCGCCACCACCGGTCGCGGCGTTATCGACCGTGTTACGTCGAATCAGCAAGCCATTCTGGAAATCTCCTTCGATGCAGAAAATATTCACGGTGCTCGTCGTAGTAAGCACATTGATATTACGAATCAAGTTGCCGGAGCCCGTACCGCCAAAGCCCGGAGTACCGGCCGTGTTACCCCCGATGTTGTTGTTCTGGTCGTAGAACGTGAACGGGGTGACATCAGGAATCCCCAGGAGCACAATGCCTTGGCTGGAGTTCTGGATGGTATTATTCGTGAACGTGTTGCTCGAGCTTGGCGCCGTTACCGTCAAAGAGCCCCCGGTAAGCGCCGTCAGGCTGGCGTTGGTAGAGTTGGCACCGTAGATTCCGGTGCTGACCCCCGCCGTATTATAAGGCTTTTGCAGCGTTACCACGCAGTTTCGGATCGTGTTGCTCTGGCAGCCATTGGCCGTTCCGGCCGAGCCCGTGCGCCATAGCGCGTAGCCCATCTCCGATTGCAGCAGCTGCGAGTTATTCGTGGCGGGGTCCGTCAGATCAATGCCATCGATGGTTACGAAGTCCGCCGCATTCAAGCTAAAAATGGCGTCCACCGTGGTGCTCGCAGCGCCAGTAGGTGCGTTGATGACCGGATTGGCGCCGGCACCGGATTTCACGAACGTAACCGTGTTGGTAGCGGTAGCGCCTGAAATCTGGTTCAGCGAAACGCGCTCTGTATACGTCGTGCCCGCTTTCACATTGAACACCGTCGCGCATGTCACGCCAAACGAATTCAGCGCGGAAATCGCCGATGTGAAGCTTACGTAATTGGTAGCTGAAGCAGGCAGCGTGTTGTCAATCGTGTATACAGACCCGCACAGCGAGCTGACCGAGAACGTCGCCTTGTAGTTGTTACCTCCATCGCTGAAGAAATTGGTGCCGGTCCCGCAACCATCGTAATCCGACTCGGTGTATACCTCAATCGTGTAGTTGCCGGAAACCAGCCCCGTCAGGATGTTGGTGGTGTTAGCGTTGTTATTCCACCGCTGATCGCCGGGATTGGCCAGGTTGGCGTCAAAAGGCAGGTTGAGCTGCGTAAAGGGCATCGCGCCAGGGCCCGCTGAGGTTAGGTAAACCCGGTAGTCAATCTTGCCATTCAGCACGTTCGTACCATTGCCGGGGCACGTGCCATTCTTGAAGGTTTTGATTTGCCCCCCCGCGAACGTCAGAATCCCTCCGCTGCCCGCCGTCGCGAACGTGCCGATGTTGGTGCCGTTGAAGGGAATGTTAAGACCAGGGGTCTGCGGGTTCAGCCGGTAATACGTCTGAGAACCCCCAGCGAAGCCAAGCACTACGTATCCTTCAAATATGCCAGTGTTGGCCCACGCCGGGCTCACGCTTCCCAGCAACAAAAACAGCCCCGCCAGCCAGGCGAACGGAGGAAAGCTCCCCCGGCGGGAACGACGGACGGGTGTGCCCCCCAACGGTGGGGAAGCTAACCGACGTACAGTGTGCGTAAACACGTGGGTCATACCGAACAAGTAAGGATGTAAGAAGACGAGGTGAAGCTACGGCGTGCGGCCAGGCGAAAGCCGCCATCCCGGGAACCCCGGAGGTTGCGACAATCGCAATAAAGGCCATTGCGTTCCGCGACAGAACACAATGGCCTTCAAAGTTACAGCGAGTTTGGCAACTTCTTCGGCTTCCGGCAAATATTCTGAGACTCCTCCGCCGGGATATTAACCCATTGAAACCACACCCAGCCGCTGCGGGAGCCTTTCTATCACGCCGGTGCCCGTCCGCGCTCGCTGGCCAGTCCCCGGCCGCGGTGCGGCAGGGCCCGGCAAAAATTAAGAAAAGTATTTTTAATTACACCCGTCTCCGGTCGCCAGTCGCACGTGGTCAGCACGTTGCGCGGCGGGATTTCGCGTCCTTCCTTCCCCAACGACGGACAGGCCGCGGGAGCCGGCCGCTACTTCCGGCCACCGGTGTACGGCCGATCGACGTTGGCCTGCACCAGCAGGTGGCGCGTGTCGAGATCGAGCGCGGTCAGGCTGCCGTAGGTGGCGTTTTTGTAATACACGCACCCCGTATCGAGGCCAATCTCGGCGGGGTTAAGCTGCTTGAGCGCGCGCTTCGCCTCGCGCAGCGGGCGCGGCACGTGGCCGTGAAGCATCGGACGCCCGCCGAGCAAGCCCGGGTCCACGTCGGCGAACGTGCGGCGGTTGAGCATCGCGCCCTTGTCCTTCCACAGCCGGTCGGGCTCGGCGAAGTTGAGGCACGCGTGCACCAGCACGTAGTCTTCCAGCTCCACCACGTATTCCAGCGATTCGAGCAGCTTGCGGTAGCGGGCCTGTACGTGGTGCGGCTCCGCCACCCCGAACGAGTCGAGCGTCACGGCCCACTCCAGCTTTTCCTGCCAGCGGCGCTGCAAGTCATCGTCTTCGGGTTCCGCGATGGCGTCGAGTAGCTGCTGGTCGTGGTTGCCCCGCAGCGCCACCACGTGGAAGCCGCGCCGCCGCAAGTCGAGCACCTCATCGAGCACTCCGCGCGAGTCCGGGCCCTTGTTGAGATAGTCGCCGAGCAGGTACAGCTCGTCGGCCGGCGTCAGCCGCAGTACGCCGTGGATCAGGGCCCGGAACGTCGCGGCGCAGCCGTGAATGTCGGAGATGGCGTATCGGGGCATCCAGTGCGGGTTAGCCCAACCGCCCCCGCCGCGGAGGGCGGCTTCGGCGCGGTCGGCAGCGAAAAGGTCTCTGGTCGGAGTATAAAGCTAGGGCCGCAGCCACTTAATTTTTGTCATTACGAGCGGAGCGAAGCAATCTCGCAGATAGCTCGGCACATTAGACTTGTCGCGACGGCAGCCCGTGGTTTCGGGCGCCGGTGAGAGCGCCGTGCTGGCGTACCCGGGGTAGATTTCTGCGAAATCAACCCCGGGCTGTGGAAAAGAACCCTTTCAGGGTTCGCAGGACGGCCCCAAGCGGACTTTCTGGCAAACTGACCGTCGCAACAAGTCTAATGGCCCAAGCCCCGATCGTGAGTACGCAAGTAGTGTCGGAGTACTTCAATGTGCTTCAGCGCCGGCTGCGCATCCCGAAAGCGCAAGCGCTGACCATGGGACTGGATGCATTTGCCGATTGCCGACTCATCCCGACTACGTACGACACGCTTGTCGGCGCCGCGCGGCTCCTGGCCCGCTACGATTTTCAGCTCTTCGACGCCCTCATCGTGGCCGCGGCGCTGGATGCGGGCTGTTCGGTGCTGTATTCCGCCGATTTTCAGCATAATCAGCTGATCGACGGGCGGCTGCGGCTGCTCAACCCCTTCAAGTAGTCACGGCTACCGTTATGCCCTCCGCTCGTCCCTTCCTTTTTGCCGGTCTGCTCGCGTTCGCGACCCCGGCTGTAGCCCAATCGTCGCCGCCCGCCGCGCAGGCCATCATCCGCGCCGAGTATGCTTTCGCCGCCGACGCCCTGGCGCGGGGCACCAAGCCCGCCTTTCTGACGGCGATGCACGACTCGGCGATCGTGTTCACGCACGCCATCCCCACGCCAGCGCGGCCTTACTGGCGGGCCAAGCCCGACCCCGCGCCCGCCGAGGCCGCGCTACGTTGGGCACCGGCGCTGGCGGGCGCGTCCGCCGTCGGCGACCTCGGGTACACCACGGGTCCGTGGCGAATCGACGGTCCCGACGGCAAGGCCGTCGCCACGGGCCACTTCTTCACCATCTGGGCCCGCCAGGCCGATGGGACCTATAAGTGGCTGCTCGATAACGGCATCAGCAGCCCGCTCGCTACCGCGCCGGCTGCGCTCCCCACGCTGCTGCAAGTAGGCATCAGCACCGAGCGCGCCGCGATGGGGACCGGCGATCAGCCCCTGCAAGTACGCTGGCTCGACGAGCAGCTATCGGCCGACATCGCCAAGCGCGGCATGGGGGCCGCGTACGCGGTCCGCCTGCACGAGGAGGCACGGCTGCTGCGGGAGGAATCGGCGCCCCTCACCACGCCCGCCGCCATTCAGCGGCGGCTGGCGGCCGAGCCCGCCTGGCTCCTTACGCCGGTCGGCGGGCGAGTGGCAGCCTCCCGCGACCTGGCGTACTCGTACGGCCGCTATCAGGCGGCGGCGGCGGCGGGCTCCTACGTCCACCTCTGGCGGCGGAGCCGCGCGGGCTGGCAGCTGCTGCTGGAAATCACCAACCCCGCGCCGGCCGTCGCCAAGTAGGGCCGGGCGGCAGGGCCGCGAGCGGCGGGCGCGCAGACTGGGCAGCGAGCGGCGGGCGCTGTCAGGTTGGCAGCAGGCGGGGGTAGCCAGCGAGCAGCAAGGCAACTGGTACTGGGATTGAAGGCCGCCCGTGCGTCCCGCCGCGGGCGGCGACGGCTGACGATTCGTCGGGCGCGGGGCGAAAATCACTCAATCGCAAATCACTCAATCGCAAATGGCTCAAGAAACCGGCTCGATCTCGATTCACACCGAGAACATCTTCCCGATCATCAAGAAGTTTCTGTACTCCGACCACGAGATCTTCCTGCGGGAGCTGGTCTCGAACGCGGTCGATGCCACGCAGAAGCTCCAGCGGCTGGCCCAGCTCGGCGAAGCCACCGGCGACGTGGGCGAGCTGAAAGTGACAGTCTCGCTTGACAAAGACGCGCGCACCATTACGGTAAGCGACAATGGCCTCGGGATGACGGCCGAGGAAGTCAAGAAGTACATCAACCAGATCGCCTTCTCGGGGGCGACCGAGTTCGTCGAGAAGTACAAGGACCAGGACGCGACCGCCAAAGACGCGATCATCGGCCAGTTCGGCCTCGGGTTCTACTCGGCGTTTATGGTGGCGAAGGAGGTTGAGCTCTTCACGAAGAGCTACAAGGACGAGCCCGCTGCCCGCTGGGTGTGCGACGGCTCGACGGCGTTCTCGCTCGATGAAACCGACAAGGCCGAGCGCGGCACCGACGTCGTGCTCCACGTCGCCGACGACTCCGAGGAGTTTTTGGAGGAAGCGCGCCTGCGCGGCATCCTCACCAAGTACTGCAAGTTCCTGCCGATCCCCGTGTTCTTCGGCGACGAGCAGATCAACCAGACGGCCCCCATCTGGACGAAAGCGCCGAGCGAGCTGACGGACGAGGACTACAAGAGCTTCTACCAGGAGCTGTACCCCTTCGCCGAGGCGCCGCTGTTCTGGATTCACCTCAACGTCGACTATCCGTTCAACCTGACCGGCATCCTCTACTTCCCGAAGGTGAAGGACGAGCTGCAGTTCCAAAAGAATAAGATTCAGCTCTACTCGCGGCAGGTGTTTATCACCGACGAGGTGAAGGACGTGGTGCCCGACTTCCTGATGCTGCTCCACGGCGTGCTCGACTCGCCCGACATTCCGCTCAACGTGTCGCGCTCGTTTCTGCAGGCCGACGCCAACGTGCGCAAGATCAATACCTACATCACGAAAAAGGTCGCCGATAAGCTCGGCCAGCTCTTCCGCGACGACCGCGCCGGCTTCGAGGCCAAGTGGGCCGACATTGGCCTGTTCGTGAAGTACGGTATGCTCGCCGACGACAAGTTCTACGACCGCGCCAAGGAGTACGGCCTGCTCGAAAACACCAACGGCAAGTTCTTCACCCTCGACGAGTACCGCGAGCACGTGCAGGCCGCCCAGACCGGCAAAAACGACCAGCTCACGCTGCTTTATTCGTCTGACCCCGAGGCTCAGCACGCGTTCGTGGCTGGCGCCGAAGCCCGCGGCTACGACGTGCTCAAGTTCGATACCCCCATCGACCCCCACTTCGTGGGCTTGCTGGAGCAGAAGCTGGAGAAAACGACCCTCAAGCGCGTCGATGCCGACCCTGCTGCCAAGCTTATCGAGAAAGACGGCGACACGCCCCCCGCCAGCGTGCTCTCCGAGGAAGAGACCACTCAGCTCAAAGCGGCCTACGAGGCCGCCATCGCCGACGCCACGATGCAGGTGACCATCACG
>JBKJUQ010000017.1:0-3143 GCA_046590685.1 Hymenobacteraceae bacterium
GCTCGTTTCCGCGCGCAAGCCGTGGTGGTGGGGTCGCTCATTCTATGGGCTGTCCTGCTGCTGCTACCTGCCGATTTCTTTGATCACCGAGGGCCTACCCTTTGCCTCAGTCGGCTGCTACTCGACGTTGAATGCCCCGGCTGCGGCATGACCCGCGCCTCGATGCACGCGCTGCACCTCGATTTTGGCGCGGCCTGGCACTACAACCGGGCAGTCGTGGTGGTGCTGCCGTTGCTCGCGGGGCTGTGGGCGCGCGAAGTATGGGAGCAGAGCCGGCGGCTGGGCTGGCTACCTAATCGGTAATCGGTCAGCCTAACCGCGACTTAGCCGCTACCGCATCGCTTTCCAGGCGTTGATCAGGCCGTTGGTGGACGCATCGTGCGTCGTGACCGGGCCGGCGCCGTGCAGCTCCGGCAGGATGGCCTTGGCGAGTTGCTTACCCAGCTCGACGCCCCACTGGTCGAAGGAGTTGATGTTCCAGATGGCGCCCTGCACGAAAATCTTATGCTCGTAGAGGGCAATGAGCTGGCCGAGCGTGCGCGGGGTGATCTCGCGAATCAGGAAGCTAGTGGACGGCCGGTTACCGGGAAAAACTTTGTGCGGGACGAGGGCGTCGAGCGCCTCGCCGCTTATTCCTTCCTGCTCCAGCTCGGCGCGCGCTTCGTCGGCCGTTTTGCCGCGCATCAATGCCTCAGGCTGGGCGAAGAAGTTGGCGAGCAGGATGGCGTGATGGTCGGCGGGTAGGGGGTTATGCGAGTGCGCCGGGGCGATGAAATCGCACGGAATCAGGCTGGTTCCCTGGTGGATGAGCTGGTAGAAGGCGTGCTGCCCGTTGGTGCCCGGCTCGCCCCACGCCACGGGGCCGGTTTCGCAGGTGCTTACCGCGCCGCTCTTGGTCACGCGCTTGCCGTTCGATTCCATATCGCCCTGCTGGAAGTAGGCGGCGAAGCGGTGCAGGTACTGGTCGTACGGCAGGATGGCGTAGGACTGGGCATTCCAGAAATCGCGGTACCACAGCCCGATAACCCCTAGCAGCACGGGGATATTGTCTTCGAGCGCGGTCGTGCGGAAGTGCTCGTCGGTGTCGAAAGCGCCCGCCAGCAGCTCCTCAAAGTTGGCAAAGCCGATGTAGAGCGCGATGCTCAGCCCGATGGCCGACCACAGCGAGTAGCGTCCGCCCACCCAATCGGCAAACTGAAACATGTTGGCCGCGTCGATCCCAAACGCCTCCACGGCGGCGCGGTTGGTCGAAAGCGCCGCGAAGTGGTGCGCTACGGCCGCCGCGTCACCCCCGGCGGCCTTCAGCAGCCATGCCTTCGCCGACGTCGCGTTGGTCATCGTCTCCTGCGTCGTGAAGGTTTTCGAGGCCACCAGAAACAGCGTCGTGGCCGGCGAGAGCCCCTTGAGCGTTTCCGTCAGGTGAGTGCCGTCGATGTTGCTCACGAAGTGCACGCGCAGGTGACTCGAGTAGGGCTTGAGCGCCTCGGTGACCATCAGGGGCCCTAGGTCGGAGCCGCCAATGCCGATGTTGACCACATCGGTGATGGCTTGGCCCGAAAAGCCTTTCCACTGGCCCGAGCGCACGCGCAGGCAGAAGTCGTGCATCTGCCGCAGGGTGGCGTTCACGCCGGGCATCACGTCCTCCCCATCCACCAGCATCGGGCGGTTCGAGCGGTTGCGAAGCGCCACGTGCAGCACCGCGCGGTTTTCCGTGGTGTTGATCTTCTCGCCGGCGAACATCCGGTCGCGCAGCTGCTCCACGCCCGCCTCGCGCGCCAGCTTCAGCAGCAGCTTCAGCGTGTCGGGCGTGAGGCGGTGCTTCGAGAAGTCGACCAGAAAGTCGGGCGTCAGGCGGCGCGAAAAGCGCGAAAACCGGTCAGCGTCCTGGGCGAACAGCTCGCGCATCGTCACGTTTTCGAGCGCGGCACGGTGGGTTAACAAAGCCGCCCAAGCGGGCAAAGTGGTAGGGGAGGGCATAGGATATGGTAAGGCAATGGGGAGGGCACAAAAGTAGTCCTCCCCGGTCCGGCGCGTAAAGGCCAGGCCGGGGAGGGCTACGTGGATTTTCGATTGCGTGATTGCGTGATTTTCGATTGCCTGATGCCAAATCGAAAGTCACCCAATCGAAAATGACTTAATCGATCACCAGCCGCGTGGTCCGGGTGCCTTCCGCTGAGAGCACCGTCACGACGTAGGTGCCCGCCGGCAGCCCGGTGGTGGGCACGGGCAGGGTGTTGGCGCCGACCGTGAGGGTATGAAGGCGTACCCGGCCAGCGGTCCGGCCCGTCGCGTCGGTGACCGTGACGACCGCGCGGCCGGCTACGCGCGCCGCGACTGTCAGAAAGGTTGGGCCACTGGCGGGGGCCGGATTCGGGCTCAGGGTAAGCGGCGCGGTGGCGAGGGCGACTGAAGCCGTGCCCGTCGGAAACGAATTGACGAACGCGAGGTCGTCAACCCACACCTGATAGTTGGGCAAGCCATTATAGAGGCCGACGAACATCGTCGCCGAGTCGGGATTGGTAGCCTGGAGCGGTATGATCGGGAATACGACCTGATGCCACGCGTTGGCGGTGGGGGCGTTGATCGTGCCACCGCCCACGGCGACCGTATCGGGGTCGCCGCCACCGGGGCGCGAGCGCGTGAAGAGCACGACCGCGAAGCCCGTCTGGTTGGAGTCGGCCAGGACGGTCGAGTTGCGCACCCACGCCGTCAGGCCCAGCGGCGCGCGGTTGACGGGGAAGGTGGTGAGTACATCGCTGCCGGTCGAGTCGGCCCCCACGGTAATGTGGAGCGAGCCCGTACCCGAGTGGGCGACGGAGCTGCGGTCGAAGCGTGGTGGCTGTCCGGTAAATGCCAGTAGGATGGCCGCTAGAAAGCCCGGCTCCCAGCCCTGCGGCGCCTGAAACGTGACATTCCCCCCGGGGCCGCTGCCGGTGCGGGTGGTCCAGGTCTCAAAGCCGGGGTTCGGAATATCGGGTAGCGCTTGGGCGTGCGCGCGCAGGCTGCCGCCGAGCACCGTAGTCAAGAACAGGGCGCCGCCCGCGAGTGAGGGAAAAAAACGTGGCATGGAAAAAAGAAAAGAAAGTGAAGGGATTCGCCCCGGCCGCAGCCTGCTGACAGTAGTCAAATGTAGTCGCAGGCTG
>JBKJUQ010000127.1:0-2257 GCA_046590685.1 Hymenobacteraceae bacterium
GGGCATGTACCGCGCGTGGCGAACCAGCGGTGGGAGCGAGGGTGTGGCGATTTATCGCTGAAACGTGAATTTTGAAGTGTGAATTTTGAGCAGTAGGTCGATATTTTCACCTCGCACTTCTCTCATTTCATACTTTATATTTCAGATCGCCAGCGGCGCCGGCGCAGGCAGGCCGGCGTAGAACTGACGGCGACGCAGATCATAGACGTTGCCCTTAGCGAGCACGTGAACGACCATTCCCGCGACCGACAGCATCTCGCCCTTAGCGGCATCGAAGGCGTTGTTGTGACTGATCTCGCGACCGTCGACGATGACGACGAGGTTCGAACCGATGGTTTCGATCTGCGAACCGCCCGTGATGAGCACGCCCGTGTCCTCGCCTAAGCCAATGCCGAGGTGGTGCGGGTGCGCCGCGACCGCTTCCATCAGTCGCGCGAACCGCCCGCGCATCACGAAGTGGGAATCGATGATGAGCGAATCAATCAGCCCTAGCCCCACGCTGATCTTTACGGAGCCCTTCTTGAGCGCCTCAAACGGGTTGCCGCCCGCGATCATCACCTTCGACATGGCCATCGCGCCGGCACTGGTCCCCGCAATGACGAAGTGCTCTTCGTCGTAGTAGCGGTCGACCATAATCTCCAGGAACTCCGAGCCGTTGAACGCCTGTGTGATCTTGCTCTGGTCGCCCCCGCTGAACATCACGCAGTCGCAGGCGCGCAACCGGTCGAGGTACTCGGGGCGACGCGCATCTTCGGCGGTGCGGATGGGCAGTACCGTCAGGTCCATAATCCCCAAGCGCGCAAAAGCTTCGTGATACATCGCGGCTACTTCGAGCGGGATGGCGGAGGCCGTCGTCACGACCTCCACGCGCGGCCGGGGTTTGCCGGTTTCGACCAGCAACCGCTTGAGGATGCCAAGCTCGAAGAAATCGAGCGTGTACCGCTTGCGGGTTTTGGGATTCGGATAAGTGCCTTTGTCTTCGTTGCCGCCGACGGCGATGAGCTTGCCTTTGGGTACGCGCATTCCGAGTGGGTTGGAGGGAGGAGCCGATAGCCCCTGAAACAGATGGGAAAGCTGGGAGAAGAATGAGCCCGCAAGCTACGACCGACCTTAGTGGGTTATTTCGGTTTGCGCGCCGCCACGCGCACCAGCGGCGATGGGCGCAAGCCATAATCTGCCTGATCGGTGACGACAGAAAAGGTCGACACCGTGAACCCGGCGCGCTCAAGTTTTTGCCGCAGGCCTTCTACCGGCAGGGGTGCCTGAGCGGATAGATTACCCCGCGAAACCGCCTGCTGATGAAACCCTTCGAACACCAGTAAGCCGCCGGGCCGAAGGCTGGCGTAGATGCGGTCGAGGTACTGATCGAGCTCGCCGAAATAAATCATCGCAACCAGATCCCACCGGGCGGTACCAAATTCGTAGCGCCGCACGTCCACCACGTTGGTCTGAATTGCGAGCTTTTCCCGCTTCGCTTGCTCCTGCGCGATTCGAATTCCTTCGCTGGCGACGTCGATGCCCGTCGCGCGCCAGCCTTGGCGGGCTAGCAGCAGGGTGTTGCGGCCTTGTCCCATCGCCACGTCGAGGGCGGTGCCGGGCGTAACGTTTTTGATTGTCTGCTCAAGGAAGCGGTTTGGCTGGAGATCAAAGCCGACCGAATCGTGGAAAACCTTATTCCAGGTGAGCGCTTCGAGCTGCGCGCCGCCTACGCTGCGGAGCATGTGCAGCAACTGCCAGCGCCCACCGTCGCGGACCCAGACGAGGTTGTAGATTTCGTCGGAGCGCAGCGGCTTGCCCTTGGTTTCGGCGGTCACATCGACTTCGCCGTTGAAAACGGCCGTATTGCCCTGCACCAGCACATCGCGGTACGACCAAGTAGTTTTGATCCACCGCAACGATTTCGGATCGCTGGCCCGCTGGCGTACGCGCTCGATCAGCGCTGCCCTGGGGATCTGTATGAATCCCAGGGGTTGCCAAATAAACTTAGGCGCCAGCAGGCTGTCGATTCGGGTCGCATTAGCTTGACCGAAAGCGGCAAAGAAGCGGTCCGTCGCCCGGTTGATTTCGGCGATCGTGGCTGATTCGCTGCTTTGCGCATGAGCCGCTGGTCCAACCAGCAAGGCTAGTACTACTACCAGGAAAGTGTGCGGGCGCATGGCTGAATGACGTTGAGGGTAAAAGCAGCGGTGGCTGATACCAGCTCATCAGCCGGTATCTCGGGTTTAGGGGCGCTAGCGAGCCACGGGTGGGACGCTCA
>JBKJUQ010000228.1:0-3123 GCA_046590685.1 Hymenobacteraceae bacterium
CTCCGGCTGCCGCTGAACCTGCTGAGTCGCTGGTCGGCTCCTCGCCCCGATTCGGTTCGCACCGCGGCGCTCTGGCTCGCCGAGGCGGCCACGTACCTGGATACCGTCGTGGTGCAACTGCCGCCCGGCGCGCGCGTGGAAGCCTTGCCGGCGCCGGCGACGGTCAAATCGGCCTTTGGCTCGTACCGGGCAGCGGCGACGACCGCCCCCGACGGCGCTACCCTGACCTACCGCCGCGAGCTGCGCACGGTGGCGGGGCAGTTTCCGGCGAGCGAGTACGCCGCGTACGTGACGTTCAGCGAGCAGATTGCCCGGGCGGATCGGCAGCTGGCAACGCTGCTGCTTGCCCCCCCGACCACGGCGACGGGGCCGTGAGGGCGCCGCACGACAGAAAAATCCGGGCTGGTACGGATTGTTCCGCTCACACCGTGCCCGGACCTTTACGCCGCCTTAGCTGACCGCATTTATGACATTTCTGCACCGGATACTGCCTCCTTTTCAGCTGACTCGTCGGCTGCCCGGGTTACTCGCCGCAGGGCTGCTGGGCGGGCTGGTGCTTCCCGCGGCCGCGCAGGGCGGAAGCTTCTTCGGCGACGCCCCCGTGTGTGTGTTTATCACCACGGGGTATCAGGTGGGGCGCTACGCGGGCGGGGTGGGCAACCTGGCGGTGTACAGCGCCGAGCTGAACCGCAACGCCGCGAGCGTACAGACGGCCATGGCGTGGCCCAACCGCTTCGGGGGCGTGATCGGGCGGATGATCTTCCAAGGAGATACCTACGTGGTGGGCCTGGGCTGGAGCAACCGCCACACGATCCGCGAAGCGCGCTACACCGACGCGCAGGGGCAGCAGTGGCGCACGAGCTTCCGCGAGCGGCTCAATGAAGTGAGCCTCGAAATCGGCGTGCCGCTGTGGGGCGGGCGGGCGCGGCCGGGGGTGTCGGTCGACTTGGGGCTGTTCCGGGTTTCGCGGCGCGATGGCCAGGACAACGACAAGGGCAAGTGGCACACCTTCCACGACGGTTCCGATACGGGGCTGCTGGCGCCGGGGCAGAAAAGTCCGACCGCGGCGTTCACGTTCTTTTGCGACGTGGCGCCGCTGGGCAAATATGGCGGGGGGCTCACGCTGCGGCCGTACTACCAGGTGCCGCTGATTCAGCCGTCGCTGTTCGGGATCTACGGCACCCGCGAGGAGAGCGATTATCAGTACCGGATCACCAACTTCGGGCTGAGCGCGAGCTGGGCCTTCACCCTTTCGCACCCGTAACGCTGATGTGGTACGCACGGAAATACGCCCGTCTGCGCCGGGTCTTCGGGGCCGGACTGCTCGGGCTGGGGCTACTGAGCGCACCGGGCGCGCGCGGCCAAGCCGCGTGGGTTACGGTGTCGGGCGGCTACGGGGTAGCGTCGATGAAGTGGGGAACGATGAACCAGTTTCTCGACTCCTACACTACAGCGACCGCCTCGACCATGACCAGCAAGCCGACTCTCGGCGGGGGGCAAGTGCGGAGCTTGATGGCCGACGTAGCGGGCTTCGGGTGTATTGGATTTCAGCGGCTCGACGCCTCGGCGGTGGCGCGCTTCTCGTCCGGAGCGGAGCGCACGTTTGCGATTCAGCAAAACGTACTGGTGGCGGCCGTGGAGCCGAGTTTCCAGCGCAAAAATGTTTTCCTGGGGGGCGTACTCGGATTTTATTCCGGTACGATGCACGTGGGGACGTCGATCCGCTACCCGGACGGCACCCGTTCCTGGGGCAAAGATCTGCCGCTCAACGGTACGTACGGCGGGCTGTCGATGGGCGGCTTCGTGGGTGCCAAGGCGGGACTGACGTGGAAGGCGCTCGCGGTGACGGCGCGCATCGAATACTTCACGAAGGGCCTCGTGAAGGAAGACTTGAGCGATCGGTCGAACGCGAAGAATACCACGGCCAACGCGTTCGGCGGGGTGGCGTCGCCGGATTTTCTGCCCCTCGACTACGGCGCGTATTCCGCGGACCCTTTTAACTACTCGGCCGTCGACCAGTCGGTGGCGAACGACCTCACCTCCCTGCGCGGGCAGGTGCAGCTTGGCTTGTTTCTGTTTCCGCTCGATAACTGATGTTCGCTCCTTACTTCTGCCGGATGCGCCACTTGTTGCGTCGTTTTGTGCCCGCGCTCGGGCTGCTGCTGGGCTTGCTGCTGGCGAGCTGCACCAAGGAAAGCACGCTGAATGCCAAGCAGGCCGGCGCGTGGCACATCCGCCGCGTGACCGCCACCTACGCGCCGGGCACCCCGACGCCCGGCACGCGCTCGGTCGCAAACCCCGGCGACGTGTCGTTTCTCGATCTGGCGGGCGATGAGAACCGCGTGGTGGTGCATGCCGACTCGGTGCTGCCGTCGCGGTGCCTGGCGCTGATTTCCGAAGACCCCACGCGGCGGGCGCTGCCCATCGGCGATTACACTTATCGGTGGAGCAACGACCCGTACGGGGCCGACCGGCTGGTATTTTTCCGCAACCAGGGCGGCCTGGGGCTGGTGGCGGCGGCAACCTTCACGGTGACGGAAAACAAGCGCGATACCCAGCGCTGGCAGTACGTGGAGGCAGACGCGCAGAACCAGATCACGCTGCGCGAGGAGTGGGAGCTGGAGCGGGTGAAGTAGGGGCGCAGAAGACGGAACGGCCGTTCGGGGATACCGGGCGGCCGTTTTTTGGTATTAACTGCTACGGCCCTGCTCTATGCCACGTGGGTTTCCCTACTGGATACCCACGTTATTTATGGCTCTTACCATCCGGGTTGGTCCGTGCCGGCTAGTGAATACGGACTTTTGGTTATCCAGCTGTCGTGCGGGCCTTCGCCTTCATAGTAGATGACGGCGGCGTCACCAAATACCAGAAGTGCCCCCATCCCATGGCCAACTGCTTCGCTTAAGGCCGTATCAATGTCAAGTCTTCTTTGATCAAACTTCGAGGACTCCGAGATCACATAACAGTCGGTTAGCTTTCCTAAAGCTTTGACTTTGTCTTTGACTGCTTGTCGTTGTAGCTGTAGGTTGCCCTTTACTTCTTCAAACAGCTCTGGGCGCAAGTCGTTGAAATGGCATAACATCCCCGTGAAGCCACCACGAGTCCTTTCATTTTGAATCAGGA
>JBKJUQ010000439.1:0-2696 GCA_046590685.1 Hymenobacteraceae bacterium
GCATTCAGGACGTGGCCATCTCGGCACCGCTGGCCGATCTGCTAGCACAATGCCGCGCGCTCTACGGCACCACGGGCAGCCCGTTCGTGTTGCCGTTGCTCCCGGCCGACTTTGCCGGCCTGACGCCCGCGCGGCAACACGCCGAACTACATTCGGCCGGCCGCACGGTCAACCGACACTTGGTGAAGTTGCGCGAGCAGGCCGGCATCTCCGGTAAGCTAACTTCGCACGTCGCCCGGCATACGCTGGCCAATCTGGCCGACCGTGCCACCGGCGATATTCGGGTGGTGCAAAAAATGCTTGGCCACAAGCGAATCACCACCACCGAACGCTACCTAGCCAGCCTCCGAACGGAAGACACGGATACGGCCAGCGCCGCCGTTTATGCCGCCGAATAATCCGAACTGTTTCCAAACAATTCCGCCCGCGCCGGGCACCCTTTGACGGGCGCACAACGCGGGCGGATTCATTTAGGGCCTTTTGCCCGTTAAAACAGTACTGAAGCGGACGAACGAATGTTCGTGGCGCGAAAGTACGCTCACCCACCTGCGGCGCCGCTCCCCCGGCTCCCTACCCCACCCTCCACTTCAACCGTTCCATGCCCGCTTCCGCCCAACCCGCGGTCTTCGTCGTCGATGCCGTGCGTACGCCGATTGGTCGCTTTAATGGCACCCTGCGCTCGGTCCGGCCCGATGATCTGGCCGCGCACGTCATCCGCGAGCTGCTCGCGCGTCATCCCGCCTTCGACCCCGCCGCGATTGAGGACGTCATTCTCGGCGCCGCCAATCAAGCCGGCGAAGACAACCGCAACGTCGCGCGGATGGCCGCGCTGCTCGCCGGGCTGCCCGTTTCAGTCCCCGGCACCACGGTCAATCGCTTGTGTGCCTCGGGCCTGCAAGCCATCATCGACGCGACCCGCGCGCTACGCTGCGGCGACGGCGACGCCTACATCGCCGGTGGCACCGAGAATATGACGCGTGCCCCGTTCGTGCTCGGCAAGGCCGAAACGGCCTTTGAGCGCCAACAGCCCATGTTCGATACGGTCCTCGGCTGGCGTTTCACCAACCCGAAGCTCGCCAAGCTCTACCACCCGTACGCGATGGGCGAAACGGCCGAGAACGTCGCGCGCGACTGGCAGATCAGCCGCGAAGCGCAGGATCAGTTCGCTTTTGAGTCGCAATCGCGCTACGCCGCCGCCCACGCCGCCGGCCGCTTCGCCGACGAGCTCGTCCCCGTGCCGGTTCCGCAGCCCAAAGGCGAGCCGGTGCTGTTCAGCGTCGACGAGCACCCTCGTCTCTCCCCCCTGACCAAGCTCGCCGAGCTGAGGCCCGCGTTCAAGACGGCCGCCGACGGCGGCACCGTAACCGCCGGCAACGCCTCGGGACTCAACGACGGCGCCGCCGCCGTGCTGCTGGTGAGCGAGGCCGCGCTCAAGCAGTACAACCTCACGCCCCTCGCCCGCGTGGTGAGCTGCGCGACGGCCGGCGTCGACCCGGCCGTGATGGGCATCGGGCCCGTCCCGGCCGTGCGCAAAGCCTTGCAGCGCGCCGGCCTCACCGTGGCCGACCTCGATCTGGTGGAGCTCAATGAGGCGTTCGCGTCGCAAAGCCTCGCCTGCATCCGTGATCTCGGGCTCGATCCAACGAAGGTCAACGTCAACGGAGGCGCTATCGCCCTCGGTCACCCGCTCGGGGCCAGCGGGGCGCGCATCACCGCCACGCTGCTGCACGAATTGCGGCGCCGGGGCGGGCGGTACGGCATCGCCACGATGTGCGTCGGCGTCGGCCAGGGCGCGGCCGTGGTGTACGAACGCGCCTGAACCCGCTAACCCCAACGTAATGCAACGAATGCTAACGGGTGCGGCCGCCACGCACGAGACGGTACTACCGCTGCCCTCCGGCGGGCGGCTGCGGCCGTGGACGATGGCGGAAGCGCCCGCTTTGGCGGCCCTCGGCCACGAGCGCGCGATCTGGCGCAATATGCGCGATCAGTTTCCGTATCCCTACACGCTGGCAAACGCCGAGTTTTTTATCGGGGAAGTGGCCGGCAAATCGGCCTCGAACCTCATTCTCGCCATTGAAACGGCCGACGGCGTCGTGGCCGGCAGCGCGGGGGTTCACTTCAAGACCGACGTCAGCCAGCGCTCCGCGGAAGTGGGCTACTGGCTCGGGCGCGCCTTTTGGGGGCGCGGCCTGGCCTCCGAAGCTGCCCGGGCGCTTAGCGAGCACGCATTCGCGACTTACGATCTGGCGCGCCTCTACGCGCTGGTCTTCGCGTGGAATCCGGCGTCGGGCCGGGTGCTGGAAAAAGCCGGCTTCTCGTTCGAAGCCCGGCTGCGCGATGCGATCACCAAAGACGGCGAAACAATCGACGGGCTATTGTACGCTCGCCTGCGCGGCGCCTAATTTTCTACCGCGAATGCGTTACTCGCTGGAGCTCGCCTACGATGGCACCCACTTTTGCGGCTGGCAAATCCAACCCGGCGAACGCACCGTGCAGCAGGTCGTACAGGATGCCCTGACGCTGCTGCTCCGCCAGCCCATTGCCCTCACCGGCTCGGGCCGAACCGATACCGGCGTACACGCCCATCACCAGCCCGCGCATTTCGACGTGGAGCTGCCGATTGCGGCCCCCGAGCAGATTCTTTACCGGCTCGCCCGCCTGCTGCCGCCCGACGTGAAGCCGGTTGCCCTACG
>JBKJUQ010000447.1:0-12015 GCA_046590685.1 Hymenobacteraceae bacterium
TTGACCACGTGGTAGCCGTGCTCCCAGTACGGGCCGCCGCAGTTGGCGCACGAGCCCATCGAGATGACGTAGCGCGGCTCGGGCATCTGCTCGTAGAGCCGGCGAATGCGGTCGGCCATCTTGAAGGTGACGGTGCCGGCCACGATCATGACGTCGGATTGGCGCGGGGAGGCCCGCGGGATGACGCCGAGGCGGTCGAGATCATATCCTGGTCCGAAGGCGGCCATCATCTCAATCGCGCAGCACGCGATGCCGAAGCTCATGGGGAAGAGCGACGCCATGCGGGCCCAGGTTAGGAGGTCGTCGAGGGGGGCGATGAGGGTGCCGCCGTCGCCGGATTTGGCCGCCGGGGTGGGAGTCGGCACAAGGGGTAGCTCGGGGAGGATCATTGGGTCGGAATAGCGTCGGGGGCAGGGAGTGCGGCGCGTTGGGTATGCCGCGCTGCCAATGCGGCGTACGCTTCCGCCGGCAGCGCATTCGCCACCGTCGGGACCACCGGCCGCGGGCGAATCCAGTCGAGGTACCCGGCGCGCCACGCCCACGCCAGCGCTAAGGCCAGCAAGCCCACGAAGACGCCCATCTCGGCGAGCGCGAACCAGCCCCACGCCCCGCCGGTAGCGGCCAGCAGGTCGGGCCGGGCGTAGGCAGTGGCCCACGGCAGCAGGAAGATCAGCTCCACGTCGAACAGCACGAACACGAGCGCCACGATGTAGAAGCGCGTATTGAGCGGCACCCACGCCGGGCCTTCCGTTTCCTCGCCGCACTCGTAGGTGGCATTCTTCTCGGGGTTTGGACGGCGCACGCTCACGGCGCGGGCTACGAGCAGCCCCAGCCCGACGAACCCAAGTCCGCCGGCCAGAAACAGCAGCAGGGCGCCGTGGGCAGCTAGATAGGAATCGGGCAGGGCAGGCGGCATTTCGGTTGATGTGCTGATGTGGGAATGTGCTGATGTGCTGATGTGAGGATGTGGCGATGTGTTGATGTGAGGATGGGGGGGGATGTGCTGCGCGCGCTTGTCAGGGCCGGAGCGCGTGGTGCGCGATGGGCACGAAAGTACGGGCGAATCGAACTCAGGGTACTTTTGTTTGCCGCGTCCGGTGGCAGCCACGCGTGGCTGCTTGCAGCCCATCGGTTTATCAGGCCATCGGTACCCTGAAACGCTGCCACAGACCGACCAGATTAGCACATCAGCACATTAGCACATTAGCACATCAACCGAAATGCCCTTCGACTCCCTGACCCGTCCGGCGGCCCGCCCCGAGCTGCGGTACTTCTTCGACCCCCTCTGCGGGTGGTGCTACGGCTTCTCGCCCGTGCTGATGCGCCTGTACGAGGAATTGCGGGAGGACGTCGATTTCGTGGCGCACCCCGGCGGAATGGTCGTCGGCGACCGCGTGGGGCCGCTGGGCGAGAAGGCCGCCTACATCAAAGGGGCACTGGCGCCGCTGGAGAGTCGCACGGGCGTCGTGTTCGGTCCCGAATTCCGGCGCATCGTCGAAGAAGGCACCCGCGTGCAGAACTCGGTACCGCCGAGCCGCGCCCTTACCGTACTGGCGCGCCTCGACGGCCACCCGGGCCGGACGGTACCCTTCGCCCACGACCTGCTCGACGCGGGCTTCGCGCACGGCCACGACCTGGCCGACCCGGCGGTGCTGCTCGAAATCGCGGCCCGCTACGACCTCTCTGAACCAGCTTTCCTCACGTCCTTTACCGATCCCGACACGGCCGCGTATACGCAGGCCGGCTTCACGGCCGCCTCGCAGATCGGCATCACCGGCTTCCCCACGCTCGTGCTGCGGCGCGGCAATGAAGGTACCGTCGTTGCGCGCGGCTGGGCGCCGTATGCGCAGGTGCGACGGGCCGTGTTGGGAGGGTTAGAGGGTGGGAGGGTAAGATAAGGGTGAGAGGGTGGGAGGGGAAGAGTGTAAGAGGTTTTATTCTTTTACCTTTCTTCTGCCTTCCTCCCCCCTTCTCCCCCTCCCACCTTCTCACCCTCCCACCTTCTCACCATTCCACCTTCCCACCTTCCCACCCTCCTCAAATGGCCCTTCTATTCAACAACTTCGCCGCCTGGGCCGCGCATTGCGCCGCCACGAATGAGCCGCTCTGGCAACCCGTGCTCACATACGAGATCGAGCAGAAGGGCCGTACCGAGGAACAGATCTGGACGGGGATCGCGGCCGCCTACGACGTGATGCGCGATGCCGTGCAAACCGGCCTGACGGCCGATATGACCTCCCGCTCGGGAATGGTCAACAACGGCGCGAAGCGCATTGCGGCTTCGCCCGTCACGGTGCTTTCGCCGGAGTTTAAGCGGCTGATTCAGCGGGCGGTGGGAGCCAAGGAAGTCAACTCGTGCATGGGCCGCGTGGTGGCGGCGCCTACGGCCGGCGCGTCGGGCATCCTGCCGGGCACGCTCACCACGCTCCAGGAAATCCATAACCTGCCCGACCGCACCATCCACGAAGGCCTGCTGATCGCGGCGGGCGTGGCGCTGATCATCGAAACCAACGCGTCGCTGGCGGGGGCGGTCGGCGGGTGCCAGGCGGAGACAGGTTCGGCCGCCGCGATGGCGTCGGCGGCGATCGTGTATAGCCTCGGCGGGTCGGTCGATGAGACCTTCGCCGCCGTTGCCATCACGCTTCAGTGCATGCTGGGCCTCGTCTGCGACCCCGTCGCAGGGCTTGTCGAGGTGCCGTGCATCGTGCGCAACGCGTCGGCGGCGGCCATCGCGTTTTCCTCCGCCCAGATCGCCATTGCCGGCGTCGACCCGGTGATTCCGGTTGATCAGTGCGTGGCGGCACTGGGCGAAGTGAGCGAGTCGATGGAAACCCGCTACAAGGAGACCGCGCTTGGCGGGCTCGCCAACACGCCGCGCGCGCGCCAGATCGAGCAGCGCGTACTCGTGCAGGACATCAAGATTCTGCCTGATGAAGGGTAGTTAGTTGATCGTTGTTGGTTGATGGAAGGGCACTGGCAAACGGTTAGTACCATTCGGTCAAACGGTACTAATCGTTTGGTCAATCGATTAGTACCGTTTGGTCAATCGATTAGTACCGTTTTTTACCTGCTTCACCAAGTATTGCCCAAGAGGTAAGTATTGCCCGGCGATGAGGCACGTTTCCACCGATCAACTATCAACCAAAAACGATCAACTAACCCTCAGACTACCGGCGCCATCGCCAGGTGAGCGAGGCGCGTGAGGGCTTCCTGATACCGGACCCGCAGCTCGCAGAACGCGACCCAGCTCTCTTCTTCCGAGCCGCGCACGGCCACGTTGGCGGTCCGCAGCTGCTCGTACGCGCCGGCGAACTGCGCGCGGTCGAAGGCGACCGCCGCGTGCGGCCCTTCAGCGACGGGTTGGCTAGTGCCCTCGAAGAAGCGCGCCACGCGGTTCACCGTGATGACGCCCGCCTTGAGGCACAGCGTGCGGTGGGGGTCGGGGCAGGGATCGGTGCAGGCGGAAATAATAGCGGTGGTATCGAGAATGACCGTCGCGGCCGTTACCCACGAGCGCCCCGGCTCGCGCGAGCGGAAGACGCTCAGGACGGGCAAGGACGTGTGGCTTTCCTCGATGTCGAGAAACCATTGTTCCCACTGCGCCCAGATGCTGGTGCCGCCGCCCGCAGTTTGCGCGTCCACCAGGCCGCCGCTCTGCTGCAGCCAGCACACCAGCCCCGCCGCGGAGATGGGCAGCCCGGCGCGCAGCTCGAGCTGCACCACAATGGCCTCGCGGCGCGTAAAGGCGTTGTAGATCGTGGGGAGATACGTAATGAGCAGCGCCACCATCAGCAGCCCCAGGCAGGCTTCCGAAAACACCAGCATGCGGATTGGCAGGCCCATGTGGTACTGCGGCGGGCCGAGCGTGAGCAGCGCCGAGCCACTGATGTCGTAGGCCCGCAGCCAGCCGCGGATCCCGAGCGCGTAGTAGAGCATGGTGTAGCCGAGCGAGAGCAGCGAGAGCCAGACGATGGGCAGCACGAGCAAGCCAAGCGGCCCGATGAGCGACATCATACGGTCGCGCTGGGCGTACGTGGCGCCGCGCCGCGCAATCTGGTACACCGCCCACCGCACGGCGCCAAACACCACCGAGTTGAGGGCCACTCGCTCGGAGCGCGGCAGCACGATGGCGCGCACCGCCGAGAGTAGCGTAAACACGATCAGCCCCACCCCAACAGCCGTCAGGATGGACAGAAACAGGATAGTCACGAAAACAGGGGGAACCGGTAGCACGGCGCCCTATACGGGTGGGCACGGTTCGTGGCTGCCGTCGCCCAATCTCAACGATTACCTTTGCCTTTATCCTAAACTGACCGACTTCTGTTATCAACCTATGTCGCACATTCTCCGCAATAGCTTTGGCCAGCCCTACCTGACCATCACGCACGAAGCTGAAAACAACTGGATCTACAACGAATGGCGCGGGGTGCTGTCGGTCGATTCGGTGATGCAGGGCGCCGGTGCCGTGCTGGAGGTAATGCGCGAAACGGGGTGTCAGTACCTGCTCAACGACAACCGCGCCGTCGTCGGCTCGTGGAACCAGGCGAACGACTGGATCGCGCAGACGTGGATGCCGCAGGCCCTGGAGCTGGGTTTGCGCCGCTTCGCGCACCTAGCGCCCCCCGATACGTTCGTACAGGCCTCTGCTGAGGAGATGCGCAAGCGCGTCAACGAACGCTTCGTGATGGCCCTGTTCGCGACTCCTGAGGAGGGCACCGCGTGGTTGCGCGACGCGCAAGCGATAGCGGCGGAGGCCGATGCTGACGTCGAGTCCGCGCCAGCGTAAAGTCTGCGCCGCCCGCCCCGCAGCTATCAGGCGCCGTACGCGAACTCGCCGAACTCACCCTGAATCGTGAGGCGGTTTTGGCCCGGCGCCGCTTCCACGCGCCCCACCACTTGCGCGGCGATACCGAAGGCTTCGGCCGCCGCGATCAGGTCAGCCGCCACTGCCGCCGATACGTAGGCCTCCAGTCGGTGGCCCATATTAAAGGTGCGGTACATCTCACTCCACGACGTCCCGCTCGCCGTCTGAATCAGACGAAACAGCGGTGGCGCGGGCAGCAGGGCATCTTTGATGATGTGGACGCCGTCGGTGAAGTGCAGCACCTTCGTTTGGCCGCCGCCCGAGCAGTGCACGAGGCCGTGCAGCTGCGCGCGCAACCCCGCCTTCAGCCACGCGGCCACTACCGGCGCATAGGTGCGGGTGGGGGAGAGCACCAGCTCGCCCATCGTCATTCCCGGCGCCTCCGCCAGCACGGCGGCGGGCGCCAGATCGGTCAGCCGGTGCGGCCCGACGTAGGCGAGCGTAGCGGGCAGCGCCGGGTCGTAGCTTTCCGGGTGTGCCGCCCCGACCGTGGGGCCGAAGACGTCGTGCCGCGCCGCGGTAAGGCCGTTCGAGCCGATCCCGGAGTTGTAACGCGCCTCATACGTCGCCTGGCCGCTCGACGCGAGGCCGACGATTACGTCGCCGGCCTGAATGCGATCATTACTGATGATGTCGGCGCGCCGCGCCCGCGCCACCACCGTCGAGTCGACGAGCACCGTGCGAACTACGTCGCCCACGTCGGCCGTCTCGCCGCCGGTGCCGTGGATGCCGACGCCCAGTTCGCGCAGCATCTGTAATACTTCTTCCGTCCCCTCGATTAGTGCTTTGAGGATTTCGCCCGGCACCAAGCGTTTGTTGCGGCCGATGGTAGACGAGAGCAGAATGCCGTCGGTGATGCCCACGCACAGCAGATCGTCGGTGTTCATCACGACCGCGTCCTGCGCGATGCCGCGCCACACGCGCAGGTCGCCGGTCTCGCGCCAGTACGCCCACGCCAGTGCCGATTTGGTGCCCGCGCCGTCGGCGTGCATCACGGTGCAGAAATCGGCGTCGCCTCCGAGCAGGTCGGGCACCACCTTACAGAACGCTTTCGGAAAAAGCCCTTTATCGAGCCCCGCGATGGCGGCGTGCACGTCTTCTTTCTGCGCGGAAACCCCGCGCTGGGAGTACCGGTCGGGGAGGGGCGCTTGCATTCCGCAAAGGTGCTCTGCGCACGGCGTTCACCTGGCCTGAATCACTTGTAAATCGGCTGTTGTCTAACAAGTACTCCGCCATACACGGTCACGGGCGGCCGATCAGGAAACAAGATCGCCCATTCCGGCTGGCCCTCAGCCGTCATAAATGATGACACAAATAAGCCGTTGCTCAGTTTAATTTCCAGCTCAGGAAGTCGGCCAACTACCCCTAATTTCTCGATAGATGCTCCTGTCAGTTTATTTAAACAGCTCGTAATCTTTCGATCAGAACTCCAGCTGCCGAATAGAATGGATCGTGCTTTCTTCACTCGCCAACTCCACTCGATCATAATAGTCGCCTCGCCATTCTCCATTAATTTACCCGCTTCCATACTCGTCTGTAAAGTGCCTAACTCAAGAAAGATGGCTGAGCCGTACCCCCGCCAGACTTTAGTGATGGGTAGCCCTATAAGCGGCTGAATTAGTTGAATGAAAGCAGCTTCTGTAATACGCTTAGTAGTGAATTTTCTTGCCATTTCAGATCATTTCCCGAAACTCGTAGTCCGCTGACCGGATGTGCGCTGCGAAGTACGCCCCGTGCGATTTGGCGCGCAGCAAGCCCACGTACACGTCCTCGGGCACGTGGGCGTACTCGTACACCGCCCCGCTGTGGAAGACAATGCGCAGGGTTTGCGTCGCCACCTCGTAACCGACTGTGTGGATAGTGGCGGAAGTCAGGTGCTTGAGATGCATTGGGTTGGACGGAATTTACCGATTGCAAATAAAGTCAAAACGCCCCCGCCGAACTAGGTCCAACGGGGGCGTTTTACGTTTTTTGCTAGTGAGCCGAAGCTTACTGCGCGATCTTAGTCACTTTGAACTCGGTGCGACGGTTCGTTTGGAATTCCTCTTCCGTCTTCGCGTTTTTCACGATGGGGCGGGTTTCGCCGTAGCCTTTCGACGTCATCCGAGTCTTGGCGATGCCTTTACTGACGATGTAAGTCACCGCCGATTTAGCGCGGTCGGCCGAGAGCTTCATGTTGTAGGGGTCCTTACCGCGCGAGTCGGTGTGGGAGGAAAGCTCAACCGAGATTTTGGGGTTCTCCTGCAGAATCGTCACCAGCTTGTCGAGCTCCAGCGCCGCATCCGGCCGTATGTCCGACTTGTTGTAATCGTAGAGGATGTTTTCGAGCACGATTGGCTTGTCCTTCACGATCTCTACCAGCGTCAGCGTTACGGGCAGCTTCACGTCGTTCTGCTGTTGCGTCAGCTTATCCTGCGTCGGCGGTACGGGCACCGTCAGGTTCTGCGAAGCCGTGAAAAAGTTGTCTTTCTCGGCTACAATACGATAGGTTTGAGCCGAGTCTACTTTGAACGAGAACTTGCCGGCGCCATCGGTCATCGTCTCACCCATTGGGCGGCCGTTGTACTCAATCCGGACTTTGGAGTTGGGTACCGGACGGGGCGTCAGGTCAGCGCCTTTCTCTGGGCGGCTCATAAGCGTACCGTCGGCGTAGAAAGTGACCGTCTTGCGCGGGACGCGCTTGAACATGTACAGGTCGTCAGAGCCTTTACCGCCTTCCCGGTTCGACGACAGTACGCCCATTCCGGGCCCGGTGAAGAGGGGCGAGAAGTCGTCGCCGGGCGAGTTAAGCGCCATGCCTTCATTCGTCACCTTACCGCCTTTGAGCGAGAAGATATCGAGCCCGCCGAAGCCGGGATGCGTGTCGGAAGAGAAGTACAGCGTGCCATCCGGCGCGACGCTCGGGAAATTCTCGTTGCCGGCGGTATTGACTTCGCTTACGGGTTCCGGCGCGTTCCAGCGGCCGCTGCCACCCGAGGTCGAGCGGTAGATATCGTTGCCGCCCGCGCCGCCGCGCCGCGACGAAGCAAAGTACAGCGTCTGGCCATCCGGCGAAAGGGCCGGCGAGAAGTCGTCGGCATTGGGTACGCTCAACGCCAGCAGCGTAGGCGCCGCCCAGCCGCCGTTTTCGTAGCGCGCCTGATACAGATCAACGCTCAGCGCGCCTTTCTTCGAACCATCGTTGCCGCGGGCAAAAATCATCAGCGTACCGTCGGCCGAGAACGTGGGCGAACCCTCGTTCTGCTCCGGCATGTTGATCGCCTGGTTTTCGATCTTGGCTGGTGAGCCGCCCATCATCGTCGCCGCGTCATCAAACTTGAGCGTGAAGAGGTCCGTGAACGGCTCCCCATTGCCGGGGAAGGTTTTCGCGTCGCGCCCGGAAGCGAAGTAAAGCTCTCCGTTGCGCATGGCCGACGAGTACTCGCTCTTATCGGTGTTGATCTGGTCGAGACCGCGCACGTCGTAGCGCGGGGTGGCGGCCATCATCGTCTTGGCCATCTTCAAGCCCGCCACTTCCTGCTGCGCGCGATCCGCGAACTTGCGACCACCCTTGTCGATGTAGTCGCCAAAGGCAACCGATGCATCGTCGGCGCGACCAACGGCTTTCAACGCGAGCGCGTTGTAAAAGAAGGCTTCTTCGGTTTTGACGCCTTTACCCAGCGCGGCCTCGTAGTACGGCTGCGCTTCCTTGAGCCGGTTGGAGAGGCGGTAGGACTCAGCAATCTTAAAGTTTGCCTGCCCAACCTCCTTATTGCCTTTCAGCGCAGCCTGGTACATGGGAATGGCGGCCTGATACTCACCGCGCATAAACCTCTTATCAGCTTTACCCAAGGGGCCACCAGTGGCGCAAGCGGTCAGCAGCGCGGCTGACATCAGCAGAGAAGCGGATGATACGTGCTTCATCGAAAAAACGAAAAGGCGAAGAAAACGAGCGTGGCTCGCGATGGGATAGACAAATATGGACGGAGCGTTGGGACAACGACCCGGTTCGGAACGTCCAATATTACGCACATTTTTCTCGTTGAGGCGCAACGAAGGCTTTAAGCCCGGGTTTTCTCTTCCGAAAAGTAGCGTGCCAGCCACGTAGCCGTGGCGGGTTTGCACCACCCGGTTCGCAGCCCACCCACTGTTGCTACGAGCGTATCGAACACGGATGTCGCGGGGGTAAGGCGCCCGTCGGCCACCGCCGCGCGTACTTCCGCCCGGGCAATGGTGCCTACCAACCCCGTCGGCTGCACATAAGCAATCTGCGATTTGTCGAGTAAGTCAAGTCCACCGAGCGCGGTGCTCAGGTCGCGCAATGCGCCCACCGAGGAGTCAATTGAGCAACCACTCGGTAAGCCAGCTTCTTCGTTCACGGCCAACACCAGGAAGCGGTTTTCGAGCATCCCAAAGCCGCCTTGAAGCGGCTGACCGTGAGCAGCCCAGCCTTCGCAGAAGGCACGCAGGTGTGCCTCAACCACCTCCGTTTCGGCGGGGGTGAACTCGCGGGCGGCTTGGTAGATCCAGACGCGGGCGTCGTCGGGGAGTTGATTGAGGGGGACGTACATAAGAGAAATTATCAATGACGAATGAACAGTGATCAGTAAATGGTAGAGCGGGCGACTGGCTCTTGTTCACTGATCAGTATGCATTGAAAAACTTCACGCGTTTAACCCTTCCGCCGAGGCCACCAGCTCCGCCAGATCAAACACCTGCACCGTGTTTTCCTGCTCCTTGTTTTTTACGCCGTCGCTCATCATCGTCATGCAGAACGGGCACGAAACGGCGATAATCGAGCCTTCCAGCGAGCGCGGGCTCGGGTCGGCGCGGTGCGTCTCGACGCCGTGGAGAGCGTTGAGCGTGGCCGAATCGCCGGCGAGGGTCGCGAGGGCTTCCTCCGCGCGTTCGATGTTGATGTCTTTGCGACCCGGCTCGGGCTCTTTCCACATCTGAGCGCCGCCGGCACCGCAGCACAAGCCGTTGGCCTTGCTGCGCTTCATTTCCACCAGATCAGCGTCGAGGGCTTCGAGCACGGCGCGCGGCGCCTCGTAGATATCGTTGGCGCGGCCGAGGTAGCACGAGTCGTGGAAGGTGATGCGCCGGCCTTTGAAGCTCTCGCCGCCGGCGATCTTAACCCGGCCCGCGTCGATGAGCTGCTGGAGGTACTGCGAGTGGTGAATCACCTCGTAGTTGCCGCCCAGCGCGGGGTACTCGTTACGAATGGTGTTGAAGCAGTGCGGGCAGGCCGTCACGATCTTCTTGATCGCGTAGCCGTCGAGCGTGGCAATATTCTGCATCGCCTGCATCTGAAACAGGAATTCGTTGCCGGCGCGCTTGGCGGGGTCGCCGGTGCAGGTTTCCTCCAGGCCCAGCACGGCGTACTTGACGCCCACGTGCTCCAGAATCTGCACGAAGGCGCGCGTCACGCGCTTGTAGCGGTCGTCGAAGGCGCCCGCGCACCCCACCCAGAAAAGCACTTCCGGTGCTTCGCCCCGCGCGGCGAGGTCGGCCATGACGGGGACGGTGATTTGGCGTTTTTCCATTTGTTTGGTATGGCGCTAGGAAAAGTAGCGCGGGGCGCTGGCCCGCGAGCCGCGAAGCGGCTTTCACATTGTGCTTCGTTCACCGAGCATCGCGCGAAACTCGCTGCGCTCGTCGCGGGCCAGCGCCCCGCGCTACGTTATTTCCCGCTCAAAAACAGCTCATCGGCCCAGTTGAGCCGGTCGCTCGGCGAGAAAGCCCACGGCGCGCCGTTGTTTTCGATGTTGCTCATCATCACGTTGAGCGAGGCGGGCGCGGCCGATTCTTCGAGCACCAGGTAGCGGCGCATCTCGATGATGGAGTCGAGCGGATTGATGTTGACCGGGCAGGCTTCCACGCAGGCGTTGCAGGTAGTGCAGGCCCACAGCTCTTCGGGGCTCACGTAGCCGCGCACGAGCGTGTTTTCCTCCACTGAAGTAGCCGCCGCGCCGCCTTCGCCGTCGCGGTTGGGCCGGAAGATGATCGGCGCGTGGTGCTTTTCCTCGATGCGGTCGCGCGTGTCCATCACGATTTTGCGCGGGCTCAGCTTCTTGCCCGTGATGTTGGCCGGGCACACGCTCGTGCAGCGCCCGCACTCGGTGCAGGTGTACGCGTTGAGCAGGTTGAGCCACGTGAGGTCGTCGGCGTCCTTGGCGCCAAAGCGTTGCACAATGGGTTGGCCATCAGCATCTACGGGTGGGGCGGGCGGCGCGTAACTCGGGTCCATCATCGCTTTCACCTCGTGGGTGATGCTCTCGACGTTCGAGAACTGACCCTGCGGCACGAGGCGGGTGTACCACGTGTTCGGGAAGGCCATGATGATGTGGAAGTGCTTGCTGCTCGGCAGATAGTTCAGAAACAGCAGAATGCCGACGATATGCGCCCACCAGCCCGCGCGCTCCAGGAAGTGCAACGCGTCGGGGCTATTCGGAAACCACCCAACGAGCAAGCTCGAAATCGGGAATGCCCCGGGTAGTTCCTCCCCACGCAGCGCGTGGAGCTTGACGTCGGCAGCGTTCATCGTGAACAGCGCCGCCATCAGCACTACTTCGACGTAGAGGATGATGTTGGCGTCGAGGGCGGGCCACGCTCGCAGCTCCGGCCCGGTAAAGCGCCGCACTTTCAATACGTTGCGGCGGTACCAGAGCGCCGCTACCGCCACCAGCACCAGCGCGCCGAGCACCTCGTTGGTGCCCGTCAGGGCGGAGTAGAGCGGGCCGAGAAACCCGAGCACTCGGTGCGTACCGAACACGCCGTCAATCACGATCTCGATGACCTCGACGTTGATTACCAGAAAGCCCACGTACACTACCAGGTGCAGCAGCGCGGGCGTCAGGCGCTTGAACATCTTCTGTTGCCCGAATGCTACGAGCAACATTTTCTGGAAGCGTTCGGCCGCCGTGCCACCCATTGCGCGGTCGCGGCCGGTCTGGATGTTGGAGCGGATTTTCCGCACTTGCCACGCAAACAGCCCAAAGCCGGCTACGAGGACTACAAGAAAGAGGAGCTGACTAAGCACCGGCCGAAAGGTTAGTGAACGGAGAGTCTAAGGCATGGCGGGCTGCGACCCGTCGGGCGGCCCAAAGATACCCGCCCGTCCTACCAAACCGAAATTTGCGCTGGGGGTTGCGCCGCTTGGCTCTGCCTCC
>JBKJUQ010000015.1:0-2063 GCA_046590685.1 Hymenobacteraceae bacterium
AGCCGGCGGCGTTCCTGAAGATTCGGCAAGCTGCTCAGCGCGACGTAGAGCCGATGTTCGAGTCGGCGCGAATGGCGAAGGAATACTACGAGCGCCTCTACCTGGCATAGGTTATTAGCTAGCTAGAATTAAAAGCGAGCCCCCGTCTGGTACCAATCCAGTCGGGGGCTCGTTTTGCGACAAATCGCACGGCGCTTTCCGATCGTGCTGGACTGCGTGAAGGGCACAAAAAAAGCACCGCGCAGCGCGCAGTGCCTTTCTGAGCTATGAAAACAAACTTAGCTACCACCGAAATACCCGGGTTTCCCCGGGCACCCCGTCAATAACTGCTGCTAAGGTAAGAGCCTGGCAAGATGCTGTGCAAGCATCTTGTAGAAATATTTTCTTTCTCCCGCCATATATCCTTACAACACCGCTGTCGGGGCACTGATTACGATGAGCAATCAGGACCGGTTAGGGCAAAGCTGATCATTGCCTGCCGCAGCGTGAGGCGCTGAAAGCGCGTGAGCGCAAAGCGACAGCAGCAGCGCGGCCATACATTTTGATATTAAAATTTAATAACTTATTTATTGCAATCCAGGTCGAGAACTCTATCGGGAAAGATCAAGGCGAGCGAAGTCGCTTTCTCAGCGTGGAAGGAGTGCGCTTGGTAAGCAACTGGTAGTATCAGGCCGCGAGAACTACCGGGACCAGCGGCCGAGCCCTATGTCTGGGAAGCTATCGGAGCAGCGCTGCTTAGCTATGCTCGTTGAGGCGAGCGGCCGCACGGTCGGTGAGCGCGGTAAAGGGATCAGTCGTCACGGATGCCTCAACATCGGCCCCTCGCTTAATGGGATTGGCTTCGCCATCAGGCGCTGCGGCTGGTAGCAACTGATTAACGGCGCCAAGCATGCGCACCGTGGTAGCCGGCGCCAGGCCGTGCAGCGCACTCAAGAGCTGGGCCGGCCAGCCGAGTACTGCGACGGGAGTGCCCCGACGACTGGCGGCGAGAATAGCGTCGGCGGCATCCTCGGCACTCATCGTCAGCACCGGCAGGCCGGCGGCCAGTTTAAACCAGCGGTACTCTTCGGCGTGGCGCCCTTTTACCTGAGCCTGCCGGGCGCTACCCGTGCGCAGCAAGCCGGGGCAGATCGTCGTCACGCGCACGCCCGTGCCGGCCAGCTCAGTGGCCCACGCTTCCCCTAGACCTACCAGCGCAAATTTCGATGCTGAATAGGCCGCCATATGGGGGATGGCAACCTTACCCCCCACCGACGCCACGTTGATAACGCGCCCCACGCCGCGGGCGCGCATACCGGGCACTAGCAGCCGCATCAGATGCAAGGGCGCCTCAAAATGGATCTGCATGGCGTGGGCATAGTCGTCACCGTTCAGATTTTCGAGGGGCGACACCTGAATCACGCCCGCGTTGTGGAGCAGCACATCGATGGGGCCGAGGTCGAGCTCAACTTGCCGTACCAACGTTTCGCGGGCGGCGCGATCGGTCAGGTCGGCGGGGTAAATCCGCACCGTGACACCAGCGCTGGCAAGCTCCTGCGCGGCGCGGGCCAGCTCAGCGGCATCACGGGCAACGAGCGCGAGGCGCGCGCCCTCAGCAGCAAGCCTACGCGCCAGCATCAGGCCGAGGCCCCGCGAGCCGCCGGTCAGGAGTACCGTACGGTTGGCAAACGAAAAGTCGGGCGTTGTAGCACCGCGCATTGCCCACCGCGTAAGTGCCATCGCGCCGACGCCCGCAAGCGCACCGAGCAGTAGCCGACGAGTAGAAGAGGAAGATTCAGTAGACATCTAAAAAAAAACCCGCGTCGGAAGGTCCGACGCGGCGTGTTTCGTACGGCCCTTGAAGGCGGAAGTTGAGTCCAAGCGATACCTCGTGCAAAAGAGGAGCCCTGTTACCAACAGGTAGGCCCAACTCTGCGATGAGGAGTGACCTGGAGCAGTAGAGAGGGCTGGCAGACTTCGAAAAAAACTTAATCGCACTCTACCGTCGAACCGACGGCCAATACCTGCTGCCACGCTGCCGCCAACTCGCCCGTGGCGGCCGCTACCACTTCCGCCATCGAGAT